>CAMCHD010000203.1 GCA_945874545.1 Akkermansia muciniphila | reverse complement strand
AGTTGTTGCACGATGTCGTTCGTGCGCAGGTTGGTGGTGGCGAAACGAAGATCGGGCGACGCCGCGAGCAGGCCGCCGAGACGAGGAATGACCAGCCAGTGGATGATGCTGTCGCCCGCCGCGAGGGTGTAGTCGATGGCCTCGGCGGCACAGTCGGCGCGGAAATCCTCCAGCGCACGCATTTGTGCGCGGGCCAGCTCGGCGAGGCGTGAGCCCTCGGTGGTGAGCTTGAGCAGCTTGCCCTTTCGCTGTGCGACTTCGCAGCCGAAGAACTCGGCCAGCTCGCGGAGCTGGCGGCTGTATTGGCTCTGGCGGATGGGATCCCCCGGCGCGGCTTGGGCGATGCTGCCGGCGTCGTGAACCTCGACGAGCACGCGCAGACGTTCGAGGGAGAGACCGCGTTCGGAGAAGAGTTTTTCAAACATGACTGATTGGTCAGGTATCCTGCGCCATTGCGCATGGCAAGCATCGCGTGCGCCTGCTAGAGTCTGGCTTCTTCAATCAAGCCTTCGGCCCTTACGACCACCGTGAACTCAACCCGACTTATTCAAAACACTTCGCGCCATTCCACATGGCGGCTGTGTGCGTCGGGATTGAATACGATCCCGGCGGACATGCGCGGCGAAGAAATCGGGTCACGACCCGGTTATCTAAGTCTTGATGGAAGCGGTGCCAGGTAGCGCCGGAGACTCTTTATCGTCTTCGCGCCCACGGCCCGCCTCCTCCTCCGGAAGCGGGCTTCTTTTGCCGACGCGATAGCGACGGCCGCTTCCGGGAATCCGAGCCCAAGGGCTCGTTGTCTTTCCAGATTCCCTCGCGGCTTCATCGCTGAGCCCAGTTCCAATCAGCCAAGGTCCGCATCAAATCCTGCGGCCGCCCAAACCGATCCGACTTCCCGTCGGACGAGAGGGACGACGGTGTGTGTTCTTTTTTGTGATAGTGAAAGCTTGATAGTCTATACAACCCCGCACGGGGCGCTTCCCAGTGGATCGAAACGGCGACGCCGGGCGGGGCGGGTTCAATTTTTCAGTTTTCGCCGACAGACGACCCCGCGTTGTCCATCGGCGCTCACTTACCTGTGGTCATTGAGGGCGGACGTAGGAGAAGTCTTCCGACGCCGAGCGACCTGAGCCGCGGTTCAAGTTTTTCCACGATGTGCCCGCGCAGCCAAGGGACCGGCCTGCAAAGCCGAGGTTCGCGGGTGCGAGTCCCGCCATCGTGTCCAGTCCCATGTCCGTAGTTCCAGCGAACTGCCCGGCCTCAGAATCCAGGCGGTCGGGTGCGACACCTGCCGGACGTGCCAGTTTACCATTGCGGGTAGAACCAGTTGTTCCGCCGGGTCTCATAAGCCCAGGCGAGGTCGGTGCGACCCCGACACCCGCACCCATTTTCGAAGCGTAGCCTAGCAGTTTCAGGCACTCGGCTTGGGACCGAGACGACGTGAGTGCGACTCTCACCGCTTCGACCATTTTTCCACCGTCCGCCGCGACTGACGAGGCGAACGCCGAAACCCAACCCGTGGTTTCGCGGCGGGCGGTGGAGCCATATTCAGGTGCGTGGCCCAGTCAGCGGGGCACCGGCCCGTGAAGCCGGGGAAGCGGGTGCGAATCCCGCCCACCTGACCATTTTTGTTTTTCGCCGGCCTGGTTTATCGGGAACAGCAGACTGACCTGCCTCAGAAGCAGTGAGCCTTGGGAGTGCAATTCTCCCGGCCGGCACCAATTTCGAGGAGTAGCCAAGCAGCAACGGCGACGCATTGTAAACGCGTCGGTCCCCGACCTTCGCTGGTGCAAGTCCAGCCTTCTCGACCAATTTAGCGGTTCATGAGGGTGGGTTTACCTCAATGTGGACGCCCTCATGTGACTCGGAGGGAGACTCCGCCGAGGTGCGGACACGGTTTCGAAAACGGTCGGACCGGCGCCCCCGGTTGGGGCACGAGACCTCCTCCCTCCGTCATTTTTACTTTCTCGTGGTGCAATAGAAGCATGCGGCCGTGCGAAGGCCGCGATCCGGGTGCGACTCCCGGCGGGAAAACCAATTTCGCGAATCACAAAAAACAACACACACCGCCGCGCCTTTCGTCCGCGCCCACCTTCCCCCGTCCCGTCCGTTCTTCTTTCTTCCATGCACGCCTCACTCCTCGATCAGCCGATCGTGCTGTCGCTCAACCGCGCCTGGCAGGTCATCGGGCATCGCACCGTCAAGCAGGCGCTCGTCGCGCTCAACGGCGGCGACGCCGCCCAGCCGCCCGCGATGGGGCTTGATATCGCCTACGCCCGCAGCACCGACGGTGAATGGGACCTTGCGCGTCCACTCAGCTTTCGCCCGGTGGCCTGGGCGGAATGGATGACGCTGCCGGTCCGCGAGTTCGACCTCTTGGTGCGCACCCCGCGCCAGGCGGTGCGCGTGCCGACGGTGGTGATCGCGACCCGCTACGCTCGCGTGCCCATGCGAGCGCCGCGCCTCACTCGCGAAGCGATTTTCGCCCGCGACGGCGGCGTGTGCCAATACACCGGCGAACGCGTTGGCCGTCGCGGCGGCAACCTCGACCACGTCGTGCCCCGCGCTCGCGGGGGTCGCGACAGCTTCGAGAACCTCGTGTGGGCCAAACGCGAGGTAAACGCCTTCAAGGCCGATCGCCTCCCGCACGAGGCCGGCCTGCGCCTGCTCCGCCGCCCGCGCGCCCCCGGCGCGATCCCGGTCGTCGCGACGCTCCGCGAGGCCCGTCACCCGGACTGGCGGCATTTTCTGACCTCCGCCTAAACCTGACGCTTCAGTCATAGATTAGGCGACCCCGGCTCTATGTGAATAAACGAAAACCCGCTAATCTCATCTCATATCAATCGTCTCTAACTAAAATCATACCATGAAAACCGTAACTCTATCCCAAGCCTTGAAGCTCAAGAACCGTCTCGCCGGAGAGGTTGCTCGCTCGCGCGAAATCGTGCAACGCGAGAACTCCCGCAAGGAGTCCACTCCTGTCCGAGCCGATGTCCGCGCGGCTTTCGAGCACTCGATCACTCGTTCCCGTGAACTCGCCGCCTTCAAAGGCGTGATCGCCGCCGCCAATGCCGGCGTGACCGGACCTGACGTAGGCATCTATGGAAAACTGAATCTCCAGGCCGAGCTGCGTGGACTCATCTCTTTCGTGAAGGCCCTTGATACCAAGGAGGGCGAAGAGGTGGAGCGCGTCGGATTCCTGAGTCGAGACGAGGCGTCCCGGACCGTTTTCGTCGCCGTGATCAACCGCGAGGAGGTGGACCGTTTGGTCTCCTTGTATCAGCGGGAGATCGAGCGACTGCAGGACGAGATCGACGAGTTCAACGCCTCCACACAAATCGCCGTAGCCGTGTGAAAATTCATCTTCACTAAAGCACTTTCGGGCCCGGCCTGGGCGCGAGACGTAAACTTGGGCTTTTGGCACCGCGGTGCCCGTGAACGGCCTGAAACACCGTTTCCAAACGATACCGACCTGATTGTTAACCGTCATCGTTCAACGTCTCAAAACGCACCCCTCATCGATTAAGGATAAAACCTTTGTCGCCCCGGTCACGCCTCGCGACCCAGGCCGGTGTCCCGATCCTCCTTTTGAACAATCCTATCTATTTCTATCTCATGAATGTAGAAGTCAAAGCCCGTGATCTGCTCGCCGCCGGTTGGCACGAGGGTCGTCGTCTCGGGCACGCCCTCCGTCGCGCGCGCGAGCTGGAGGCCTCCGGCCTCGCTCGCTCCGCCGCGCTCGCCCAACTCGAGACCGAGTTTCCCAAGGTGCCTCCCTTGATCGCTCCGCGTGAGCAGCCGGCTCCGCTCGCCCTCGCGGTCGACGCCGATACGCCCGAGGAGGCGGCCAACGTCGCTTCCGCTAGAGCCCGTATCACTGAGCTGCTGCACTCTCCCGTGGTGCAGCGCGGCGTGTTGATGCCCGACACCTGTCCCGCCGGCGGCGGCGCGGCCACCATTCCGGTGGGCGGTGCCATCGCGGTGGAGAACGCCATCGTGCCCGGCGCGCACTCGGCGGATATCTGCTGCTCGATGTTCGCCAGCTTCTTCCCCGCCAACCATCCGGTGGGCGAGCTGATGGACCATTTGCAGGCCGTGACCCACTTCGGGGCCGGCGGACGCGCACGCGGCAAGCAGTTCGCCTCGGCCGTGCTCGACGAGCCGGTGTGGGAAAACCCCTTTCTGAAGGGCCTGCGCTCCCGCGCGCAGGATTTTCTCGGCACGCAGGGCGACGGCAACCACTTCGCCTATGTCGGGCGTATCCAGTTCTCGGATTCACAACGCGGGTCGCTGGTTGCCGCCGGTCACGTCGCGCTCGCCGAGGCGGTCTCGCGCCATGGCGGCGAGTTTCACGTGCTCGTGACCCACCACGGATCGCGCGGAATCGGCGCAGACCTCTACAAACGCGGCCAGGCCGCCGCGCGCCGCTGGTGCGACGAGAACGCGCGGGGCGTGCCCGACGCCGCGTGCTGGCTGCCCGCCGACACCGACGAGGGGCGCGCTTACTGGGATGCCTTGCAATACATCGCCCGCTGGACACGCGAGAATCACGCCGTGCTTCACGAGGCGTTTCTGCGCCGCGTGGGGGCGCGACCGCTCGCGCAGATCGGCAATGAACACAACTTCGTGTGGAAGCGCGGTGACACCTACCTGCACGGCAAGGGCGCGACGCCGGCCTGGCGCGATGCCGAGGGGCGTCCGCTGTTGGGTTTGATCCCACTCAACATGGCGCGCGAGATCCTGCTCGTGCTCGGCGCCGACAACGCCGACTACCTCTCGTTTTGCCCGCATGGCGCGGGGCGCAACCTCTCGCGCACCGCGATGCTGCGTCCCTTCAAGGACGCGGACGGCGAGCTCGACCCTTCGCGTGTGCAGCAGGCGCTGGCGGAGACGACCGCCGGGCTCGACGTGCGCTGGTTCAGCGGTGCGCCCGACCTCTCGGAGTCGCCGCTCGGATATAAGGACGCCACGAAGGTCAAGGCGCAGATCGCTCGCTTCGGCCTGGCGACGGTGGTTGGCGAGATCCAGCCGCTGGGCTGCATCATGGCTGGCGAACAGGAGGAGCCGTATTGGGCGAAGGCGCGCCGCGAAAAACGCGCTTCGCACAAGGCCGCGCGTCGCGACGATGAGGCGGAGATCGCGGCGGGATGAGGCGGGCGATGACGTGTGCCGTTCTGGGTTACTCGTTTTTGCGGCGAGATACCGCTACGATACATCCTTACGTTTGCGGTGAGGTCGTATCTCAGCGGCAGGCGATAACCGGGGTTATGCCATTCGGGTCCGGCCGTTGTTCGTGCGGCACTTTTGAGCACGAGAAAGTCGATGGTCGCTCGGCGGCGGGTCCGGCGGTCCGCCCGACCTCGGAGTGTTTGGGTTGCCTCGCGCTCCCCGCTTAGCCGTGCCCATGAAGCCGCACAGATCCTTTCGAGGCGATCCTGCGGCACCTTTCAGAGTGCGCCATGCGCTTGAAATACCGACGCGTGTTACTCTGCACTCCTCCCCTGAAAGGCACTCGCCATCTTACCCCGCCACTCCGCCCTTTGAATGCATGAAAACGGCTCAGGGCCGGGCCTGCATGGACGTGGCGCGGCCTTAGTCGTCGAACCGCTGGCGGGGGTTGGTCTCGAGGAACGCGGCGACGAAGCGGGCGAAGGTGGAGCCGAACTCCTCGCGCTTCTTTTCGCCCATGCCGAAGATACCGTGCATCTCCCGCTCGGTGGCCGGATACTCGCGGGCGATCTGGCGGAGGGTTTTGTCACCAAAAATCACATACGCCGGCACCTCGCGCTCGTCGGCGAGGCGTTTGCGCAGCTTCTTCAGCTCGGCGAGCAGGATCTCGTCGCACGCGACTTCGCCCTCGCGGCGCAGCGGCGCGCGTTTCGCCTTCGGGGCGAGTTCGGAGGGTTTGGTGAGGGTGATGGAGGCGCGTGACTTGAGCAGCGCGAGGCCCTCGGCGGTGAGTTCGAGGGTGGGGAACTCGCCTTCGCCCGGGGCGACGTAGCCGAGACGCTGCAATTCGCGGCCGACGGACGTCCAGTGGTGGCGCGGCAGGTCGCCGCCGATGCCGTAGGTGCTCAGCCGGTCGTGGCCCCACTTCTGGATCTTTTCGGTTTTGGCGCCGACGAGGACCTCGACCACGTGGTTCAAGCCGACGCCGAAGCGCGAGGCCTGGCGGCAGCGGTAGACGCAGGAGAGGAATTTCTGGGCGTGGAGCGTGCCGTCGTAGGTGTCGCGCGGCTCGTTGCAGTTGTCGCACGCGGCGCAGTTATCCAGCGGAAAGGTTTCGCCGAAGTAGGCGAGCAGTTCGCGGCGGCGGCACCCGGTGCCCTCGGCGTAGCGCGCCATGAGGCGGAGCTGGGCGCGGGCGCGTTGTTGCTCGGCCGCGTCGGTGATCTCGTCGAGGAAATGGGTTTGTTTTGCGATGTCGCCGCCGGAGAAGAGCAGCAGGCAATCGCCGGGCAGGCCGTCGCGGCCGGCGCGTCCCGTCTCCTGGTAGTAGCCTTCCAGGTTTTTGGGCAGGTCGTAATGGATCACCCAGCGGACGTTGGGCTTGTTGATACCCATGCCGAAGGCGATGGTGGCGCAGATGATCTTGGTCTCGTCCCGCAGGAAAAGCTCCTGGTTGCGGGCGCGTTCGGCGGGGTCGAGGCCGGCGTGGTAGGGTTTGGCCGCGTAGCCCCGGCCGGCGAGGGACTCGGCGACGCGCTCGGCGGTGGCGCGGGAGGCGCA
>CAMCHD010000202.1 GCA_945874545.1 Akkermansia muciniphila | reverse complement strand
ACGTCCACTTTGCGCACGCCTTTGCCGGTCATCGCCGCCACCTGGTTGCGCACCGCGACCTGCACCTCGTAGGCGGTTTTGCCGATCTCGGCGCCGAAGGCGATGATGAGCCTGAGCTCGATGTAGTAATGGTCCTCCGCGTCCTCGCTGACCCGCACGCCGCGGTGGTCGAAGTCTTTTTTGGAGAACAGTTCGCTAATCCCATCAACGATCCCGCCACCGACCCCGACCACTCCCGGCACGCGCTGCGCGGCGAGCCTGACGATGCCGGCGACCACGGTGTGGTTGATCTTGATCTCGCCCAAAGACGGTTGCTCGTCGTAACGGGAGGGAGGCGTCGGCTCGGCGGGCGCGGGCGTCGTCATGATGCGGGAACTTAAAACAGCGATCCGCCGCCGGGGCAACCTGTTATCCGAGCGGTTTGCAAAACAACGTCAGGGCCGATCCCGTGGCAGGAGGCCGAGCGAGGGAGCCGCGAGCGTTTGATGACGGTCGAAGGTGAAGATCTCGGCGAAGCCGTGATGGCGCGCGGTCGCCGCGTGGAGTGTTTTGATGATGAACTCCGCAGCCACGGTGTCGCTTTGCGAGGTGTCTTGTCTATCCGGGCCCTGAAAAAACATTTTCCCCGCAGAGACGCAGCGCCGCAGAGAAAATGCATCGAACCAAAAATCTGTTATCCAAATCCTGCGCGTCTCCACGCCTCTGCGGGAGATCATGATATTTCATAAAAAAATAACCCGCCGCGGATAAGGCGACGGGGCGTAGGTGCGAACACGAGCGGCCTAGGGCCTTATTGCGTGAACAAATCGACCGGGGTGCGGGCGAAGAACTCCTCCATGTAGGCGGTGGTGGCTTTGCCCTCCATGAAGGTGGGGTCGCTCATGATCGCCTTCTGGAGCGGGATGGTGGTCTTGATGCCGCGGATAAGGTATTCGCTGAGCGCACGATAGCTACGTTCCAAGGCGATCTTCCGGGTCGAACCGAAACAGATCAGCTTGCCGATCATGGAGTCGTAATAGGGCGGGATGGTGTAGCCCGAATAGGCATGCGAGTCGACCCGCACGCCGTGGCCGCCAGGGGCGTAGTAGAGGCCGATCGTGCCGGGACTGGGGGCAAAGTTGCGCGCCGGGTCCTCGGCGTTGATGCGGCACTCGATGGCGTGCTTGGTGAACGTGATGTCGCCCTGGTCGAAGGCCAGCTTCTCTCCGTTGGCGATCAGGATCTGTTGCTTGATCAGATCGATACCCGTAACCTCCTCGGTCACCGGATGTTCCACCTGGATGCGGGTATTCATCTCGATGAAGTAGTAGTTACCCTTGGCATCGACGAGAAACTCGATGGTGCCGGCGTTGGTGTATTGGGCGGCCTCGGCGGCGCGGATTGCGGCCTTGCCCATATCCTTGCGCAGACCGGGGGTTAAAAAGGGTGAGGGGGACTCCTCGATCAGCTTCTGGTGGCGGCGCTGCACGGAGCAGTCGCGCTCGCCGAGGTGGAGGGTCTTGCCGTGGCTGTCGGCGAGGATCTGAAACTCGATGTGGCGGGGCTTCTCGATGTATTTCTCAAGGTAGACGGAGCCGTTGCCAAAGGCCTTCTCAGCCTCGTTGCGGGCGACATTAAACTCCTTCGCCAGGGAAACGTCGTTGTGGGCGATGCGCATGCCGCGTCCGCCGCCGCCGGCGACCGCCTTGATGATGACTGGATAGCCGATGCGGCGGGCGATCTTGATCGCCTCGGTCTCGGAGGTGACAGGGCCGTCGGAGCCGGGCACGGTGGGCACCTTGGCCTTGCGCACGGTGTCCTTCGCGACGGCCTTGTCGCCCATCATCTCGATGGACTTGGATTTGGGGCCGATGAACTTGATGTTACAGGCCTCGCACTGGGCGGCAAACTTGGCGTTCTCAGACAGGAACCCATAGCCCGGATGGATGGCGTCCACGTCGGCGATCTCGGCGGCGGCGATGATGCGGTCGGCGCGGAGATAGGAATCGGCGCCCTTCGGGCCGCCGATACAAATCGCCTCGTCGGCAAGTTGCACGTGGAGGGACTGGGCATCGGCCTCGGAGTAGACCGCGAGGGTCTTGATACCGAGCTCACGGCAGGCACGAACGATGCGGAGGGCGATTTCGCCACGGTTGGCGATGAGAACCTTTTGAATCACGGGAAGGGGGAATTGGGCGGGGACGAAAAAATAATGAACCGCTAAGAGGCGCTAAACGGCGCTAAGACAACCGAGCGAAAGACGGGCTCAGGTTAGCGTAATTCAGCGTTCTTTAGCGGTTTAGATTGACAGGGAGGTGTTTAGCCTTGTTTTACTTTGAACAACTTCTGGCCGTATTCGACGGGCGAACCGTTTTCGACCAAGACCTCGACGACCGTGCCCTTCACCTCGGCTTGGATCTCATTCATGATCTTCATGGCCTCGATGATGCAGACCACGCTGGTCTCGGTGAGTTTGGTGCCGGGTTCGGCAAAGGATGGCGACTCGGGGGAGGCGGCCTTGTAAAAAGTGCCCACCATCGGCGACTTGACGTAGACGATTCCGGACTCGTCGCCGGCGGGCGCGGACGGGGCCGAAGCCGGCGCCGGCGCCGCAGGAGCCGGGGCGGGCGAAGGAGCCGAAACCGGAGCGCTTAAAACCGGAAAGGGCGTCGCCGAACCGTAGGACGGAGAACTGATGACCGGCGCGCCGGAGGCGCCGCGGCGGATCTTCAGCTTGAAACCCTCCTCCTCGACCGCGAATTCGGTCAAGTCGGAGCGCTTCATGAGATCGATGACGAGTTTGATTTGTTTGAGGTCCAAGGGAAGGGCCTGGGTTATGGTGTGGAAGAATGGCTGACGGGGTTTAGACCGTTTCGCCAAGGTGACGTTCAATGATTCCCGGCCACCTGAAGGCAAATCCCAATTTTTGCCCGAATTTCACCCAAAAACGGGCCAAAATCCGCGGAAATCGGGTAAATCGGGGCCGTTTTTTAGTTAACCAGAAGGCGCGATCAGCCGACAAATCGAGTCACCGGCCACCGGCTCCCGAGCCAAAAAAACTGCTTCGCCAGGCCATTTTTTGGGCAAAATCAGGGCTTTTCGCCTAAAAATCCAAAACCGAAGCCTTCCGAGGATAAATGTGTCATTTACGTCACAATGTTCGGCGAAACACGTAGGGTTTTGGGCCCTTCGACTGGCTCGCCGAAAAGACCGAAGCTGCGGCGAAAGAGCCGTCGGGATCGGTCACGGGGCCGAGCCGCTTCGGCCCCGACCGTTCGGCTCAAACCTTGACCGGTCGCCCGGCGGCGGCGGACTCGAAACACGCGTCGAGCACACGCTGAATTTCACTGCCCCGGGCAAAATCCGGCTGCTCCGGTCGCCCGGTGCGGATAGCGGCGACAAAGCGGGCGTGGTTATTGGGGGTGGGCTGGGCGCGGACCTCCCGCCAGGTGGCGGTGGCCGCATCGGCCCCGACGCAGGCGCGGTAAACGTCGGTTCCGGTGTCCGAATCAAAGACAAACGCGCCGCGGGTCCCGTGGAGGCGAAGGGCGAGGCGGTTGGGGTGACCGGTGGCCCAGCGGGTGGTATGGATCGTGCCCAAGGCCCCGTTGACGAATTCCACGTTGAGCACGGCGCTGTCGTTGGCATCGAGGCGGTATTCGCCGATGCGATTCCGCGGGGCCTTGGGAAAAGTCTTCAGCTGGCAGTGCACCGTCTTGATCGGACCAACGGGAAAAGTCGCAAAATCAACAATATGCACCCCGACATCGCCCAGCACACCCTTTGAGCCATGACCGGTGGAGAGGCGCCAGAGCCAGGCCGGAGTGGTGCGCCACTCGCCCCAGATCGGGGCGGTCAGCCAGGTTTGCAGGTAGCTCGCCTCGACGTGGCGAAGCTCGCCCAACTCCCCAGCCCCCACCCGCGCGGCGATCGCCTGAAGGGCGGACCAATCGCGGTAGGAGAAATTCACCATCGCGACGGTGCCGGACTTTTTGGCCGCGGCGACCATGCGCCGGGTCTCGCCATGATCGAGCCCGAGCGGCTTCTCGCACAGCACATGTTTGCCCGCCTTGAGCGCCTGGATGGAGAGCGCGGCGTGGAAGGCGTCAGGCGTGACGTTGGAGACCGCGTCGCAGGACACCTCCCGCAAAAGGGCCGCGACATCGGTGTAGGCCCCTCCCGCCGGGATGGCATGTCGGGCGCAAAACGCCTCGACCCGCGCCCGGTCGACGTCGCAGCCCGCGACGATCTCGACCCCGGGGATCTGGCGGTAGAGCTCGACGTGGCGGTTGGCCATGCCGCCCGTGCCGATGATGGCGACGCGCACGGTTCGGAGTTTACGCTTCGATTTTTTGGCGGACGACATGAGGGAGGGAAAACTCGGCACTGGCGGGGGCTCGACCCACCTCAGCGATGGCCCTCGGTGGAGCGCAGGCCGGCCTCGGCATCGATCGGCAGCGGCTCCAAGGCGGCCTGGTTCAAGCAGCTGTCCGCGATCCGCAGGCCGGAGTAGGCCCAGCGCACACCGTTGGCTATCACCAACTGCACCTGCGGGTTATGATAGGTCGGGTAGGTCTCATGACCCGGACGGAAATAGAAGATTTTGCCGTTCCCCCGTCGCCAGGTGGCACCCGAGCGAAACACCTCTCCGCCGGTGAACCAGCTGATGAAGATCAACTCGTCCGGGGTCGGGATACCGAAGGGTTCGCCATACATCTCCTCGGCCGACAGTTCGAAGTAGGGGCCGAGACCGCGCGCGATGGGATGCGAAGGGCACACCACCCAGAGCCGCTCCTTATCGGTCGCCTCGCGCCAGGTCAGCGAGCAGGTATCGCCCATCAGGCTCTTGAAGATTTTCGAGTAGTGGCCGCTGTGCAACACCACCAGCCCCATGCCTTCCAAGACCCGGGCGCGGACCCGGGCGACGACCTCGTCGGCGACTTCACCGTGCGCCATGTGCCCCCACCAGACCAGCACGTCGGTCTGCTCCAGCACCTCGACGGTGAGACCGTTTTCCGGTTCGTCCAAGGTGGCGGTGCGAACCACCAGATCGGCGTGCTGGCCGAGGGCGTCGGCGATGGTGCGGTGCATGCCGAGCGGATAAAGCGCGGCGACCTTGGGGTTTTTCTTTTCGTGGCGAAACTCGCTCCAGACAGTCACGCGCAACAGGGGAGTGGGGCTCATGCTCCGATCACGGTAGCCGAATTGCCGTCGGGCTCCATCGGAAAATCCCGCCGTCCGCGCCGGTCGCCTCAAACGCAACCCGAGCCCCTGGTCGACGACCGCGAAGAAACCATCGCTGTCTCGCATGAGCCGAAACGCGTTTTCCCGGGGGAAATCCCCGCCTACGCTTGCACGACGCCCCGGTTCGCGTTGCCTGCCCACATTCACCCGATGCCGCTCCTCGCCCAGACACCCGCCGAGTCCCCGCTGCCCCCGGCCAAGACCATCGCGGCCTGGCGCATCCTCCTGCGCGGCGCGGGGGTGTTTCTGATGCTTTTTGTTTTCTGCGTCTGGGCGGCCAAAGGTTATCACCAAGGCTGGACGCAGAACCAGGTGCCGGTGAAACAGATCGATCCGATCACCGAGATCGAGTTTGTGACTTACGAGCAACGCTTCGTGCCTGGTCTCGACTATCTCGTCGGGGGCCTCATCGCCGGCACGGTGCTTTTCGCCGCAACCTTTCTTGGCCGCCGTGGTCCGAAACGCCCACCGCTCTGACTCGTTCTCCAACCCAATCCACCGATCACCGCCCTATGAACTCCATACTCCGCACCATCGCCTTCGCCGGCTTCACCATCGTTTCCGCCGTCGCCGCTCCCAAAGCGTATGACTTCAAGGACCCGAAGGGAGTGAACGCCATCCAGTTCACCCTGGACTCCCTGCTGGAGCCCATCGTCGGCACCGCCGGCGCGGTCGAGGGCGAGGTCATGTTCGATGCCACCGACGTGGCCGCCACGAAGGGCAAAATCGAGGTCGACGCCGCGTCGCTGAAAGTGCCCAACACGAAAATGACCGAGCACCTGGTCGGAGCCGACTGGATCGACGCCGCCACCCACCAGGACATCAGCTTCGAATTCGCCAAGCTCGATTCGGTCAAGGCCATCGGCGATGGCAAGTGGTCCGCCGTCGCTTCCGGCAAGTTCACCCTGAAGGGCGTGAGCAAGGACGTGGTCGTGCCCGTGACCCTCAGTCACCTCGAAGGCGCCTTCGGCAAACGCATCAACAAACCGGAGCTCGGCGGCGACCTCCTGGTGGTGCGCGGCGAGTTCACCATCCAGCGCGGCGACTTCGGTATCCAGCCCGGTAAAAACGAAGACAAGGTCGCCCCCGCCATCCAGCTGACCTTCGCGCTCGTCGGCGGCGCCCCCAAGGCCTGATTCCGGCTCCGCCGGAGCCGTTTTCCGCCAAGTTCCCCCGCCGCTCCCCCGCCCCGCCCGCGTTTATCGCCGGCGGGGCTTTTTTATTTCCCCCGGCCTCGTTCCCGCGCTTCGCTTCAGACCTCCGTGTGCCTCGCGCCTCCCGCGCGCCCTCTTTCCTTCACCATGTCCGATCTCCCCCTCTCCCCTTCGCCCGTCGCCACCGAAAATCCCGGCCCGGCCAGTCCCCCGAACATCCAGCTGAACCCCGAGCACGTCCTGCGCATCACGCAAGAACTGCCCGGAGTCAAAGTCGCCCAGGTCGCCGCGACCGCCCAATTGCTGAAAGAAGGCTCCACGGTGCCGTTCATCGCCCGCTACCGCAAGGAGGTCACCGGCGAACTCGATGAGGTGCAGATCACCACCATTCGCGATCGCCTCGAACAGCTCGCCGCTTTGGACGACCGTCGCGCCACCATA
>CAMCHD010000201.1 GCA_945874545.1 Akkermansia muciniphila | reverse complement strand
CGCGGGGTCGCCACACGCCTGTTTTGCACTGCCCGGCACCACATCAAGGCCACGCCAGCCGGTCTAACCCCGCCCGTCAGCGCTCCGGCGCAGATTTTTTAATCCCCGCTCACTTACAGGAAAACCTAAGGCCGACAGGCTGCTAGAGGAGACCTGAATACCTTCATCTTTTTTCACCTTCAGAAAAGCCTCCACGGCATCCTTAACTAGAATGCGCTTCCGCTCCGCATTTTTGAAGTGCTCAGCATAGAAGCGAACCGCCCCGATCAAGTTACCAGCACACAGAGCGCGAGCTTCCTTCCACTCCCTCAGCGCGGAAAGTAAAGGTGTGGACGACGAGATCTCACGCGCGGCAGCCAATTCATCGCGGTCACTACCGCTCATGTCGGTTGCTTCGATTTTGCCAGCATTGAGCTGTGTAGCCTTCAACCGAGCCTCGGACAGGGCGGCAGCTTCGTCCGCGACTTTTTTCCGCTGCCTGCCTGCCGCTGTCTGCCAAGCGATCACGTGGGTGACTCCTTTTTTGCCGCCCTTGTGCTTCAAGCGATAAACCGTGACGGTCGCGTGCCCCACCCGGATGGACCGCGGCCAGCGCGCATTCGTCGTCGTTTTTCCGTGAGACATGCTGGGGACAATTGGGGACAAACAGCCCCCCGCAAGCCCATACTAATCTCAACAAGCCTGAGAGGCATAGTCTCAAATTGGTGCCCGGGGTGGGAATCGAACCCACAAGACTTTCGTCGGAAGATTTTGAGTCTACTGCGTCTGCCAATTCCGCCACCCGGGCCGGGTGAAAACCAAGCCCGGGATAGAAAACGCCCCGCACGGTCTTGTAAACCCGAAACACGGCGCAGCCGTCGCCCCGACCTGGTTTTTGCCCCCCTCAAACCCGCTTCCGCGGAAGCCAAAAGAATTCCGAAGTTTTTTTGAATGTTCTTCCAGCCGACCGGTCTATCTCCGCGTCACTGTTAGTTGGTTGCTTGGTTTGCTGGCAGAGGCGGCCCCCGGGGTGGTTCCCGGAAGGCCGCCTCTCCTCTTTTTTGGGGTTGGGCGCACCGCGCACCGCGCTTTTCTTCCCTCCATGCCCGACTTTCGCGTCCACGTCTCCACTCCTCCCGCCGCCATGGAGGTCCGCGAGTTGGTGCCCTCCGCCGCCGAGCTCCACCACCTCGTTCAGGTCAACCGCGCCCGACCCGGGGATCCGGTGGTCGCCTTCGATGGTCAGGGGCAGGAGTGGGAGTGTGTTCTCGAGGCGGGCCCGACGCGCAAAAATCCCTGTTTGAGAGTGCTTTCCAGCACCCGTCGCCCTCCCCTGCCCTGCACCCTGATCCTCGGGCAGGCCCTGCCCAAGGGCGGCACGATGGACGATATCGTGCGTCAAGCGACGGAACTCGGCGTCGCCCGGATCACCCCGCTCGCGACCCGTCGCAGCGAGGTGCATCTGGACGGCGATCGGGCGGTGAAAAAAATCGAAAAATGGCGCGTCGCCGCCGTCGAAGCCGCGAAACAATGCGGCAACCCCTGGGTGCCGTGCGTGGACCCCGTCCAGTCGCTGGCCGACTTTCTCGCCTCTCCGGCGGTGAAATGCGCGGAGCTGCGCCTGATCGCCAGCCTCCAGCCCGGGGCCGAGCCGCTGCGCCACGTGCTGGCCCGGCACCGCGAATCCCACGATCGCGGGCCAGTCTCCGTCGCCTGGTTGATCGGGCCGGAGGGCGATCTGGGCCCGGAGGAAATCGCCGCCGCGGTCGCGGAGGGCTGGTCGGCCGTCTCGCTTGGACCGCTCGTGCTGCGTTGCGATACCGCCGCGGTTTACGCGCTCGCCGCGCTGCGCTGTGCCACCGAAGGGGACCCGGTGGCGCCCGATCCCGACCGCGGCGGGCCGCACTCAGCCGCGGGAACGGTCGGATAAAAGATGAGGAAATGGCGAGA
This sequence comes from Akkermansia muciniphila, assembly GCA_945874545.1. Classification (GTDB taxonomy): domain Bacteria; phylum Verrucomicrobiota; class Verrucomicrobiia; order Opitutales; family Opitutaceae; genus IMCC26134_A. The sequence goes on along the minus strand of CAMCHD010000201.1, from coordinate 4,891 downwards.
TGCTCAGGGCATCGCCAAGCAACCCCGACTGCGAACCCCCGGCCACCGCAACCGGCGGCGTCGCGGTGGACGACACCGGCAACGCAAAGGCGAAAAACGCGCCGCCCTCGGGATTGTTGCCACACCAGATCCGGCCGCCCATGCCCTCGGTCAACGCACGACAAATGGCCAGGCCGAGCCCGGTGGACTTTTCCCCCGCGGTCGGTTTTGCGGTGAGGCGTGCGAAACGCGTGAAGGCCAGCTCCAGATCCTCGGGAGTCAGGCCCGGTCCGGTGTCGGTGACCACGCAGTGGGCCTCGTTGTCCTTGCGGTGCAGACGTATCGCCACCCGGCCGCCGGCGGGGGTGAACTTGACCGCGTTTGAAATCAAATTGTCCAACAGCCGCCGCAAGCCGGAGCGGTCGGCCCGCACCATCAACGCTTCCTCCGCGCTGACCAGGCGTAGCGCGATGTTCTTGCCCGCCGCCTGAGGACCCGCGCGGCCGACCGCCTGGCCGCAGGCCGATACGAGGTCTTGATCGCGCAGGCGTAGCGCGACGCCGCCGCGCTCCAGCTCGTTTAGATCGAGCAGGGTGCCAAGAAAGTGGTTCATTTGCTCGGCCTCGTGGCGAATCACCTCGAGGGCGTGGCGATTCGGGCGCGTGTCGCCTTCGTCCAGCAGCTTCATCGCGTGCTCGGCAAAACCCATGATGACCGAGATGGGACCGCGCAAATCATGCGCCGCCATGCCGAACATCTGGTCTTTCTCATGGTTCAGGGAGGCCAGCCGCGCGTGGCTTTCCTCGAGCTCGCGCCGTGCGCGATTCAACTCGGCGTGCACCGCCACCCGTGCGCAGAGCTCCTCGCCGCGAAACGGTTTCGCCAGATAATCGACCACCCCGACCGCAAAGCCCTGCGCGATGGCGTGCCGATCCGCCACCGCGGACATCAGGATGACCGGGACCTTGCGGGTGGCCTCGTTCGCCTTCAACTCGCGACACACCTCGTATCCGGTCATCCCCGGCATGCAGACGTCGAGCAGGACCACATCGAAGCGCACCCGGCTCAAAACCTCCAGCGCCTCCTGGCCGTCCGAGGCCTCGACCACCTGAAAGCCCGCCGCCGCCAGGGAGCAACGGATAAGGAAACGACTGTCACTCACGTCGTCGACGACGAGCACGACAGGCTTTTCGATTTGGGCGTCGCTCATACTGGTCGAAACTTTGCGCGGGGTTTTTTCCGTCACAAGTTTTTAGCGACCAAGGCGGTCAGTATGTTTCCCTATCGTCACTGGGGTGTATTTCCCGGTGCGAAAAAGGCCCCCGCGCCGGGTCACCAGACCAACAGTCCCCCGGCGTAGGTGAGACCCGCGCCGACCGAACAAAAAATGATCCGGTCGCCGCCCTTAAAAATACCCTCCTCCGCCGCCCAGCCCAGCGCCATCGAAACCGAGGCCCCGGAGGTGTTGCCGTATTTGGCGATGGTCACGACGAATTTTTCGTAGGGGATACCCACCCGTTTGCTGACCGCCCGCAGGATGCGTTCGTTGGCTTGATGCGGCACGATCCAGGCGATGTCCGCCGCCTGCAGACCGTGGCGGGCAAGGGTTTTTTCAATCTGGTCGGAAAACGCGATGACCGCGTTTTTAAAGACCGCCGCCCCGTCCATTTGCAGGTAAAAATCGTCCCGATCGCTGCCGTCCGCACAGGGCATGGGCTGCCGTGCGCCACCACCCGGCCGCTGAATGGCGCTGAAGAGCTCCGCGTCGCCCGAAAGGGCCATGCGGTGCAAGCGGTGGCCGCCCGCCGCGTCGGTGAGGATGGCCGCCCCCGCCCCGTCGCCGAAGAGGAAGGCGGTCTCGTGGTCGTTGGGGTTGGTGATGCGGGAGAGCAGCTCGGCCGTCACGACCACCACGGTGCGCGCCGTGCCGCCGCGGATGAAGGTGCGCCCGACCTCGAGCGCGTAGAGCCAGCCGGAACAGGCCGCGTTCAAATCAAAGGCGAGGGCCTTCGGGCAGCCCAACAGCTTGGCCAACGCACTCGCCATCGAGGGCACCGGCTGGTCGGGAATGATGGTCGCGAGCACGATGCCGTCGATCTGCGACGCCAGCACCCCGGCCTGGGCGAGCGCATGACGCACCGCCGTGGCCGCGAGCGAGGTGGCGCTCTCGTCGGCGTCCGCGTAGCGCCGCTCGTGGATGCCGGTGAGCTTGTGCATCTCCGCTTCGGTCCGTCCGGGAAAAGCCCGCAGAATCTCGCTCGTCGGCCGGATGTTTTTCGGCACCGCGTAGCCCACCCCGGCGATGCAGACCGTGGTGTCCGCCGCGAGACCGGCGTTCGCGACCGCCGTCTCCGCCGGGGCGCTCACCGGACCGGTGTTCGGACGCGCCGCCAACCAGGCCTGGAAATCCTCGCCGGTCACCCGTCCGCCGGGACCGGTGCCGGCCAACCCGAAAAGATTCACCGGCTCGAACCCCGCGTCGCGCGCGAGTTTTTGCGCCCGCGGCGTCCAGAGCAGGGCCGCCGAGGACCCGGATGGCGCCGACGCGACGGGCTCGACCGCCGCCGGGATGGCGGCGACCAACGCGGCGGGCGTTGCCACGGCCGCCGGCTCGCCCGACCCGGTCCTGGCCTCGAGGTGGCGAAGGCTCTCGTCCTCGGTTTCGATGCTGATGAAAAGATCGCCCGAACGAATGATGTCGCCCGCCCGGCAGTGGAGGCCCCGCACCGTGCCATCACAGGGCGCCTCCCATTCGAAGACCGATTTGTCGCTTTCCAGCTCCGCCGCGACCCGCCCTTTGGCCACTCGTTCGCCCGCCGCGACCTTGAGGTCGATCACGGTGAGCTCATTCACGGTCGCCCCCATGCTGGGCACGGGGATTTGAATTAGGAAGGTGGCCATGCGATACGTAAAAACAGCAGAGCGTGACGCGCCACCGGTCTTGGTCAACCGTGCGGCGCAGGCTTTACCGCCCCATCTCCGGCGATCGGACCGGTTTCCCCGAGGCTCCACTCGTGTCCGTCGTCCGTCCAAATTTTTTTCCCCCTGGCCGAGCGCCAGCCGCGCCAGACCCGATCACATTGATCCGGCAGGTCCACCACGCAGGGCATGGAAATCTCCGCGCACGCGGGCGCCCCGTCCCAGGCCCGCCCTTCGCTCCACGCCTCCGTCATGGCCGGCAAATCGCACAAGGACACCGCCGCGTCGCTGCGTTCTCCTCTTCCGCCGCCCGGCGCCCCACGCACGAGGAACGGCACGCGCACACACTCGTCATGCGGCCAACCCTTCCGGAAAAGCCCGTGCGCCCCGTGCATGTCGCCGTGCACCGAGGTGAACACGACGATGGTTTCGTGTCCCGCCGCCGCCATCAAGCGAGCGATGGCGCCATCGGTGGCTTCGATGTGCGCGTAGTAACCCACCAGCTCGCGCCGCGCCCGCGCCTCCACCTCCCCCCCGCGCGGCACGTTGGCCGCCAGCACGAGTTCAATCGGGTCCGGTCTCACCACTCCGGCCGGGGTCGGGGCCGCATAGGGGGGATGCGGCGCTTCCAAACTCACGAGTGCAAAGCGCGGTGGCGCCGCCCTTCCTCGCGCGGTGCCACCCCACCAGGCCGCCGCAAGGTCCGTCACCACATCGCTCTGGTATCCGGCTACGCGCGTCGGCGCCGTCCCATCCCCCACCCCGTCGCCTTGCAACCAGGGATCGTTGAGCAAAAAACCGCCTTCAAACCCGGTCCACCAGCCAAAGCCGCCCCGCCGTCCCGGCGGCACCACCACACGCGCCGCCGCCTCGCCGACCAAGGGCGCGGAGCGATCGCGTTCGCCCACGCCCCACTTGCCGAAAAAGGCCGTCGCGTAACCCCGTTCGGAGAGGCGGTGCGCCACGGTGCGCGCGTCCGCCGGCAAGGCGTCCCAGTAGTCGCGCACGCCGTTTTCCGGCGATAGCCGGCCGGTGAGGAGCGCCGCGCGGGCAAAGGGGCCGAAAGGATGCGGCGTGACCGCCTGCGCGTAGTCGGTCGCCCCGGCCGCGAAGGCGTCGAGGCCGGGCGTGCGGGCGTTGACATCCCCCGCATGACCCAGGGCGCCGGCCCGCCATTGCGTGGTCACGATCCAGAGGATGTCGGGGGCGGTCGGCATGGTCCCGGCGCGCTTCATTTGAGCTCGGCCGGCAGCACGAGGAAGCGCTTCGCGACGGCATCGAGCACCGGACCGGTCGGGCTGGCGGCGAGATCCGCGCCGAGCCCGAGTGAGCGCTGGGGCAGGAAATTCGTGACCAACACGCAGCGGTCCGCCGTGACCATGACCCCGAGAAGCTCGCCGGTCTTGCTCAACACCAGGTCACCCCGACCCGGGGAGAAGTCACCAAAGAGCCTTCGCAGGAGCCGATTATCCACCGTCACGTAGCCCGGGTGGCGCGGATCCACCTTAAACGGGAGCTCACCGTAGCCCGCCCCGCCCGCGCTGATGAGCACGGCCTCGGGAAACTTGAAGGGCTCCAGCGCCAAGAGGTAGGGCTCGCCGCCCAGGCGCAGGGCGTCTTCCGCGGCGAGCGGCGCGGCCACCAGCCGCGGATCGAGGGAGAGAAAGTCTACCCGCGGGACGCTCAAAGCCTCGCCCTCCCGCTCGAGTTTCAGTTCCAGCCGCGCCCAGTCGGGCTGGGTCCCGGCCCGCCAATCGAAGGGGGTGTCCTCGCTGTGGAGCAGGGCGACGACGTCACGCCCGTCGCCGACCAGCACGGTGCGAACGTCGTTGGCCCGGGTGACAGGCCCCAGAAAGGTCGACCGGCCGGCCGAGAACCGCGCCCGCACCCGCCGGGCGAGAAAGTCGCCGAAGAGGGTGTTGGCGTTGAGCGGGCGCGCGTCCCGGATCTCCTTGGTCAACGCGCCGGTGCGCTCCGCCATCGCCCCGACCCC
>CAMCHD010000200.1 GCA_945874545.1 Akkermansia muciniphila | reverse complement strand
GGGCCGTGGGAAAGCGTCAGCGCGCCGTCGGCCGCGAGCCCGAGGCGTTGGGCGAGGGTGCCGGCGGGGATGAGGCCGGCGGCGCGGGTGGCGGGCGGCAGCCAGGGGTCGAGGGAGACGTCGACGCCGAGGGGCCCGAAGCCGGCGCGGTGCGATTTGTCGAGTTTGGACGTGGCGGTGTTGCTCGGCAGGGCGACCTTTTGCCAGGTGAGCAGGCCCGCGTCGCGGGGGATGTAGGCGCGGCCGGGGAAGCGGGAGGTTTCGGGGTGGGCCTGGAGGGGTAGGGCACCGGCGAGGAAGGACTCGGTGCGGGTGCCGTAGGGGTTGACCCAGAGCAGATAGGTGCTGGCGAGGGTGGGTTTGAGCGAGGCGGTGAAACGAGCTCCGTCGGCGGTGGAGCCCTTCAGGGTGAGCACGCCGGTGGATGCGGCGATCGGCGCGGTGGCGAAGCCGGCGCCGCCGGGCAGGGGACCGTCCGCGAAAAGGTTGTAGGCGGGGTGAAGGACGAGGGTATTGGCGCCGGCGCCGGGGGCGGTCTGGCCCTTGGCGAAGATGCGTTGGCGGGCGCCGAAGGCGAGGGTGGCGAAGGGTTCGCCGTTGCGGTCGAGGCTGCCGGTGAGGGAGTCGTCGGCCGAGACGGTCAAGGCCAGGGAAAGCGCGTCGCGGCCGGGCGCGTTTCGCGTCCAGGTGGCGGCCGCGTTGGCGAGGTCGGGCGAGCCGGTGAAGACGGTCGTGCCGGGGGATTTGGCCGAGCTGGCGATGGTGATGGTCTTGGTTTCGCGAGCGAGGGTGAGCGTTCCGGAATAGGTCAGCGCGGTGGCCGGGACGGTCACGGTGAGTTTACCGGCGGGCATCGAGCGCCCGTCGACCACCAGGGCCTCGTAGGTGCCGCCGAAGCCGACCACGGTGAGGGTGCCGGGGACGAGGGTGAGGTCGTAGTGGGCCGAGGCCCCGCCGGTGAGCGTGATCGGGTAGGTGCCCGGGGCGCTCTTGGCGGTGGCCTTGGTCGTCGCGACGGGGGCGCGGGTCAGCGCGGTGGCGGCGGTGTCGCCTCCGACCAGTCCGGAGTAGGCGAGCGGGAGGGCGGGGTTGGCCGCGCCGACCGCCCGGACGAGGACGGGTGCGGAGATGGTCAGCGGGGATTTGGTGATGGTGAGCGTGGCGGTCGTGGTGGGCCGGTTGGTGGCGGCGGGATCGTCGAGGGTCGCGGTGACGGTGTAGACGCCGGGCACGGTCGGGGCGGCGGCGACGGGCTCGGATGCGCTCGCTTTGTAGGTGTAGGTGACGCGCAGGCCGGGCGGTGTGGTGGTGGCGACGGCGGGAACCGGGACGCCCGCGTAAGGCACGGTGCGGGAGGCGAGAGCGACCTCGGCGGTGGCTGTCGGATCCACGACAAGAGTGCGTTCGACGGCGGCGGCGGGGTTAAAATCGACGTTGCCCGGCTGGGTGGCGCGGAGGACGACCGCGCCGGAGCCGGAGAGGGTGAGGGAGTCGCCGGCGAGGGTGGCGGGGCCGGAAACGACGGTGAAAGTGACAGGCAGGCCGGAACTGGCGGAGGCGGAGAGGGTGAGCGGAGCGTCGCCGAAGGTGGCGGAGGCGGGAGGGGTGAAGGTGAGGGTCTGGGACGCCGGGGAAACGGAGAGAGTGCGTTCGACGGCGGCGGCGGGGTTAAAATCGACGTTGCCCGGCTGGGTGGCGCGAAGGACGACCGCGCCGGAGCCGGTGAGGGTGAGGGAGTCGCCGGCGAGGGTGGCGGGGCCGGAAACGACGGTGAAAGTGACAGGCAGGCCGGAACTGGCGGAGGCGGAAAGGGTGAGCGGAGCGTCGCCGAAGGTGGCGGAAGCAGGAGGGGTGAAGGTAAGGGTTTGGATGAATCTGGGGACGGTGACGTCGAAACTCGAGGCGAGCGTGCCACCTTCGAGGTCGGTGGTGACGAGGCGTATCGTGGTTGCGCCGCTTTGGGATGGCGAGGCGGTGAGCCGGAGGGCGCCGTTTTCGATCGTGGCGGTCACGAGGGAGGGGTCGTCGGACGTGACGGTGTGGCTGAGGGTGGGCACGATCGCCACGTTGGTCTCGATAAAATGGGTCCGGGCGAGGGCTCCGGTGGTCAGGGGGAGGTCCGTCCAGGCGGATGAGAGGTTGGAGACGTTGTAGCGCGGGGTGGCGGCGATGGTGTCGGCGACCGCCATGCCGTCGCCCAGGACGTGGGCGAAGACGGTGAAACCGCCGTTTTGGGCGTCGAGGTTGGCGGAGTTGTCGGCCAGGTTGATGAACCACTGGCTGGTCGCGCTGTCCGGGTCGCCGCCGAGCTTCGCCATCGCGACGGTGCCGCGGAGATTGGACCGGCCGGGCTCGTTTTTTACCGGCGCGAAGGTGGCGACTTCGTCGAACGTGGTGTCGTTGATGAAATAAAAGCCGCCGTTCTGGATGACAAAGCCGGGCACGGACCGGTGAAAAAAATTCGCGGCGTAGCGGCCTGCGTTTACGTAGGCGACGAAGTTGGCCACGGTGAGCGGGGCCGCGTCGTCGTGCAGCGCGAGGTCGATGGTGCGGATCTGGTCGGCGAGGCGGACGCTGATGCGCGCGGCGGTGCCGGGGACGTCCGGATCGCGCAGGTGGTCGGCGAGAGGAATCGGGGCGGGCGACTGCCCGCGGGCGACGACGAGGTCGGGGAGGGCGAGGAAACGCTCGGGCGGGAGGTTGGCGGCGTGGGCGGATAAATCGGCAAGAAAAAAGGCGGCGAGGGCAAGGAGAAGGGCGGGGCGGGTCGTCTTCATGGCGGAGGGCGTCAGACGAGGGCTTCGGCGAGGGCGGCGATGATGTCCTCCGCCGGCTCGGCGCCGAGGCCGAGGCGGAGCAGGTCCGGGGCGAGGCCGTGGGCGGCGAGCTCGGTGCGGCCGGCCTCGGACGTGACGAGGTCGTAATGGGCCAGGTAGAGGAAGGGGCAGATGAGCGAGGTCGCGAGGCCGAAGCTCGGGCCTTTGGCGAGACGGAGGCGGTCGTAGAAGGAGGCGACTGGAACGTCGGACCGGAGCACGAAGGTGATCATGCTCCCGACGTTTTCGGGGTTACGGGCGAGGGCGGAGTAGTTGAGCGCGGAGTCGGGATGCCCGCTCCAGAACACCGCGGCGATCTTGGGGTGGGTTTCGAGAAACGCGATCACGCGCGGGGCGGTCTGGTTTATCCGGGTGATCAGGGCGGGGGCGGCGTCGATCTGGGCGGCCAGGCGGGCGACGTCGCGCGGATGGACGGCGGCGAGCCGGCTGGCGGCGGCGAGGGCGGGACGGAGCGGCGCGGCGAGCGGCGAGCCGGGGTTGATCGCGGCGGCGCCCAGGATCACGTCGCCCTCGGACGCGGTGTATTTGGTCAATGAATTCACCACGAGGTCCGCGTGGGGCAGCACGTCGACATTCAGCGGGGAGGCGATGGTCGGGTCCAGCACCAGCGCGACGCCGTGGGCGCGGCACAGGGCGGCGAGGGCGGGCAGGGCGGGGGTTTGGATGAGGGGGTTGGTCGGGATCTCGGCGAACACCCCCGCGACCCGGCCGGCGTGGGCGGAGAGCAGGCGTTCCAAGCCTTCCAGGTCGAACACGTCGGCGTGGTGCAGGTAGTCCGAGGCGGGCGCGGCGGTGAATTTTTGCAGCAGCGCGATGGTGTCGAGGTAGAGCCAGCCGAGCTGGATCCAGCGGGTGCGGCCGCACGCCGCCTGCACGGCGTTGACGGCCTGGAAGGCGGCGTAGGTGGCGGCCATGCCGCTGGGCGCGAGGTGCACGTCGTCGGCGGCCAGGCCGTGACCGAACCAGCCGGCGAGCCGGTCGCGCACGTGGGCGTCGGCGGATCGGCCGGGGAAAAGCGTTTCGGCGGCGGCCGCCGCGAGCTCACCGCGCGCAACCAGCCACGCCTCGGCCGCGCGGGAGGAGGCGAAGGCTCCGGTGTGCTGCAGGTAGTGGCGGGCCCGGCGCGAGGTTTCGGCGGTGGATCCGGCGGGCAGGGCCAGGGCGGTGAGTTCCGGGGCGAGGGGCAGGACCTCGGCGGAGGCTCCGAGATGGGCTTGCAGGGCGTCGGCCACCGCGGGGCCGGCGCAGAGCCAGATTTCACGACCGTCCAGCGCGGCGTCGGCCCGACGGAGCCCGTCCGCGACCCGGCGCAGCAGCGGGTGGACGACAAAGCGGGGGTAGCCGCTGGTCAGGTGTGCGGTGACGGCGGGGTCCTTTTCCTCGTAGCCGATCACATCGCGCATCGTGGGCAGGCTGCAGGACACCGCGTGGAGGCGGTCGGGAATGCGCTGGCCGAGGGGGCGGTGGACGAGAGGCGGGGCGGACATACCAAAAGAGGGGCGAAAATCTCCGTGCGGAGGCGGGGCGGGGCAAGGCCGGAAGCGGCGGCCGGCGTCGCGCCCTAACGAGGTTGAAATGTGCCGGCGGCGCGGCGACGGTGGGGTTTTACCGGCATGAAACTACTTTCCTGGAATGTGAACGGGGCGCGCGCGGGACTGGACAAAGGCACGTTGGTGCCGTGGCTGGCGGCGGGTGGCGCGGACGTGGTCTGCCTCCAGGAGACCAAGTGCCACCCGGGCGACGTCGCCCACGTGTCCTGGCCGGCGGACTACCGCTCGGTCACCTTTCACGCGGCGGAAAAGAAGGGCTACAGCGGCACCGCGATCCTTAGCCGGCGCGAGCCGCTCGCCCTGCGTCTCGGCCTGGGGGACCCGGAGCACGACGGCGAGGGGCGGGTGCTCACGGCCGAGTTCCCCGAATTTTTCCTGGTCAATGTCTACACCCCCAACGCCCAGGACGGACTGCGGCGCCTGGCCTACCGGCAGGTCTGGGACACGGCGTTTTTGCACCACCTCCGCACCCTCGAAAAAACCAAACCGGTCGTGACCTGCGGCGATTTTAACGTCGCGCACCAGGCCATCGACCTCGCGCGGCCCAAGGACAACGTCGCCAACCCGGGTTTCACGCCCGAGGAGCGGGCGGGCTTCACGCGTTTCATCGAGGCCGGTTTCGTGGACACCTTTCGCGAGTTGGAAAAGGGCCCGGGGCATTACTCGTGGTGGAGTTATCGGGGCGGTGCGCGGTCCCGGAACGTGGGATGGAGAATCGACTACTTCTTGGTGTCCGCATCCCTCCGTGCCGGTCTGAAGCGGGCTTGGATCGAACCGGAAGTATTGGGCAGCGACCACTGCCCGGTCGGCGTGGAGATCGCGTTGTGACCACGGATGACACGGATGGACACGGATAAGGACAAAGTGGAATGGACGGAGGCGGAGGGCCGGGCCCTGCATGGACGGTTGCTTGCGAACGGGGTGAAGGTCGCGGTGGCGGAAAGTCTGACGGTGGGTCGGGTGCAGGCGGAGCTCGGGCGGTGGAGCGGGGCGTCCGGGTTTTTTGCCGGTGGCCTGACCTGCTATGCCTTGGAGGACAAGGTGCGCCTGCTCGGGGTCGACGCCACGCATGCGGAGGCGGTCAACGCGGTCTCGGCGCGGGTGGCGGAGGAGATGGCGGGCGGGGTGGCGCGATTGTTCGCCTGCGATTTCGGGCTGGCGACCACCGGTTACGCCGAGCCGGACCCGACGAGGGGCGTGGCCGAGCCTTTTGCCTGGGTGGCGGTGGCGAACGGGGACCGAGCCTGGGTCGAGCGGGTGGACGGCGTCGGGCTCGACCGCGCCGCGATGCAGGCGCGGGCGGCGGCCGGGGTGCTTCGCCTCCTGGGGCGCGTCATCGCCGGCGGCCCAGCTTGATTTGTTCGGAATGCAGGGTGAGCTACCTGCGGTAGATCCCATGAAGTTAACGCTGCGCTTTGTGCCGGACGGAGAACTCGGTTGCGCGCTCGACCGGGTCCCGGAGCTCGCGGCCTGCCGCGATAAGACCGGCTTGTTTCTCGATCTCGATGCCGGCGATCCCAAAGTGGTCGTGTTTCTGGACCTGGCTCGCGCCCGGGGATCGGTGCACGTCCTGTTCTTCTGGAGCTTTTCCGCGGCCGAACTGGAAGCCGCGCCTGCGGTGCGGTTGTTATTGAGGGGGCCCTTGGTTCGGGAGTCTGCGCCGGATATCCGTGCGAATGAAAGCGCGCTCACCGCCCTGCCCGTGGGCACGAGCCTCGACGGTATGATCGGGTCGAGGTGGTTGTCGGAGATCCGTTTGAGCGCCTGGAAGGAGCGTCCCGGCAAGTTGTGCGGATTGGGTGGTTTGCCGAATCACTGGCTGCTGGAGCGCCCGACGGCGGAGGCCTTTGCGTCGGGTCTGTCGGGAATCACCCTTGGTGTGGTTCGCGATCGAACGGGAGCCCCGCGGACGAGCCCCGTCCTCTTGGTGACCGGGCATCGGGCATCCCCGTGCAGTCGGCTTGCCACCTATGGGCAGCGCGCCGGTGAATTTGTGCGGCTCATCGGTCCGCTTGCCTATGAAAACACCGATGCGCTCGCCGAGCATGATTTGTGGCGCAGCGATGAAGGCTGGTCCGACCAAAATGTGGGCGAGTTGCTCCTCAGTGCGCGGGCTTATGCGCGCTGGCGGAGCCTCGAGCTTACCGGAGCCGCCTTTGAACCGGTTTATGAATGCGGGGCGGAGAATGCCCGCGAGGTCCAGCGTCGTCTGGTCGCCCTTGCGACGGCGTTTGAGGGGGTGCCGGGCATCGATATCATCGCGCCCCTCAAGGTGCTCTTGTCGTCGAATCATGGCCACTAGCAGCCTGTCGGACTTAGTTATAAAATTGGCCTAATATCTGCTATGCAGGTAAATATGGCAAAATTCGTAAACATAGACCGCGACACGCCGCTGTTGTTGCCGCCGGACCTGAGGGACTGGGTGGCAGAGGATCACTTGGTGCATT
>CAMCHD010000199.1 GCA_945874545.1 Akkermansia muciniphila | reverse complement strand
ACCTGGTCCGCCATCACGGCTGCCGCAGCCAACAATCCGACCTTCGGCTTTGAGGGGACGAATCCGGCCGCGACCGAAACCGTCTCCGAGACGGTGATCGACTCGGTCTTGCTTTCCACCCAGCCGAAGCGGTTCCTCCGCCTGGCGGTTGAGGTCGTGGTTCCCACGCCCTGATCCGGATGCGGTAGGGAAACTCTAGCCGGCGCGGCCATCTACGGGTGGCCGCGCCTTTTTGTGTCTGCGCAGGGGCCCGGGACGGCGGACGCCGCAGAACGGAATGCCGCGATCAATGCAGGCCGAGTCACGCAACCTGTTGGCCGGTCGAGGTGTGGGTGGCGCAAGCTTCTCGCGTGTGCATTTCGGCGTCGCACCGAAGCGTTCGGATGCGCCGGGCGTGTGTCGTGGTGGTGCTCAGCCGGCCACAAGCCGCGCGATCGTCACGAATGCATGGATCTTTTCGATCGGAACGAGGCCGTATTCTGATAACAGACAGACCCGGCCGGTCGAAGCGAAAAGCCTCGCTCGGCCAAGGCGCCTAAGGCGGAGGTGGGCCGGAGTCCATGCCGCCTTCCGCAAGGCCGGACCAACGGCTTACTCGATTTCCCCACAGGGCCTGGGCGAAGGCCCGGTTTATTCACACGACACGGTCCCGTTTTCACGAGGGCATTATTTCTACTTTGTCGATGCTGAAATAACCACAACTAATTGTAAAATAGTGGCGTGCGCATTATATTTAGTCTATAATCCTCTCGGAAAACGCTGATTTAAAGCAAGTAACCGGGAAAATGAATGGAGTGGAAATAGACCGAGCATAAGCCGCAGAGAGAACTGTTCCGGGTGAAGTTGTCATTCCTCGTGGATGCCAATCACTCGTTGGTGAAGTTGCCCGGCAGATGCGCCACTCGAAAGGTTGCGTGCGCAAACTGCGGACCAACCTGGGCAGGGTGATCCGGGAGATCGAGCGGCAGGGGGCCCCGGAGTCGCTCCGAACATTGCTTGAGACAAGCAAACGCATCCATGCGCAAAAGCGCGGTGACCAAGCTAAGATTTACAGTGTGCACGAGCCCGAGGTGGCGTGCATCGCCAAAGGCAAAGCAGGACGCAAATATGAGTTTGGCCAAAAGGTCCGTATAGCAACGACGAGCAAAGGGGGCTGGTCGCTCGGAGCGCTGTGTGTGCCGGGCAATCCCTATGACGGACGCACGCTGAAGGCGCAGATGGAACAGATGGAGCGTCTCTATATCAAAAAAGAACACCGCAAAACGGTTCACGTGGACATGGGCTACCGAGGACACGGCTACACCGGCCCGATCGAGGTGCTGGTGGATCGACGGGGACGAGGTTCAATCCCCAAACGCATCTGGCGGTGGATGAAGCGCCGGGCCGCTGTCGAACCGACTATCGGACACCTAAAAAGCGATTACCGACTGGAGCGTAACCGCTTGAAGGGACGCGTCGGGGACGCGCTCAACGCCCTGTTCAGCGCCGCTGCCATGAACCTCAAGAAGCTCCTGGGCTTCTTTTTGGCCTTTTTGCTCCGCCTGTTCTCCGCCTCGCCCTTGGCCCGTCCCGCGTTTATCTCCCTGTGTCTCGCCTCATATGGCGTTTTTCAGAACCGACTGGATTAGGACGGAGATCGGGCCGGGAGGAGTTGAAAGGCGTGCATCTCATAATCGAATGCGTCCAATTTCAGCAAACCGCGTCGAATCGGAAATCTGAAATTCCGATTTGCACCTGGCGAGTGCATGGAAAATATTAGGCCGATGTCGGGCCGCCAACAGGTAGCGTGAGGCGACCCGATTCGACTGCCGCTTCCAGGGCTACAGCACGATGAAGGAGGCGAAGTCGGCGTAGCCGGTTTTTCCACCTGTAAAAAGCCCAAGTTTGGCCCCCATCCAGCCGCCCTGCCGGGCGTAAAATACGGGTTCGATCGCGACAAACAACGCGCCTGCCAAGTCGTTTGAGCTCGTCGAGCTGGCAAACAAAAACTGACATCCCCCATCAGGGCACACTTGGACCCGGAAGCGGAGTTCGATATCGCCCACCAGCGGGCGTTCGAAAAGAATTTCGTTACCCACTTGGTAAACGAGGCGCTTTCCTGTGAACGAATCCCGCCGAAGCATCAAGGAGGCGTGGGAGCCCCCGCCACAAAGAACCAGACCCGCGAGTTCACAAGTGGAGGCGCGCAGGGTGGCGATTGCGGTAAAGGCACGGGCGGGAAATTTCTGCAAGAGAAGGTGCGGTGCGTAATCGAGCCCGGAGGGTGGAACTGGACGAGCGTGCAACCGAAGACCGCTAGGGACAGTATCCGAGGCGCCGAGAAGTTCGGCCCACGCGGGATCGTGATTGGCGTTCCACTGCCACTGCGGTCCAAGGCGCGCGGAATCGAACGAGTCGGACGTAGCGGGAGCAATGCGGAGGGCACCCGGACGTAACAACGCGTTTCGAGCCCAGGCAACAGGTTCACCCGGCTCAGGCGCGGCGAGATCGAGGGCGGCCGTTCCGATGCGCGGCCAATCATGCCCGGACGGCCAAGCGACAGGCTGCAAGTGGCTGACACGACCGAACGGCCCAAGATCCTGAAAGTGAATGAACCACCAGTCGCCCGACGGGGTGTCGACAAATGCGCCTTGGTGGGGGCCGTTGATTGCTGTCGAGCCTCGATGAAGAACAATCTTTTCCTCGTAGGGTCCGGTGATATGCCGGGACCGGAAGGCAACCTGCCATCCGATCGGCACCCCGCCACCGGGGGCCATGACGTAATACCAACCATCACGTTTATGAACTTTGGGGCCTTCCAAAAAAGGGTGATGAGGGGCATGGACGATCTCGACCCCGTCCCCAAGTAGCCGCGACGCGTCAGGTGCCATGCGGCGAACATGCAACCGGTCGCGCACACCCGCGCGGGAGTTGGCGTAGGCGTGAAAAAGCCACGCGTTGCCGTCATCGTCCCAGAACGGACACGGATCGATCCAGCCTTTGGCTTCCTGCAGCAACCATGGCTCACTCCAGGGCCCGGCGGGATGGGGCGCGACGGTGACGAAGATGCCCTCGTCGGGGAGAGGAAAAAAGATCCAGAAGCGGCCCCCATGTTCGCGAATGGACGGGGCCCATACGCCACAGCCGGGACGGAGGGCGGCATAGGAGGGGTCGGGGACTTGACAAAGGGCGTGACCGACGAGGGTCCAATTGACCAGGTCGGTTGACCGCAGAATAGGCAGTCCTGGCGTGGCGGTGAAGCTTGAGGCAGTTAGCCAAAACTCCGACCCAACACGAATCACATCCGGGTCGGAGTAGTCGGCGTGAAGGACGGGATTGGCATAGCTGCCGTCACCCAGATCAGGGTGCCAGGGATGAACATGGGCGGGAAGAGCCGCCAAGGGGGTGCTCTGGCTGACGAAAGCAGGAAAGGTCATGGGTTTAGGTGCTGGGATCTGGCGCACTGAATGGGAACTTCACGGAATTGTGTGGGTAGTGGGCGAATGAAGGCGAGGCAGCAGGTCGAGTTTGCCGCAGAAGGAGAGGATTCTAGTGCGGTAGTTTTTGAAGTGGCGGAAGCCAAGGGCGTCGGCTTTGATGGCTTGTATATTGGATCTGAAGCCTTCGGTGAGAGCGTTGGTGATGCGGTGGGTGATCGAGAAGGAAATCCTCCTTCAGGCCATCGCCTACAATCTGGTCCGTGCACTTATGTTGGAAGCCGCAAGGCAGCGCGATTTGCCACCCTTCCACCTATCCTTCAAAGGCACCGCGGGCGTGCTGCGGATTTCGCGCCGATCCTCAGTCCGGCGGCCAAGGGCGCAGCGCAGCGTTATGAAGATCTCCTGCTCGCCCTCGCCGCCGCTCCGGTTCCGCACCGCCCGGCCGCAGCGAACCTCGCGCCGTCAAGCGCCCCCCCAAATCCTATCATATGCCCACCCAACCCCGCCGCGCAATGTGCGTGTCCAAATCCCGACGACAGAAACTGCCGACCAGCCCCCTTAACCAAGCGTCATTCGGGTCCGACTCCATTTTCCGATCGCCGGGCAAGCGGCTCTACCGTGCGGTGATCGTCGGGGGTCAGGGGACGGGAGTGAGGCGGACGGTGCGGAGTTCGATGGGATTCCAGCTGCCTTTGACCGGGACGAGTTCGAGGGAGGTCAGGCCTGAGGGGAGGGCGATGGCGCCGAGCTCGACGGTTTTCCAACTCTGGCCGGGGCCGGTGGGGGCGAGATCGACCGGGACCTCGGTCTTGCCGTTACGGAGTTTCAGTTTGGTGGCGGCGGGGGCGGCGACCTCGGCGGTGACGCGCCAAGTGCGGGCGGCGGGAGTCTTCAACTGGTATTCGACGCGCCAGTTGGCTTCGAGCCAGTGGGTGAGGAGGGCGGAGGCGCCGGTGCCGTAGAGGTTGATGTTTCCGGCGTAGCTGCCGTGGGTGTCGGCGTCCATGGGATGGAGGGTCAGCGTTCCGTCGGCCTCGGGCGTGGCGAAAGCGGACTGGGTGACGGTGACGGGAGAATTGAACTCAAGCACGACCACGCTAACGTCGGGGTCGGGGGCGGTGCCGGTGAGGTTGACGACGAGGCCGTCGTTGGAGGGCGTGGTGTTGACCTTGCGTCCGTCGGCGAGGACGCGGGCGGAGCGCGGGGTGGCCTGCAAGGTGGGCAGAAGCAGGCGACCGTCGGCGGGCCATTCCCAGACGTGGAGGAACAAGGTGGTGGCACCGGACGACTCGACCTTCTGAGTGACGCGGCCCCACGGGAGACGGCGGGCGAAGGGGCTGGACTGGGTGGCGTGGATGGCCTCGGAGTTGATCTTCATCCAACGGCCGACGGCCTTGAGACGCTCGATGCTCGGCTCGGGGATGCGACCGTCGGCGGTGGGCCCGACATTGAGCAGGAAGTTGCCGCCTTTGGAGGAGATGTCGGAGAGATTTCGGAGAATCTGCTGGCTGCTCTTCCAATTGTGGTCGTTTTTCTTAAAGCCCCAGGTGTCGTTCATGGTCATGCAGACCTCGAACGTCTGGCCGGGAAAGCCGCGGGGCGGGATGTGTTGTTCGGGAGTTTTAGTGTCTCCTTCGAAGCCGCCGCCGAGGCGGTCGTTGGTAATGATGGACGGGAAGGGGGTGAGGAGATCGTGGATTGGCTGGGCGCGATCAGTGGTCATGTTAACCGGGGTATCCCACCAGAGGATGTCGGGTTGGTAGCGGGTAAGGATTTCGCGGACCTGGGGCGCGGCGATGTCGCGAAGGTAGGCGTCGAAGTCGCCGGCCTGGGCGGGGTCCCAGTTTTTGCCGTTAGTGCTGCCGCCGGGGTGGGTCCAGTCTTGGGCCTGCGAGTAGTAGAGACCGAACTTGAGGCCCTGGGCGCGGACGTTCTCGGCGAGCGGGGTGAGCAGATCGTCTGGGGCGGGGCAGGATGGATGGGCGACGTCCCAGTCGGAGACGGCGGAGTCGTAGAGGGCGAAGCCGTCGTGGTGTTTGGACGTGATCACGACGTATTTCATGCCGGCCTCCTTGGCGAGGGCGGCCCAGGCGGCGGGGTCGTAGTTGGCGGCAGTGAAATCACTTACGTAGGCGCGGTATTCGGATAGAGGAATTTTAGCCCTTTTGAGGATCCACTCGCCGATGCCGCGGATAGGTTTGTCTTGGTAAACGCCGGCGGGGACGGCGTAGACGCCCCAGTGGATGAACATGCCGAAGCGGGCCTCGCGGAACCACTGTTTTCCGTCTTCGGCGTGCGCGGCCGGTGCGTCCGGAGCGGCGGGGGCGGGGGGGGCGGAGTTGGGCGAGTTGGGGGTAGCGCAGCCGCCGAGGCAAAGAGCGGAAGCGAGGATGGGGATGACGGCCGGTGACGAAAGTCGAACGACGAATGACGAGGGCAGGAAGGTGCGCATGGGAGTGGGTGAGATTTTTGGGGATTAAATTGGGGCGGGTAATTCGGACTAGGTGATGAGGGAGCCGGGTTGAAGGATAAGGTGGGTGCGGACAAAGGGGCGATCGAGATCGACAGGGGCGGGTTTGTGGGACGGGTTGGCGAGGGCGAGGACGTGGCGGCTGTCGCGGGTTTGGAAGGCGAGGGTTAAGCCGGCCTGGTTGCCCCGCAGCGGGAGGAAATGCGGGCGGACAAAGTAAGCGATGTGCTTCATCATGTGGAACTCGGGGTTGAAAACAACATCGCCGGTCGCGCCGTCGCGGTGATCATGACGTTTTGTTTCCGGCCCCACGTGCTTTCGACGCCGGGCGGAAGAATCATGGCACATCCGAAAGGGTCAGGGATTGTTTTATAGATTTCGTGAATAGGAAGATGCGGGATCGTTGCCGATCGCGATGGTGGAATCGTTATTTCGGTCTGTTCGCCCACTGGGCCGGGCGTCTCGGTGGACGGTGGACGTCGGCGGGTTGCGTGGTGTTTTGCTTCGGAGCACGCTCAACTCAGCCGACATGGAAGAGGAAGCGGAGGACTTCGTGTCGGGGATGGCCATGCGCGAATGGTGGGTGTTGGGCCGGGCGGCGTGGGTCAAGGGCGATTCGGTAAAATCACGAACAAGGTTAAAGCTAGAATACGAGAAGTTCGCGGAACAGTTCAACCCGGTCAAATTCAACGCGGAGGAGTGGGTGAAGATCGCCAAGGATGCCGGCATGAAATATATCATCATCACGGCGAAGCATCATGATGGGTTCGCGATGTTCGGCTCGAAGGTAAGCCCCTACAACATCGTGGATGCCACGACGTTCAAGCGCGACCCGATGAAGGAATTGGCGGCGGCCTGCGCCAAGGAAGGCATCAAGCTGGGCTTTTACTACTCCCAATCCCACGACTGGCATTTTCCCGGCGGAGGGAAGCCTGGCCGTCCGTGGGATCCGGCGCAGAAAGGCGAC
>CAMCHD010000198.1 GCA_945874545.1 Akkermansia muciniphila | reverse complement strand
ACCCGCGAAAACCCCGACTACCTGCCCGGTCATCGGCTGCCGCAGTCGATCCAGATCGCCCACGAACTTGGCCCGGTGCTCATGGAGGCGGAGTTGGTTCTCCTCGCTTGTCCGTCCCAGGCCCTGCGGGAAACCGGCGCGCGGGTCGCCGCCGGGCTCGGTCTCGCCGCCCAACTCAAACTAGTCGTCTCCCTCGCGAAGGGCCTCGAACTCGGGACGCACCTGCGCCCGACGGAGGTCATGGCCGCGGTGTTGCCCGGGCTCGCGGTCGGCTGTCTGACCGGGCCGACCAACGCCGGCGAGGTCGCGGCCGGCAAACCCGCCGCCATGGTTCTCGCCGCGACCGGCGCTGACGAGGAGTTGCTTGCCGCCGTGCAGGCCGCGCTCAGCGGGCCGACGCTGCGGGTGTATCGCGGCGACGACGTGGCCGGGGTCGAGTTTGGCGGTTGCCTGAAGAACGTCTACGCCATCGCCGCCGGTTGCTGCGACGGTCTGCGCCTGGGCGACAACGCCAAGGCCGCCCTGCTCACCCGGGCCCTGGCCGAGATGGTGCGTGTCGGTGTCGCCTTGGGCGCGCGGGCCGAGACCTTTTACGGCCTGGGGGGCTTTGGGGATCTCGTGGCCACCTGCACCGGCGTCTGGTCGCGCAACCGCACGTTTGGCCAACGCCTCGGCGAGGGCCGCGCTGCCGCGGATTTGATCGCGGAGAGCAAGGGCGTGGTCGAGGGCCACCGCACTACCGAGAGTTTCCACGGCCTGTGCAAGGCGCGCGGCATCGACGCGCCCATCCTTACCGAGATCCACGCCATCCTCTACGCCGGCAAGCCGCCGGCCGAGGCGCTTGCCGCGCTGATGGGGCGCGGGCTCAAGCGCGAGTAGGCTCCGAGTGGGCAAGGTAGAGGCGGCGGAAGGCCTCGTGGGCGTTGCCGCGCGCGGCGGCGAAGGCGGCGCGGGCCTCGTCGGCGGCGTCGGGCGCGAGCACGGCGGCGTGGGCGGTGAACACCTCCGCGCTCGGACGGTGCAGCGCGAGGGTGGGCAGGAACCACGGGCGGCGGTGGCGGGTGGCGAGCACCCCGCCGACGCCCCGGGTGTAACGAAAAATCCGATACGCGGCGAGCGGACCGAGGTTTTCCGAGCCGTCGAGGCAGACGACCGTGCGTGGGCCCGCTGGGCCCAGCGTCGCGCGCCAGTCCAACGGGGTGGTCGTGCCGTCGTCGTGCCATTGGAGCCAGAGGATGGTCCAACCTTCGGCGGCGAGGCGGGCGGCGAGGGCGCGGAGACACGTGGTTTTGCCCGTGCCGTGGGGACCGACCAGCGCGCCGCGCCGGCCGGAGGCGTGCCAGCGGGCGAGCAGCGCCTCGGGCGTGGTGTCGCCCCAATGCACCGGCAAGGCCAGCAGGCGCGAGGTGCGGAAAGGGTTGTCGGCGGCCGAGCTCATGAGCCGGCGCCAAACCAGCGGGCCAGACCCTTGCGGCGCGGATCGGCGGGGAGGGCGGTCAGGGTCGTGGCGGCACCTCCCGGGCCGATCACGAGCGGAATGCCCACGAGCGGCTGGCCGCGGTCGTCGAGCACCTCGAGCCGCCAGGCGAGGGCGATGAGTTTGCCCGAAAAACTCCACGGCGCGGCGGGCAGCGGGACCTCGAAGTCGCGCTGGCCGCCGGGCGCGAGGTTCTCGATGCGTTCGCTCCACGCCAGCGCGGCGTCGCGCGTGCCCTTGCCCTCGGTAAACCAGCCCAGTTGCACGGTGAGCGGTCCCGGCGTGGCGGCGCCGTCCCGCGCCAGGGTGAAGAACAACCTTTCGCCCGGCGCGTAGCTGTCCACCGCCCAAAGCGTCACCCCGCCGCCGCTCCAGGCGCGGGGCGCGGGCACGGCGGCGACCGCGAGGGGGCGTAGCGGTCCCCGCACCGGCAGGGCGAAGCGGTCGTCGAGATCGGCACCCCAGGGAATCGAACCGTCAAAGACCAGTTCCCAGACGATCTTGTTGTTTTTGCCAATGAAGGCCGGCACGATCCCGCCCGCGGGCAAGGCCAGCTCGGCCCGGCCCTCGGCCAGCGACAACGCGTCGGTGCTTTCAAAAACGTCGGCGCGATAAAGCTCGGAACGATCGGTCATGGTGGAGGTGCCCTGCCGGTAGGTCGCCTCCTCCCGCGCGACCAGGCGGATGGAGAGTTTTTTCACCCCGGAGCGGTTCAGGGTCCAGCGCACCGGCACGCGGGCGCCGAGGCGGAGCAGGGACGGGTCGGTGCGCACCGTCAGGCCCGGCGCGAAGAGGCGGGAGAGGGCGTGCAGGGTCAGGGCGAGCATGCCGAGACCGATCAGCACGAAAGGCACGAGAAACAACACCACGAACCACTCGATGCCATCGATGCCGCCGCTGAAAACCGAGCGCAGGCCGACAAAAACGATGCCGTTCCAGAACAGGGCGAAAAAACCGATCCCGACAAAGGCCGCGGTGCGGCCGGCGACCGGTTTGAGGAGCGTTTCGCCCGCCGGGGGGGCAACGTCGTCGTCGGCCGCGATTCCGGAGGGCAGCGTGGTCACCGCGAGGGGCGAACGCGCGGCCGCGCGGGCCTGGCGGGCGGCGCGCAGGGTGAGGGCGACAATCGTGATGCCGAAGGCCGGGAAAAGCAGGGCGAAGGCCCCGAACCACACCGAGCGGGGCGGGCGGCGTTCCAACACGGCCGAGGTCGGGTCGGCGGGGTTCACAAAACACACCGTGCGTCGCCCGGGCGGGTGGGCGGAGACCGCCGCGCGCATCCGGTCCACCCCGATGTTGGTCGAGCCCTGGGCGAAGTCGTAGCGGTCGCTCTCCAGCCGGCGGCCCTGCCAGGTGTAACGGTAGCGGACCACCACGCGGTAGGTCGTGCTGTCGTCGCCGTGGCTCTCGACGAGTTCGCTCGCCACCACCTCGCAGGGGGTCTCCACCCACCGGTCGCTGGCGGCGGCGCGTTGGAGCGGACGAACGGTGGAGAACCAGAAAACGATCAGGCCGATCGCGGCGAAAAGCAGGCCGAAGGGCACCACGCAGCCGAGGCTGGAGCGGAGCGACCGCTCGGTCGCGGGGTCGGGGGCGAGGGGGGAAGCGGGGGCGTCCATCGTGAAAAATCCATCGTCTTCACCCGCGCCCCCGGTTTCCCGTCGCTCAATGCCCGGCGCCGGCCTGGTGTTCCTGGATGTATTCGTTTTTCAGGCCGAGGGCCTCGGGGGCGTGGAGGACGAGCATCTTCATGCGGATATCCTTCGGCACATCGCGGGCGGTGGCCTTCGACACCACGATCATCAGGCCGATGGCGAGCGGCACGGTCCAGATCGCGGGTTGTTCGCACAGGATACGCAGGAGCGGGTGCTGGGCCCAGAACTCGTTGAGCGGCGCGAAGGGGGCGAAGAGTTTGCCCATCGGGCCCTTGTCGAGGGCGAGGTTGCTGGCGTTGGTCAGCGCGGCGGCGAGGAGCGCGAGCACGCCGCCGGATAACATGCCGGTGGCGGCGCCCTTCATGGTCATGCCGCGCCACCACACGCTCATGAACAGCAGGGGGAAGTAGCTGGCGGCGGCGATGGCGAAGGCCTGGCCGACCATGAAGTTGATCTCCAGCGGCTCGACGCAGCAGCCGAGGCCGACCGACACCGCGCCGATGCCGATGGCGGCGAACTTAAACATCTTCATGCGCTGCTCGGGGGTCGAGTCCGGGCGGAGCATGCGACCGTAGACGTCGTGGGCGACCGCGCCGGTCATCGACACGAGCAGGCCGGAGAACGTGCTCATGAACGCGGCGAAGGCGCCGGCGCAGGCGATGCCGCTCAGCACCGAGCCGAGCATGCCGTATTGCGCGCGGATCAGGGTGGGGAGTTCGAGGACGATCTTGTCCGTGCCCTTCGCGCCGAGGCCGTTGTAGAGCTCGGGCATGAAATTGCGGCCCAGCACGCCGATCACCGGCGGGAAGACGTAGAACACGCCGATCAGGATCATCACCCACATCGTGGTGCGTTTGGCGGCGACGCCGTCGGGGTTGGTGTAGAACCGCACCAGGATGTGGGGCAGGCCGGCGGTGCCGCAGACCAGCGCGATGATCAAGGAGTAGGTGTAGAGCAGCGAGAGCGGGCGGGCCTCCTCGGGCGGGAGATTGGCGGCCTTGGCCGCCTTCGAGGTGAGGGGGCCGAAGGGGGAGATCCAGGCCTCGTCGGCGGGGGCCTTGGCGGGCAGTTCGAGGCGGGGATGCTCGACGTTTTGCACCAGCGCGGTCCGCTCGGCGGGAGTGGCGGCGATGGCGGAGAGATTTTCCCCGTAGCCGCCGAAGACCGCGGCGAGCACAAAAACCGGCACGCTGATCGCGAACATCTTCATCCAATACTGCATGGCCTGGACGAGGGTGATGCCCTTCATGCCGCCGAGGGCGACGTTCAGGGTGATGACCGCGCCGACCACGGCCACGCCGACCCAGTAGGGCAGGCCGGGGAAGATGTAGGCCAGGGTGGTGCCGGCGCCCTTCATCTGCGGCATGGTGTAGAAAAAGCCGATGAAGAGCACGAAGCACACGGCGATCTTGCGGAAGAGGGGCGAGTCGTAGCGGCCCTCGGCGAAGTCCGGGATGGTGTAGGCGCCGAAGCGGCGCAGCGGGCCGGCGATGAAGAGGAGCAGGAACAGGTAGCCGCAGGCGTAACAGACCGGATACCACAGCGCGTCATAGCCGATGGCCATGACCATGCCGGCGATGCCCATGAAGGATGCGGCCGAGAGGTATTCGCCGGAGATGGCGGAGGCGTTCCAGCCGACGGATACGGAGCGACCGGCGACGAAGAAGTCGCCGGCGGTCTTGGAGGTCTTGGCGGAGCGGAAACCCATCCACACCGTCACCGCCACGGTGACGAGGGAGAAGGCGACGATCCAGGGATCGATGCCGGCGGCCTGGGCGAGGAGCAGGGCGGGGGGCGCGGTGATCATCGGCGACGGGCCTCCTCGACCTCGCTGGCCTCAAGGGCGAGCGAACGGCGGATAAAATGAAAGGAGATGGCCCAGACGTAGGGGAAAAATAATACGCCGAGGACCAGCCACGACAGGGTGAAACCGCCCACCCGCCGCGCCATCATGGCCGGGGCGAGGTAGTTGACGAGGGGCAGGCCGAGCAGGGCGACGAGGAAGGCCAGCGCGCAACCGGTGGAGAGGACGAGTTGGCGGCGCATCAGGTCGCGCAGAAAGGACTCGCTGTGAATTTTATCTATGGGGTCGGGGGCGGTTTGGGGTTGGGGCATGGGCGCGGATGGTGCGGGCGGGGAGGCCCTTTGCGAATAAAAGTTCGCGGGAGGCGGCGGGAAAACGCCGGTTTGGGATCAGCGATGGCGACTCTCGCTTTGACGAGGCCGGGGGCTTCGGGCGTTTTTGTCCCGCATTGAATCCATTTCATGGCATTTTCCGTCGGGGCGCTGGGGCCGTTTTTTTGGCCCTGGCCGCGACCGTCCAGGCCGCCTTCGACCCGCCGGCGGCCTACTACTCGACCACGACCGGCTTGAGCGGGTCGGCGCTGAAGGCGGCGCTGCATGAGCGGATCAAGGGGCACACGGTGCTGCCTTACACGGCGTCGTCCACGGATGTGTGGGACGCGCTGATGGTTTTGGACGCCGATCCGAACAACAGCACGAATGTGCTCCTGCTCTACTCCGGCGAAAGCCGGAGCAAGACGCTCAGGGAAGGTTCGTCATCCGGGAATACTTGGAATCGTGAGCATGTTTGGCCGCTCTCGCGCGGGCCCTCCAGCACGGGGACGGTGCCGGGCACGGATGTTTTTCATCTTTTTGCCTGCGACACCACGGTGAACGGGAACCGGGGTAGTCTGGGTTTTGACGCCGTGTCATTCACGCCGGACTCCGAAGCCCCCGAGTCCGGCTCGAATGGATCGTGGTGGAATCCGCGCGACGCGGACAAGGGGGTGATCGCCCGGGCGCTGTTTTACATGGCGGTGCGCTACGAGAGCGAAGACTCGGCGAACCTCGAACTCGCCGAAACCGCCGGCGCGACCACCATGGCGAAGCTCTCCACCCTGCTCGCCTGGCACCGAAAATTCCCGCCCACCGAGGCGGAGCGGAAACGCAACCACACCATCTACACCACCTATCAGTTTAACCGAAATCCGTTCATCGATAACCCGCTCTTTGTCGACCAGGTGTTTTCCGGCGACACGCCGGGCGGGGCTTGGAAACGGGCGCGCTTCACGGCGGCGCAATTGGCGAACGCGGCGGTCTCGGGCGATGCGGCCGATCCGGATGGGGATGGGCGGCCGAACCGTTTGGAGTATCTGTTAAACACCCACCCGCTGCTCGCGGAGGCTTCCGGCGAGGCGGCGACGACCGTGGCCTGGTTGCCGCCTGCGGGGGGCGGCGGCGCGGCGCGGCTGGCGCTGAGCCATCGCCGCCAGCGCTACGCGACCGATCTGGTGGTGACCTACGAGGCGTCGTCGGATTGCGCGACTTGGACGGGCTTCACTCCGAGCGCGACCACGACGACCTATTTGGACGGGTTGACCGATCGGGTGACGGTGGAGACGCCTTTCACCGGCGCGCGGCGCTTCGTGCGGGTGCGGGTGGAGCGGCCCTGATTTTGCTTTGTTGAAATGAATTTTTGGCCACAAAAGGCGCAGAAGGCGCAAAAGCGGGGCACCTATTCTGCGCTTTTTGTGCCTTCTGTGGCCACTTTGGTTTGTGCGCCCAGGGGCCGCGGTTGAACTAAAGCGGTAACACCTCGGAAGGTCCGGAAATCGCCGGAGCGGGGCGGCTCAGTCGTTGAACTCGTCGCGTTTGCGGGTGCGCTCGGCCTCGAGTTCGGCCGCGATGGCGGGGTCGTGTTCGGCGAGGCGTTTGCGCAGTTCGTGTTCGTTGCGGCGCAGGTCCTCGTAGCGTTGCTCGAGCATGATCTCGTGCTCCTGCTGGGCGGCGACCTTTTCCATCAGCATGAGTTCCGACTGTTCGAC
>CAMCHD010000197.1 GCA_945874545.1 Akkermansia muciniphila | reverse complement strand
CGCCTCAAGATGGAGAACCTCGACCGCCTCCAGATGGCGGTGATCAACACCGACGCCCAGGCCCTCGCCGCCTCGCCGGTGCAGGACAAGGTGCTCATCGGCGCGTCCGTCACCCGCGGTCTCGGCGCCGGCGCCGACCCCGACCTCGGTCGCCAGGCCGCCGAGGCCGACCGCGAAAAAATCGCCGCGGTGGTCAAGGACTGCGATCTGGTTTTCCTCGTCGCCGGCATGGGCGGTGGCACCGGCTCGGGCGCCGCGCCCACGGTCGCCGAGATCGCGGCCGAGCACGGTGCGCTGGTCATCGCCTTCGTCACCCTGCCCTTCAGTTTCGAGGGCGGCCGTCGCGCCAAGCAGGCCGACGAAGGCCTGGTGGCCCTGCGGAAAGTGTGCGACGCCGTCATCCCCCTTTCCAACGACCTGCTGCTGCAGGAGGGCGCCGAGGGCGAGACCGTGCTGGATTCGTTCGCGCGGGCCGACGAGTGGATCGGCCGGGGGGTGAAATCCATCTGGTCGATGATGTTTCGCACCGGCCTGATCAACCTCGACTTCGCCACCCTGCGCCAGGCCTTCCAGACCCGGGGAGGGAAGACGCTCTTCGGGCTCGGCTCCGGCGCGGGGGAGAATCCCGTGGCCGAGGCGCTGGAAAGCCTGAAACTATGCCCGCTGCTCGCCACCCCCGAGTTCGCCCGCAAGGCCGATCGCCTGCTGGTCAACATCGTCGGCGGCACCGACCTCACCCTGCCGCGGGTGAATGAGATCATGACCGCCGTGGCCGAGCAGTTCGGCAAGGAGGCCCACGTCGTGATGGGCGCGGTGATCGACGAAAACTGCCAGGGCCGGGTGGAACTCATGGTGCTCGGCGCGAGCGACGCCGGCGCGCGCGTCTTCACCCCGCGTCGCGCCCCCGCCCGCGCGCGTCCGACGGCGCCGCCCGAGCCCGCCCCGCCGGCCGAGAGCCTGCTCGCCGTCGTCTCCCCGGCGGCCGCCTCCGCCGCTCCCCGCGCCGAGGACACGACCGCGCCGGCCACCTCGCGGGAAAAAAAGGGCCCCGCCCGCGAGCGCTCCATCGCGCCCATCGCCACCGCCGCCGACCAGGTCGAGCTGACCCTCGGCGAACACGAGACCCGGGGCACCTTCGAAAAGAGCGATCGCAACCTTTTCGAGGGTCAGGACCTCGACGTGCCCACCTACCTCCGCCAAGGCCTGAAGCTGCACCTCTGACGCCCCGCGGCCCGCCGGACCGGCCCGCCGCGTCTTGGCGCCCGCGTCGACCTACCCCTTCACCGCGCCGCTGGTCAGCCCGGCGATAAACTCTTTTTGCAGGAGGAGAAAAAGGGCCAGCACCGGCGCGATCGAGACCAGCGTGCCCGACATGATCAGGCCGTAATCGGTGCCGTAGAGCCCGCGCAGTTGGTTGATCGCGACCGAGAGCGGAAACGACTGCGGATCCTGCAACACGATCTGCGGCCCGATGAAGTTGTTCCACGTGCCGAGGAAGGTGATCATGAGGTAGGCCCCGATCATCGGACGCACCAGGGGCAGCACGATGGTGAAGTAGATCCGAAACTCTCCCGCGCCGTCGATGCGCGCGCTCTCGATGAGGGTGGCCGGCACGGCGTTGACCATGGCCTGGCGGAAAAGAAACACCCCGAAGGCAGGGGTCAGACCGGGCAGGATGAGCCCGGCGAAACTGTTCAACAGGCCCAGGTCATAGAGCAGCTTGTAGCCTGGCGCCAGGAGCAGGGAGCCGGGCACGACCAGCGCGGCGAGCACGAGGGACATCACCAGGCCGCGTCCGGCGAAGCGGAACTTCGCCAGCGCGTAGCCGGCCAGCGAACAGCAGAAAGTCGCGAGCAGGGCCGACGTCGCGGCGAGAAAGATGGAGTTGGTCAACGCCACACCGATACCAAGCTCGCGGAACAAACGGAAAAAGTTGAGCAGGGTCAGTCGCCCCCAGTCCACCCCGAGGAAGCCGTCGCCGAGGGGAAGAAAGTTGAACGCGAAGATATCGGCGTTGGTCTTGAAAGCCGCGCACACCAGCCAGGCGAAGGGGATGAGGGTAAAAATCCCCGCGGCGGTGAGGGCGACGTAGACCGGGAAGAGGAGCAGCTTTTGGCGCTGGGCGTTGGTGAGGGACATGGGGCGATGGGCTGGGGTCGATGCTGCGGAGAGGACGGTCAGCTCTCCTCCTGGCGTTTGTTGAACCAACGCTGGGCGAAGGCGAAGGACCCCATGACCAGCGCCAAAACCCAGCCGACGGCGCTGGCGTAGCCGAGATCGCCCGTCACGAAGCCGTTGTCATAGAGATACATCACGATGGTGAGCCCGCGGTTGTCCGCCCCGGGGCCGTTCAACAGGATGTAGGGCAGCTCAAACAACTGGAGCGAACCGAGCAGCGACATGAGCACGACAAAGGTCCCCACCGGCAGGATCTCCGGCAGCACGATGTGGCGGAAACGGTGCCACGCGCCGGCGCCGTCGAGCGCGGCCGCCTCCATCAACTCCTCCGGCACACCCTGCAAGGCGGCCAGAAAGTAGACCATGTTGAAGCCGGCGTAGAGCCAGAGCGCGGCCAGGATGAGCGCGGGCATGACGTAGACCTGGAGCCAAGGAAACTCCGGGTCGAAGGCCGGGAAAAAATCGTTCAACACGGTATTCACCAGGCCGGTGCGCGGCGCGAAAATCAGCGAAAAGAGCAAGCCGACAAACACCAGTCCGACCAGCGACGGAGCGAAAAAAATCAGACGAAAAATCGTCCGCCCGCGCAGCCCGGGCCGGTTGAGCAGCAGGGCGAGACCGAGCGATACAGGGAGTTGCAAAAACACCGACCCGGCCGCGAAGAGCGCGGTGTTGCGCACCGCTTTCCAGAAAAGCGGGTCGTGCAGGAGAAAGGAGAAATTGGCGAAACCCACCCAGGCCGTGCTCTTGGGGCCGAAGGTCTGCTGGCAGGCGAGCACCACCGACTGCACCAGCGGCCAGATCAAAAACACCCCGAAGGTGAGCAGGAACGGCGCGAGAAAAACCCAAGGCACCCAGGCGGGCTCGGCCCGGTAACGACGGACGGCGAGAGGAGCGGCGGGCGCGGAGGCGGAGGCGGGGGCGGACATGGGAAGGGGTGGGCGCGGGAAAAAAGCTCAGCGCGCGGGGGGCGTCTCGCGCAGGAAAACATTGCGCGAAATCATCTTCTCCACCCGCTGCTGCGCCCCGGCGAGGCGGGCGCGGGCGTCGGGCAACAAGACCTCCGGATCGGAGATACCTTCCCGAGCCGCGCGTTCGGCCAGCGCGATCAACACCTCGTTGACCCGCGCCAGAGCGGGCAGGTTGTAGGGCGAGGCGGGCCGCATGGGCACATCGGCGGCCTGGGAGATGAAGAGTGTCCCGCTCGGCTGGCCGCCAAAAAAGGGGTCGGGCGCGGCAAACGCCGGGTGTTCCCACGAGCTCTTGAAGGGCGGTATGATGGTGGTGCGCTTAAAAAAGGCGGCGTGCACCTCGGGATCGAGGTAGAGCCGCTTGGCCAACGCCCAGGCGGTTTCGAAGTCTTTGCTCGCCTTGGTTATGCCCAGCATCGTGCCGCCGACCACGCTGGTCCGGCGCCCCCCCTTTTCCCAGGCCGGCAGGGGCATGAGACGCAGTTTTCCCCCGAGGTCGGGCATATCGAGTTTCCAAATACCCGCCAGCCAGTCCGGCATGAGCGCCGCCACCACCACGCCGCGCAGGCGAAGGGTGTTGCCCGCCGCGGTGAAGTCCGGCGCGTCCACCGTCACCCGCCCCGGCCCGGCGCACCAGGTGGCGAGGTTCGCGAGCACGAAGGCGTTGCGTTCGGTCGCGATCGCCACGCGCTCGTCGGCGTCAAAAAGCCCGCCGCCGGCCTGAAGGAGAAGCAGCTCCATCAAATCCCGGTTGTTCGGCCAAAAATTCAGCAAATAACGGTCGGGCCGGCCGTCCCCGTCACCGTCGGCCATCAGCGGCCGCATGGCCTGGAAAAACTCCGCCCAGGTCTCCACTTTCGAAAGATCGATGCCCGCCGCCTCGACCAGATCGGCCCGGTAGGCGAGCATGACCGGATGCACGTCGTGGGGCAGACCAAAAATCCGGCCACGCGACGTCCAGGGGGCGAACGACGGGGCGTTGATCTTGTCCATCAAGCCCTCCGCTTTCAGCAGATCGGTCAAATCCACGAAGCCGACGTCTTCCAACGGCCCGGTGAAGGCGCGACAGGCCATCGAGCGCTCGGTCTCCACTATATCGGCCACCGGGGTGCCCGACATAAAGGCGGACAACATCCGGCGCTCCAAGGCCGGCCCGTCGATGAGCAGGCTCTCGATCCGCGTCGCCTCGGTCGGCTGCTCCGCGTTCCATTTGGCGAAGACCGGCGTGTAAACCGCCACGTGCCCCTTGGCGAAAAGCCAGTGACTCATCCCGGTCGAACGCGCGCCCGGGCGCGCCGCGATAAGGCCCGCCGCCCCGAGCGCGAGCGCAAGCAGCACCCAGACGGCCGGAGTGGTGACGGCGAAAAACGCGCGCAGACGGGAAGGGGCGGACATGCGGGGTGGGGCGGATGGTTACGACCGCCTCCGGCACGCGCCGCGGACC
This sequence comes from Akkermansia muciniphila, assembly GCA_945874545.1. Taxonomy (GTDB): domain Bacteria; phylum Verrucomicrobiota; class Verrucomicrobiia; order Opitutales; family Opitutaceae; genus IMCC26134_A. The sequence continues at coordinate 2,421 of CAMCHD010000197.1, read as the reverse complement.
GATCAAGGTCGCGTCAACATCCCGGGGGCGGGGGGGATTCGCAACGAAGCCTTCCGCACCCGCCGCCGGCAAGTGATTTCATAAAATTGCATCAAAATCCATACCGCGGCGCACCGCGCAGGAACCCCTCACCGCACGGTGCGCACCTGGATGCTGTCGACCAGGCGGTCGTGGGTGAGGATGTCGGTGGCGACGATGAGTTTGTCGCCTAGGCGGAGGCGGCCGGAACGGACCAGGACGGTGATGGCGTTTTCGATCGTATCGTTCGGGTCGGAGCCCAGCGCGAGCTGGACCGGTTCGACCCCCCGCAGCAGGCGCATCTGGCGCAGCGTCTCGACCGAGTTGGTCATGGCAAAGATCGGCGCATGCACCGGTCGCATCGCGGCCAGGCCCGCCGCCATAAAACCCCGTCGGGTGAAAGTGAGGAGGGCCGAGCCGGGTATCTGGTCGGCGAGATGCACGGCGGCGGCGAGCAGCTTGAATTTGTCCCCCTGCAGATGGGCCGGATCGGGCAACGGCAGGGTGTCCTCCCACTCCACCCGACGCGCGACCTTCTCCAGGATCGCGACGCAATCCATCGGGTATTTGCCCACCGTGGTCTCGCCCGAGAGCATCACGCAGTCGGCGTGTTCGTGCACGGCGTTGGCCACGTCGGTGATCTCCGCCCGGGTCGGCATGGGCTGGGTGATCATGGATTCCAGCATGTGGGTGGCGATGATCACCGCCTTGCCGTGATCGAGGCAGCACTTCACCGCCCGGCGCTGGATGGAGGGCAGCTCCTCGAAGGGACACTCGATGCCGAGATCGCCCCGCGCCACCATGAGCGCGTCGGTCGCGCGCACGATCTCGTCGAGATTGGCGATGGCCGATTGGTCCTCGATCTTGGCGATGATACGGGCCGGGGAGTTTTGCGATCGGAGAAACTCGCGCAGCACCTCGATGTCCGCCGCTTCACGCACAAAGGAGAGGGCGACGAAGTCGATGCCCTCCGCGATGCCCACCAGGCTGTCCGCGCGGTCTTTTTCGGTGAAGGCGGGAAGATTCACCTTCACGCCGGGCAGATTGATGTGGCGGCGGGACTTGAGCTCACCCGAGGTCAGCACGCGGCAGCGGATGTGGGCGTTTTTTTTCTCCAGCACCTCAAGGCGGATGAGGCCGTTGTCCACCAGCACGGTGTCGCCGACCTTGATGTCCTTCACCAGATCCAGGTAGTTGACGTTGACCGACCGCACCTCCTCCGCGCCGTCGCGCTCCGCCCCCGGACGCACGGTGAAATCAAAGGTCTGCCCGGCCTCGAGCACGATGGGATGGTCCACATCGCCGGTGCGAATCTCGGGGCCCTTGATGTCCATCATCACGGCGATCTCGCGCCCCACCCGGGCCGAGACCGCGCGGATGCGCCGGATGACCGTGCGGCACCACTCGTGGTTGGCGTGGGCCATGTTGAGACGGGCCACGTCGGCCCCGGCGCGGATGAGTTTTTCCAACATTTCCTCCGACTCCGTGGCCGGCCCGAGGGTAAAAATGATCTTGGTCCGGCGAAACTCGGAAAATGAAGTAGGCGTGGTGGTTGTCATGATCGCCCACCAGCAAAGCCCACGCCATCGCCGGAGCCAGCCCGGACTGCCGCCGGACTGTGTCTATCTTGTTAAGCCGTGACGGTTTTTTGGCCGAACACCTCGTCCACGCCGGTTCCACCCCGCCGGGTCACCATTCCCAGGCGGCGGTGCCGCCGCCCGGCGCGACGATTTCAAAGCCGCACGCCTCGCCCAGGCGGGCCCGCAGGCCCGCCAGCTCGTTTTCCACCGCCTCACGGCTGTTGCAGTCACGGCTGAGGTGGGTGAGAAAAACCCTGCGCCAACCGGCGTGGGCGGTAGCCTCCAGCAGCTCGCGCGTCGCCCCGTTCGAGAGGTGACCGTGCCGGCCGGCGATGCGCTGCTTGGTGCTCCACGGCCGGCGGTGGTCGGCCTCGAGCAGTTTGGGGCAGTGGTTGCTTTCCACCACCACGACATCGCAGGTCCGCAGGTGTGGATACACCGCCGCCGGCGCGTGGCCGAGGTCGGTCAGCCAGGCGAGGGAACGCCGGGGCGAAAACAAGTCCTGGGCGTCGCCATGGGCAAAACAGAAGCCCACCGGCTCCTGCGCGTCGTGCGGCACCGCGAAGCTCGTGACCTCCAGGTCCCGCACCCGGAAGGTCGTGCCGGTCTCGAAGAGCCGCCAGGTGGCCTCGCGCCCGGCCTTTTGCCAGACCGCGCGGGCGGTGGCGGCGTTGGCGTAGATCTCGGTGCGCGGATGTTTTTTAAAACCCTCGATGCCCGCCGCGTGGTCGCCGTGCTCGTGGGTGAGGAAGACCGCGTCGATGTCTTCCAGGCGCGCGCCGGCATCGCGCAACAGCTCCCGCAACCGCCGGCAGGAAAACCC
>CAMCHD010000196.1 GCA_945874545.1 Akkermansia muciniphila | reverse complement strand
GGAAAGTCCACCCTCGCCCGCACCATCATGGGCCTGCTGCCGGCCACCGGCGGCACCGTCTGGCTGGAGGGGAAAAACCTCACCGCGGCCGCCGCCACCGGCGAGGCGCGGCGCTCCTTGCAGATGGTGTTTCAGGATCCCTTCGCGTCGCTCAATCCCCGCCTCAGCGTGGGCGAGGCGCTGGCCGAGCCGCTGCGGGTGCACCGCCTGCGGCCCGCCGCCGACATCCCCGCGCGCGTCGCCGAGCTGGCCGCGCTGGTCGGCATCCCGGCCCGCTCGCTCGGCAAGTATCCGCACGAGTTTTCCGGGGGCCAGCGCCAGCGCATCGCCATCGCGCGCGCCCTCGCCCTCGAGCCGCGGGTCATCGTGGCCGACGAGCCGGTGTCGGCCCTCGACGTGTCCATCCAGGCGCAGATCCTGAACCTGTTGGCCAAACTCGTGCGCGAACTCGGCCTGAGCCTGGTGTTCATCGCCCACGACCTTTCGGTGGTGAAGCACCTGTCCGATCGTGTGGCGGTGATGTATCTCGGCCGCATCGTCGAGCTCGGCGCGGCGGCCGACGTGATCGAGCGGCCGCAACATCCCTACACCCGCGCCCTGGTCAGCGCCGTGCCCCGGCCCGATCCGGAGGGCGAGCGCGCCCGCCGCCGCATCGTCCTCGCGGGCGATCCGCCCAGCCCGCTCAATCCGCCCGCCGGCTGTCCCTTCCATCCGCGCTGCGCCTACGCGATCGAGGCCTGCCGCACCCGGGTGCCGGCGCTGGCGCCTTTCGCCGGGCGCGAGGTGTCCTGCCTGCGCTCGGGCGACCTGCCGGCCTGAGCCGGTGTCGCGGCGTGGTTCGATTCGCCGGCCTTCGCCTCGTCCGGTCGATTCCGCCTACTCCACCCGCAGCAGGTAGCCGCGCAGGTATTCGCTCTCCGGCATGGTCACGAGCACGGGGTGGTCGGCCGGCTGGTGGCAAAACTCCACCACCTGGACCTTGCGTTTGGCGTCGTTCGCCGCGTCGGCCAGCACGCCGCGCAGCTCGGCGTCCTGCATGTGGTGGGAGCAGGTGTAGGTCGCCAACAGGCCGCCGGGGGCGAGGGCTTTCATGGCGCGCAGGTTGAGTTCCTTGTAGCCGCGCAGGGCGCCCTCCAGCGCGCTCTTGGATTTCGCGAAGGGGGGCGGGTCGAGCACGATGAGGTCCCAGGTCTCGTCGTGTTTCGCGCCGAAGTAGTCGAAGACGTTCACGCTTTCGAACTCGGCCGCCACGCCGTTGCGCTCGGCGTTGCGTTTGGCCTGGGAGATGGCGTCGAAGGCGCTGTCGAGTCCGCGCACCCGCGCCGCCCCGGCCCGCGCGGCGTGCAGGGCGAAGGAGCCCTGGTTGCAAAACGCGTCCAGCACCCGCCGGCCCCGGGCGTGGCGCGCGACCGCCGCGTGTTGTTCCCGCTGGTCGAGGTAGAACCCGGTTTTCTGGCCGTTTTGCAGGTCGAGCCAGTAGTCGAAGCCGTCGATCGCATGCCAGCGCGGCGCCCAGTCGCGGCCGCTGCGGGTGGAGACGGCGAGATCCAGGCCTTCGAGGCGGCGGATGTTGGCGTCGTTGCGCAGGATGATCTCGGCCGCACCGCTCAGCTCGGCGAGCAGTTCGACCACGGCCGCGGCGCGTTTATCCAGCGCGAGGGTCTGGATCTGCACCACGAGGGCGTCGCCGAATTGATCGACGACCAGCCCGGGCAGGTCGTCGGATTCGGACCAGACGAGGCGGCTGTTGGCGTTGGCGTCGGGCCCGCCCCGCCGGGCGATGGCGCGGGTCAAGGCGCCGCGCAGGTAGGCCTCGTCGAGCACCACCCGGTCGCGGCTGAGTTTGCGCCAGACGATTTGGGAACGGGAGTTGTAGATTCCGGTGCCGAGGAAACGCCCGGTGCGGTCGCGCAGCTCGATAACCTCGCCGTCGTGGGCGGCCGGCGCGAGGGCCTCGACCTCGTTGGCGAACACCCAGGGGTGTCCGGCAAGCACGCGCGAGCGGATGTTGGCTTTGAGTTTCAGCGAGGCGTCGGCCATAGCCGGACACCCTCAACCGCCGCCCCGGTCGCCGAAAGCACAAAAACCCGCCGGGCTCGCGCACGGCAGTCGGGCGGCGGGCGGGCGGGACCGGGCTCGCGTTTAATCCTGCGGCTCCTGACCGCGGTGGAAACCGGCGTCGTCTTCGAAACCTTCCGGCGCGCGCCAGAGGGCGCCGGCCAGGACGAGCAGTCCGACGGCGTAGACGAGTCCAGCCAGGCAGAGGGTGGCTTGCATGGGTTTGGGGGGTGTTTCCTCTTATCGACACAAGACGCCCCGACCTTGAGGCGCGATTCCGGAGTGCGTGAATCGATTATCAAAAACGACTTGTGGACAGGGAGTTGAGCCGAACCGTGATTTCGCCGCGTGCCTCGGCCGCGTTTTCCCTTCCCCTCGTCGCCCGCGCGTCGTGTGCTCTCGCCTTTCGCCATGACGCCCGCCCAGGAAATCGCCCGCCGCCGCACCTTCGCCATCATCTCGCACCCGGACGCCGGCAAAACCACCCTCACGGAAAAATTCCTCCTTTACGGCAACGCCATCCATCTCGCCGGCTCCGTGACCGCCCGCAAACAGCAGCGCTCCACCACCTCCGACTGGATGGAGCTGGAAAAACAACGCGGCATCTCGATCTCCTCGACCGTCCTGCAATTCGACTACCAGGGCTACGCGGTCAACCTGCTCGACACCCCCGGCCACAAGGATTTTTCCGAGGACACCTACCGCGTGCTGACCGCCGTCGACGCCGCCCTGATGGTGATCGATTCGGCCAAGGGCATCGAGCCCCAGACCCGCAAGCTGTTCGAGGTCTGCCGCCGCCGAGGGATCCCGATTTTCACTTTCTTCAACAAGTGCGACCGCCCCACCCAGGACCCGCTCGAACTCATCGACGAGCTCGAGCGCGTGCTCGGCCTCGCCCCCTGCCCGCTGACCTGGCCGCTGGGCAACGGCCCCGGCTTTCGCGGTGTGTATGACCGCCGGGTCGGTCAGGTGCACCTTTTCGAACGCGTCCCGGGCGGCGCCTTCCGCGCCCCGGTGAACGTCACCGGCCTGGACGATCCGCTGGTGCGCGACAAGTTCGACGACCTCACCTACACCGAGGTGACCGAGCAGATCGCGATGCTCGACGGCGCCACCGCGCCCTTCGACCTCGCCGCCGTGCACGCCGGCAAACAGACGCCGGTCTTTTTCGGCTCGGCGGTGAACAACTTCGGCGTGCAGTTGCTGCTGGAGGGCTTTCTGCGGAACTCCATCGCGCCGACGCCGCGCCGCTCCGTCACGATCTCCGCCCCCGGCGCGCCCGCGCCCACCGAGGCCCGCGTGGTGCCGATCGAGCACCCGAAGTTTTCCGGCTTCGTCTTCAAGATCCAGGCCAACATGGACCCGAAGCACCGCGACCGCATCGCGTTTATCCGCGTGTGCTCCGGCAAGTTCGAGCGCGACATGGTCGTCACCCACCAGCGCACCGGAAAACAGGTGCGGTTGTCGTCGTCGCACAAACTCTTCGGCCAGGAGCGCGAGACGGTCGACGTCGCCTGGCCCGGCGACGTGATCGGTCTGGTCGGGCACGACGCGTTCGGCATCGGCGACACGCTGACCGAGGACCGCACCCTCGCCTACGACGAGATCCCGCGTTTCCCGTCGGAGGTTTTCGCCTACATTTTTAACCCCACCAGTTCCGACGCGAAAAAATACCGCACCGGCCTCGAGCAGCTCCTCCAGGAGGGCGTGGTGCAGTCCTTCATGCCGCGCAACGCCCCCCCCGGCGCGACCCTGCTCGCGGCGGTCGGCCCGCTGCAGTTCGAGGTGGTGCAGTCGCGCTTGAAATCTGAATACAACGCGGAGTGCCGCATCGATCCGACCCCCTGGACGCAGTTGCGCTGGGTCTCGCCGCACCCCGCCTTGGACAACCCCAACGCCATCGTCGTCGCCAGCGGGGTGGCCTTTGGTTCCGATAAGTTCGGCCACCCGGTGGTGCTGTTTCCCAACGACTGGACGCGCGAGTATTTCGTCGAGAAAAACCCCGAGCTGAAGCTGCACGAGATGCCCATCGAGCAGACCGAGGTCTGAGTCCTCCGCCCGGCGCCAAGGTCCGCTCTCCGCGCCCACGCCATGCCTCCCGCCGCCGCGCCCGCTCCGCCCGACGGATTGCATCCGCGCAACCCTCACCGCGCGCGCTACGATTTTCCACGTCTCGTCGCCGCCCTGCCCGCCCTCGCCGCGCACGTGCGGCCGCATCCGGTCGAGGGCGAGACGGTCGATTTCGCCGATCCCGCCGCCGTGCTGGCGCTGAACCGCGCCCTTCTGCTCGCGCATCACGGCCTGGCCCGCTGGGACCTGCCGCCCGGCGCGCTCTGCCCGCCCGTGCCCGGCCGGGCCGACTACCTTTGCCACGTCGCCGACCTGCTGCCGCCTCGCGCGCCGTCCGCCGAGGTCGCGGTGCTCGAGATCGGCACCGGCGCGAGTTGCATCTACCCGCTGCTCGGCGCGCGGATGCTGGGCTGGCGCTTCGTCGCCACCGACACCGCGCCCGAGTCTCTGCGCTGGGCGGCGGATTTGCTCGCGGCCAACGCGCTCGCCGACCGCGTCGAGCTGCGCCTCCAGCCCGATCCGCGGGCGGTTTTTGAAAACGTGGTCCGCCCCGGCGAACGCTTCGCCCTCTCGCTCTGCAATCCGCCCTTCCACGCCTCCGCCGCCGAGGCCGAGGCCGGCACGCGGCGCAAACTGCGCAACCTCGGCGCGGTCGCCGGCCGGAGCGACGCGCACGGCCGCCCGGTGCTGAATTTCGGTGGTCGCGGGCACGAGCTCTGGTGCCCCGGCGGCGAGCTGGGCTTTGTCGGCCGGATGATCGCGGAGAGCGCGCGCCGGCCGGGCTTGTGCGGGTGGTTCACCTGCCTGATCGCGAAAAGCGCCCACCTGCCGCTGCTCGAGGCCGCCCTGCGCCGGGCCGCCGCCGCCGAGGTGCGTATCCTGCCCATGCGCCACGGCGAAAAATTTTCCCGCATCCTGGCCTGGCGCTTCGCCGGCGGTCCGGCCTAGGCGCGCCGGCCGGCCGCGCCGTGGTCCGTCTTGGCGTCGGTTCGAGCTCGCCCGGACCGGCGGAACCTTGCTCGCTCGCGACCTTCCCAATTCCGCCGTGCGCCTTCCCTTCCTTCCCGCTCTGCTGCTCGCCTTCGCCGCGCTCCTCGCGCCCGCCCTCCGCGCCGACTACAAGGGCGCCATCGTCCTCGACGCCGCCTCCGGGGCGGTGCTGGCGGAGGAAAACGCCGACGTCGTCTCGCCGCCCGCCAGCGTGACGAAGTTGATGACCTTCCTGCTCGTCCACGAGGCGATCGCGGCGGGCCGCCTGCGCCTCGATACCCCGGTGCCGGTGGCGGCCGAGGACGCCAAGACCGGCGGCACCCAGGTGTGGCTCGACACGCGCGAAACTTTTCCGGTGGAGGAGCTGCTTTACGCCCTGATGATCCAGTCCGCCAACGACGCCGCGAGCGCTCTCGCCCGCACCGCCGCCGGTTCACGCGAGGCCTTCATCACCCAAATGAACGCCCGCGCCGCCGCCCTCGGCATGACGCACACCGCGTTTCGCTCGCCCCACGGCCTCCCGCCCGCCTCGCGCAAGATCGCCGAGGGCGATCTCACCACGCCGCGCGATCTCGCCCTGCTCTCCCGCGAACTCCTGCTCCACACCGACATCCTCAAATACACCTCGGTGAAGACCCGCGAGTTCGGGACCGGCCTGCGCGCCCAGCCCGTGGTGATGAACAACCACAACCACCTGCTCCGCTCGGTCGCCGGGTGCGACGGACTGAAGACGGGCTTCACCAACGCGGCCGGGTTTTGCCTCGCCGCCACCGCCCAGCGCGACTCCCGGCGCGTGGTCGTGGTCGTGATGGGTAGCCCCGATCGCAAGACCCGCGACGCCCACGTGCGCCGCCTGATCGAGGAAGGTTTTGCCAAGGTGCCCGCCTCCTCCGTCTTCACCGGGCCGCCCGTGGCGGTCACTCCGGTCGGCGCCGCGACCGCCACCGCCGAGTCCGCCGCCGCCGGCGTCGCCCCGGCCGCGGACGAGCCGGCGACGGTGCGCTTTGTCCTGCCCAAGCGCTAAACGCCGGTCCGGCGGGTGTGCCGCGGTCCGCCCGGGATCAATGCCCGTGGTCCAGAAGCAACATCATCAGGCCGAGCAGGCCAAAGACGATCGCGAGCAGGCCCGCCTCGTGGCGTTCGAGACGTTTCAGATCCACGCCGCGCAGGCCACGCAGGGTCAGCCAGGTGAAAAGGGTCATGCCGCCCAGCGTGCCCGCGGCCAGGATGCCGCTGAGCACAAAAAACCCCGCCCAGCCGAATTGCACCCCGGAGAGGTAGACGGGCAGAAAGGCCTCGCAGGGCGAGAGCGTGAGCATGACCAGCAGGCCGCTGATCGCCGCCCAGTCGCCGGCGTCTTTTTTCCCCAGCGGACTCTCGCGCAGTTCATGTTCGAGGTGGGTCTTTTCCTGGTCCCGTCCGCACGCGGGTCCGGCGTGGTGGTGGCCGCCGGGCAGGTGGTGGTGGCGCAGACCCGCGCCGCGCAGTTGTTGAGCCGCGTAGTAGACGCCGACCCCGAGCAGGAGCCAGCCGGCCACGGTCTTGAAAAGTTCGCCGAAATGCTCGTCGAGGGTGAGCCCCAGCCAGGCCACCCCGAGGCCGAGGAGCGAGGTGAGCGCCACGTGGCCGAGACCGGCGGCCAGAGCCACCCCCATGGTTTTGCCTTCCCGCCAGCCGCGGGTCCGCGCGACCAGCACGAAGGGCAGCCAATGCGTCGGCAGGGCGGCGTGGAAAAACGCCACCGTAAAGCCGGTCGCAGCGAGGGTCGCGAGGACGGTGGTGTTCATGGAGAGGGAGGAGGGAGACGCGACGCGAAGTCCCCGGCGGGAAAACGCGGACCGGAAGACATCGCGCGGCGGGCGCCCGCTGTCGAGCGCGCCGTGCCACCCGCCACCCTAGCAAAGTCGTCAAGCCCCCGGTCCGGC
>CAMCHD010000195.1 GCA_945874545.1 Akkermansia muciniphila | reverse complement strand
CGGTCGCGTTCCTCGTGTCCGACGTGTGCAACCGGTGTTTTGGTCCGCGCCAGGCCCGGGAGGTGGCCTTGGTGGGATTTGCGGTCGGCATCGCGCTTTCGCTCTGGCTCGCCACCGCGCAGATCGCGGCCGCCTCCGGCACGGCGTTTTTGGTTTCGCAGCTGCTGGACGTGGCCGTTTTTAACCGCCTGCGGCGCGCCTCGTGGTGGCAGGCGCCGTTCTGGGGCTCGGTGAGCGCGTCCATCCTCGATACCGCGATTTTCTTTTCCATCGCCTTTCACGGCACCGACGTGCCGTGGCTGCCGCTGGCCGGAGGGGACCTCGTCGCCAAGCTCCTCATGGCCGTGCTGCTGCTCGCGCCCTACCGTGTCCTGGTGCGTCGCCTTTTGCCCGGCGCCTGGGTGTTTTCCAGTCCCTCCCGGACCTCCGCCTCCACCTGAGCGACGCCGGACCTCGCCCGCCGCCTCCCCATGCCTCCCCCTCCGTCCGTCATCGTCGTCGGCAGCTACGTGCAGGACCTCACCTGGCGCTGCGCCGCGTTTCCTACCGCCGGTCAGACCACCCTCGGGGTTTTCGCCACCGGGCCGGGCGGCAAGGGCTCCAACCAGGCCGTGGCGGCGGGTCGCGCCGGGGCCGATGTGCTCTTTGTCGGTGCGGTCGGGGCGGACGCTTTCGCCGACGTCGCGCGGGCCTTTTATGCGGACAACAAAATCGCCGCCCGCTTCGTGCCCAAGCCCCGCCTCGCCACCGGCACGGCGGCCATTTTGGTCGATGAGGCCGGGCAAAACGAGATCGTGGTCGCGCTCGGCGCCAACGCCGCCCTCGGTCCCCGCGACCTGCCGCCGGGTTTGTTCAAGGATGCGAAACTCGTCGTCACCCAATTGGAAACGAGTCTCGCCGCCGTCGCCCACACCCTGCGCGCCGCCCGCCGCGCCGGTGCCGCGACCGTGCTGAATCCCGCGCCGATGCGGCCCGATTTCGACCCGACCCTGCTGCGCGACGTTTCCATTCTCATTCCGAATGAAACCGAGTTTGTCGCCTTGGTGAATCTCCTCGGGCTCGCGCCGAAAAAAGCCGCCTACACCGAGGATGCGCTCGCCGCCGAGGCGCCCGCCGCGCTCCACGCGCTCTGCCGCCGCCTGGGCCCGCCGGTGGTGATCGTGACCCTCGGCCGACGCGGTTGCTTCGTCTCCCGGCCGGAGGGCGGCGAGCTGATCCCCGGCCACGTGGTGAAGGCGGTCGACACCACCGGCGCGGGCGACGCCTTTGTCGGCGGCTTCGCCCATGGTTTTGTTCGACACGGCGGCGATGTGTCCGCCGCGGCCCGCGTCGGCCAGGCCGTGGCCGCCTTGTCCGTCACCAAACCCGGCACCGCTCCCAGCATGCCCACCGCGCGCGAGTTGGCGCGGTTTTTAAAAACCCGCCCCGCGCCGTCCCCGGACTCCCTTTCATGAACCTCACCCCCGCCCAGCTCGCCGCCGCGCTCGACTCCACCAACCTGCGGCTCGACGCCTCGGCTGCCGACATCACCGCGCTCTGCCACGAGGCCGCCGCGCACCGCTTCGCCTGCGTGATGATCTACCCCGCCTCGGTGCCCCACGCCGCCGAGGTGCTGGCCGGCACCGGCATCCGCATCGGCACCGTCATCGGCTTCCCCAGCGGCCGTTTCTCGACCCAGGCCAAGGCCGCCGAGATCGACGCCGCCAACGCCGCCGGCGCCGCCGAGGTCGACATCGTGATGAACTACGCCGCCCTGCGCGACGGCGACATGGGCGCGGTCGACGTCGAGCTGCGCGCCCTCTCCCAGCGCGCCCACGGCTACGGCCAGCTCGTGAAGGTCATCGTCGAAACCTGCTACCTCGACGCCGATCAACGCCTCGCCGCCCTCCGTCTCTGCGAGGATGCCGGGGTCGAGTTCATCAAGACCTCCACCGGCTTCGGCAGCGCCGGCGCGAAGGTCGAGCACATCGCCGCCTGGGCCGCCGCCCGGCGCGGCGACATCCGCATCAAGGCCTCCGGCGGCATCAAGACCCTCGCCGACGCCCGCGCCCTGCTCGAGGCCGGCGCGGTCCGCCTCGGCACCAGCAGCGCCGCCGCCATCGTGGCAGAGCTCAACGGCGGCGCGGCGGCCGCCGGCGGCGGTTATTGAGCCGGCGGTCGGCTTGACGGCCGAAAAAGGCACACCCAAGGTAACACCATGCCCTCCGTTACCATCACCCTCAAGGTTTCGGCCGCCCGCAAGAAGGCGCTTCAGGCGCAGGCGAAACGCGCGAAAAAGAGCCTGAACGCCTACGTGCTTGAGCGAGTGGAAAATTCTTCGGTCGATTGGGATGCGTTCCTGAAGGCGATGCCGCCGGTGCAATTACCGCCGGACGCCCCAACCGATCTCTCCACCCGAGAGTGGTGACGTGAGCGAGCCCCTCCCACGCAACCTGGTGGATGCCGGTCCCCTGGTCGCCTTTTTCCTCAAAGGTGATCGGCACCACGAATGGAGTTTCGAGACCATCCGCGCGCTGCGCGATCCGCTCTTCACCACGGAGCTCATCATCGCGGAGACCGGCCACTTTCTTAAGCGCTACGATCCCGCGCTTTCGAACCTGTGTGCCGCGCTCCAATCCGGCCGCATCCGCCTGATCCCCCTCTTTCCCGCCCACCTGCCTCGCGTCGCGGAGTTGATCCGCGACTACCCCGGTCGCGCCGATCTCGGCGACGCCTCGCTCGTGATGCTCTCCGAGCTGCATCCGCGCGCCACCCTCATCACCATCGATCACCGCGATTTCAGCGTGTATCGCCGGACCGACGGCAAACCCGTGCCCTGCCTTTTTCCCTCTTGAACCCGTCCGCCTCCGCCTCCCCGCCGCCCCTCGCCCCGCCCACGCTCGCCGAGGCTGCGGACGACGACGCGCTGCTCTCGCGCTTCCTCGACGCCATGGCGGCGAAGGGCCTTTCGCTCTACCCCGAACAGGAGGAGGCCATCCTCGAGTTGCTCGCCGGCCGTCACGTCATCCTGAATACGCCCACCGGCTCGGGAAAATCCCTGGTCGCCGCCGCCGCGCACTTCTTTGCCCTCTCGCGCGGCAAACGCTCGGTCTACACCTGCCCGATCAAGGCGTTGGTGAACGAAAAATTCCTCTCGCTTTGCCGCGATTTCGGACCCGAGCGCGTCGGCATGATGACCGGCGACGCCACCGTGAACGCCGACGCGCCCATCCTGTGCTGCACCGCCGAGATCCTCGCCAACCAGGCCCTCGCCCGCGGCGACGACGCGCGCCTCGCGGTCGTGATCATGGACGAGTTCCACTACTACTCCGATCAGGAGCGCGGAGTCGCCTGGCAGGTGCCCCTGCTCGCGCTCGCGCGCAGCCGTTTCCTGCTCATGTCCGCCACGCTAGGCGACACCCGGACCATCGAGCGCGAGGTCGCGCGCGTCACCGGCGTGGACGTCGCCGTGGTCCGCAGCGACCGCCGGCCGGTGCCGCTGGAATTCGAGTGGTCCGAGACGCCGCTGGCCGAGCGGGTGGAGCAACTCGTCGCGGAGCGCCGCGCGCCCGCCTACCTCGTCCATTTCACCCAGCGCGCGGCCGCCGAGACTGCGCAGAATCTGATGAGCCTCGCGCTCTGTTCGAAGGACGAAAAGGCCGCCCTGGCCGGGGCGCTCGCCACCGCGCGCTTCACCAGTCCCTACGGCAAGGAACTCAAACGCTGGCTGCGCCATGGCATCGGCCTGCACCACGCCGGCCTGCTGCCGCGCTACCGCATCCTCGTGGAGCAACTCGCGCAGAAGGGCTTGCTCAAGCTCATCTGTGGCACCGACACGCTCGGCGTGGGCATCAACGTGCCGCTGCGCACCGTCGTTTTCACCCAGCTCTGGAAATACGGCGGCGCGAAGGCCTCCACCCTCAGCGTGCGCGACTTCCGCCAGATCGCCGGCCGCGCCGGGCGCAAGGGCTACGACGACGTCGGCTACGTCGTGGTCCAGGCCCCGGAGTGGACCATCGCGAACCTGCGCGCCGAGCAAAAGGCCGCCGCCGATCCGTCGAAGAAAAAGAAGCTCGTCAAACAATCCGCCCCCGAGGGCTCTATCGGCTGGGACCGCAAGACCCTCGAACGCCTCCAGACCGCCCCGGCCGAGCCGCTGGTGTCCCGCTTCGCCGTCTCCCACGGCATGTTGCTGCAAGTCCTCTCGCGCGACGCCGACGGCTGCCGCGAGATGCGCCGGCTCATCGCCGACAGCCACGAGCCGCCGGCGAAGAAAAACGCCCACCGCCGCCGCTCCTGGCAGTTGTTCCGCGCCCTGCTTGATCGCGGCATCGTATCCATCATCCCACGACAGCCCTCCGGCCGCCGCCTCCAGGTCAACCTCGCCCTGCAGGACGATTTTTCCCTGCACCAGGCGCTCTCGCTCTACCTCATCGACACGGTGCAGAAACTCGACCGCGAGTCGCCCGACTACGCGCTCGACGTGCTCACGCTCTGCGAGGCCATCGTCGAGGACCCGGAGGTCATCCTCCGCGCGCAGGTGAGCCGCGCCAAGGGCGACGAGATCAACCGGCTCAAGGCCGAGGGCGTGCCCTACGAGGAGCGTTTGGAGAAGATCGAGGGCATCGAGCACCCCAAGCCGCTGCGCGAGTTCCTCTACGAGACCTTTAACGCCTTCGCCGCCGCTCATCCCTGGGTGGGGCAGGAGAACGTGCGGCCCAAGAGCATCGCGCGCGAGATGCACGAGCGCTGGATGAGCTTCGCCGACTACGTGCGCGACTACGGTCTGGAGCGCGCCGAGGGGCTGGTCCTGCGCCATCTCATGCAGGTGTGGAAGGTGCTCGCCCAGACCGTCCCGCAGTCGGCCAAGACCGAGGCGGTGCTGGAGCTGGAGACGCTGTTCGAGGCGTTGGTGCGCGGCATCGATTCGAGCCTGATCGACGAGTGGGAACGCCTGCAGGCCGGCGAGGCGCCCGCGCCGGTGCCGACCGAGGACGCCGCGACGTTGGTGGCGGCGAAGTTCGGTTCCGGCCCGCGCGAACTCACCCGCGATCCGGTGGCTTTGAAACGGGCCGCGCGGGTGGCGATCCACTTGATTTTGCAGGACGCCGCCGCGCGGGACTGGGAGGCCTGCGCGGCCCGGTTGCTGCCGGTCGATGTGGCCGACGAGGCGATCGCCACCGAGGCCCGTCGCCTGGAAAAAGCATTTGCCGCGCACGCCGACGCGCGCGGTCGTTTCCGGCTCGATCCCGCCGGTCGAGCGGCGCAGCACACCCATTTCGACGAGGCCGAGCCCGGCGCGACGGAGTGGCGTGTCGCGCAGGTATTGATCGATCCGGAGGAGGCCAACGACTGGGAGGCGCGCTTCGTCTTGGATCTCCCCGCGACCCGCGCGAGCGGTCGGGTGGAGCTTCGGCTGGAGGCGGTCGCGGAGATCGGCGCGGGCCGGTAGTCGAGCGCGATCGGTGGCTTCGGGTTTTGCCCGCGTCCGGGCTAGGCGGGGAACCAGCGGGCGAGCAGCGCGCGCAGTTCCTCCGAGTGGATCGGTTTGCCGACAAAGCCGTCCATGCCCGCCGCAGTGCATTTTTCCCGGTCGTCGGAGGTGGCGTTGGCGGTCAGGGCGATCACCGGCGTGCGCGGTCCGGCGCCTTCGAGGGCCCGGAGCGCGCGGGTGGCCGCGTAGCCGTCCAAGCGAGGCATCTGGCAATCCATCAGGACGAGGTCGGGGGTTTCCTGGCGGAAACTATCGACGGCGGCCTCCCCGTCGGACGCCACGGTCACGGTGCAGCCGAGCGCCTCGAGAATCAGGCGGGCCAGCATCTGGTTGGTCGGGTTGTCCTCGGCAAGCAGGATGCGCAGGCCGGCGCGGGGGTGGGTGGCCGGCGGCGGGGAGCCGGCGGGGGTGGCGGCCGGCTGCGGTTCGCTTCGACGTGGCAGGGTGAACCAGAACTCGGAGCCGCCCGCAGGCGGGCTGACCACCCCGATCTCGCCTCCCATCAGGCCGATGATCTGGCGGCAGATGGCCAGACCCAGCCCGGTGCCGCCGTGCCGGCGGGAGGGAGAGGCGTCCACCTGGGGAAATTTCTCGAACAGCAGCGACTGTTTATCCGGCGGGATGCCTTCGCCGGTATCGCGAACGGCGACGTGCATCGCGCCGTCGGCCCTCCGGGACAACACGATGCTCACCCCGCCCGAATCGGTGAACTTCACCGCGTTGCCGACGAGGTTGAGGATCACCTGCCGCACGCGCACGCGGTCGCCGACCACGAGCGGATCGAGGTCCGGCGGGCACTCGAACGTGAGGGTCAGTTTTTTTTCCCGCGCGCGGGGCAAAAGCAGTTCAAGCACGGTCTCCACCACGAGGCGGAGGTCGAAGGCGCTCTGTTCCAAATCGAGGTGTCCGGCCTCGATCTTGGATGAATCGAGCACATCGTTGATGATGGTCAGCAAGTCTTCGCCCGAGTCGCGGATGATCGCGGCGAAACGAGCCTGCTGCGCGGTCAGTGGGGTGCCCTGAAGCATCTCGGTGAAGCCCAGGATACCGTTCATCGGGGTGCGGATCTCGTGGCTGATCATGGCGAGGAAATCGCCCTTGGCCCGGCTGGCGGCCAACGCGGCGTCGCGCGCCGCGGTCAGGGTGGCTTCGGCCTCCACCGCTGCGGTGATGTCGGCCACCGTGCCCACATAGCCCGTGATGCGGCCCGTTTCGTCGGCCAGGGGCCGGGCGTGAAGGTGGACGTGGCGCACGGCGGTGTCGCTGCGCATCAGACGGAAGCGGTGTTCGTATTCGCGGCCGTGGCGGCTGGCCGCGCGCCAGCTCTCGAAAACCCCGGTGCAATCCTCCGGGTGCAAGGTCTGGACCCAGCCGGCGCCCAGGCTTTGTTCGGCGTTCAGGCCGTAGATCTCGCGCCAGCGTTCGTTGGTGTAGACGCAGCAGCCGACGGGATCGGTCTGGAAAATGCCGATGGGCGAGGAGGCGGCGAGGGCCCGGAAACGCGACTCGCTCTCGCGCAGGGCGCACTCGGCGAGTTTGCGGCGGGTGACGTCGAGCTGGATACTCATGAACCCGACGTGGGCGCCGGCCTCGTCCAG
>CAMCHD010000194.1 GCA_945874545.1 Akkermansia muciniphila | reverse complement strand
AGGCGTTGGGCCTCGCCGCCGGACAGGGTGGGGCTGGACTGGCCGAGGGTGAGGTAACCCAGCCCGCAGTCGCACATCAGCTGGCAGACCTGGCTCAGCTGGCTGTGGAAATCGAAATACGCGACGGCCTCCTCGAAGGTCAGGGCGAGCACGTCGGCGATGTTTTTGCCCTTCCAGCGTAGTTCGGTGAGCTCGGGGGCGTAGCGGGTGCCGCGGCAGTCGTCGCACGGCAAATACGTGTCGGGCATGAAGGCCATCTCCAGCTTCACCCGGCCGGCGCCGGCGCAGGTCTCGCAGCGGCCGCCGGCGGTGTTGAACGAAAAGCGGCCGGCGCCGTAGCCGCGCATCTTGGCCTCGGGGATGCCGGCGAAAAACGTGCGGATGAGGTCGAAGATGCCGAGGTAGGTGGCGGGGGTGGAGCGCGGGGTTTTGCCGATGGGGGACTGGTCGACCTCGATCACCTGTTTAAAGTGCTGCGCGTTGCGCAGCTCTTCAAACAGGTGAGTTGAAGATGAAAGTTTAAGATTAAGATCGGAGTCGGAGGGATGGGCGATGGCTTTGGCGTAGGCTTTGCCCGTGAGCTTGGCCGTCTTGGTTTTGATCGCGTGGGTGACGGCGGGGAAGAGGAGGTCGCGGAAGAGGGTGGATTTGCCCGCGCCGGAGGGGCCGCAGACCATCGTGAGGCGGGCGAGGGGGATGCTGACGTCGAACCCCTTGAGGTTGCGCAGGCGGGCGTCGGTCAGGGTGAGCCAGGTGGTCGCGGAAGACATGGGAGCGATACGTTAGATTTGACCACGTGCAGGCGTGTCTGTCAGGCGGCGGGATAAGAATCTTTTTCTCGCCGCCCGATTCACATCCGCCACGTCCTAAGACCGCTCCGTGTCGTATTCGACGGCTTCCTCTTCGAGGATGCTGCCGAGGTCGGATTGGCCGTCGGGGCTGAACGCGGCGAAGGAAAAACCGTCACCCAGTTTGATCGCGCGGACGTGGAGTTCGCCCCGTAACCGAAGGTCTTCGCAGTAGCGGCCCATCGTCGAGCCGTCGCCGGTGGCGAGGTAGCCAAAGCTGCGGGACTCGGCGTGGCCGATGATTTTGAAATCATCCTTCAGCACCGGCCGCGGGACGGCGGGCGATTGGTAGGCCTTGAAGTCGAGGCCGGCGACGACCACGGCATCCTCGTGCGTGAAAGGCAGGGGCACGAATTGCTCCATCGGGAGGGTATCGAGCCTTTGCTTTACGCAGAACTCCGCGACCACGATGGCGGAAATGGCCATGGGCATGCGCTCTTTGAGAAAGTGCCGGTAGAAGAGGGTGGCGGTCTGGTGGTTCGCCTCGGCCGGGTTGACGAGACTGATCAGAAAACTGGTATCGAGAAAAACCCCGTTACGCATCGGCGCCTCCCCGTTGTTCGCGGACCCAGTCGGCGGCGTCGGGCACGTCTTGCCAGGCCTTCGCTCCGGCGGTGGTCATTTTGGCGAAAGCCGCCTCGTCGAAGCTCGGCTGGTAGGGCACGAATTCGATGAGGCGCAGTTTGCGGAGCTGCCGGGTGCGTTCGTTGCGCTCGGCCGAGACGCGCATGAGTTTTTCGCCGGCGAAGGGGAGGGGTTCGTTGGCCAGTTGAATCCAATCCACCGCCACGATGACGGGCTTGGGGTTGTCGCGCAGGCGGACGTGGAGGTTGGCTTTTTCGCCTCCGGCCTCGCGGAGCTGCCCGAGCAGCATCAGCTCGACGGGTATCCAGCGGTCGGCAACGGCGCGGCGAAGGACGGTCTTGTCGTCGATGCGAAGCTCGGGGAAGCGCGCGTGCGGATTTTGGGAACGCACGAAATAGGTGATGCCCTTTTCGAAGGCGGCGCGTCGCTGCCAGCCCTGGAGCACAGCCAGCCGGGTGGGATCGGGATTGCCCGCACCCTCGGCTTCGGTGGCCACGGCCATGTCGCGCTCGAAGCTATCGCGCAAGGACTCGGGCGGGCTGAGAACAAGGGCGTAGGATCCTGGGCGAACCTCGACGACGACGTCGTTTAGCGAGCCCTGATTCGAGCCGAGCACGAGTTTTTCCACGTCTTCGTGAAATTTCCGCATGATCCCGAACGGCACATGCGCCGGGGAAATCGGCGTGCCGTTGATCTCGCACTGCAGGGCGAATTCGACTGGTTCGGGGGCTGGCATCGGTTGTGCGATAATCATCACCGCGGCAAGGCGCTGCAAGCGGAAGCTCTCGCTCTACATGACCTCAAATTCTTTCTTGAGGAAATCGACGGTGCCTTGGTCGCGGAGCTTGCAGACGATGTTTTGGTTGGCGAAACCACCGTTGAACCATTTGGCCTCATCGCGGGAGAAGGTTTTTAACCATTCGATACCGACGGCCCACTCGGCCAAATCGGGGTCGTCGGTGCGGGCGATGATCTTGGGCTGTCGCAGGTCCAGCGCGGACAACTTCTGACCGGTCGCCTCAAAGTCGCTCGCGAGCATCGCCGGCTGGGTGACTTTGCCGAAGCCGACATAACCGCGTTGCTTCATGTAGGCGAAGATCAAGTCGCCGGTCTTTAGCTTACGTAGCGGGCCGCTGTATTTCGGCCCGCCGCCGGCGGCAAGGAAGCCGTGGCGACGGCAATCGTCCCAGTTGCGGTGCCCGCCCTCGCCGACATTGACGAAGTAATAGCCGGACCAAGGAGCCTGTTTGGTGGAGACTGCGCGCTCCTGGACTTTCTCGGGGTCCATCAACCAGGCACGGCCGAGGAACTCGCCGGCGTCGGTTTTGAAGAAGGTAAAAAAGATGGCGTTGATGGGAACGGAGTGCGCCTCGGCGAGGTAGCTCACGATCCGTTCCGAGGCTTCGTCGAGTTCGGAGGCGAGGAGGATGAGCTGGTGGCTCTGGTTGACCTCGTCGGGCATGGGTTCGCCGAAATGCTCTTTGAAGGCTTCGGCCACGGGCTTGCCGCAATGGCGAAGAGCGAGCGCGTCGACTTGCTCGTAGGAGTAGTGGCGGACGAAGGCGCCGCAATCGAGGGCCTGTGCAACCACTTCGCGCGGGGTCTTGTCGCGCTTGAGTTCAAAGACCACGAGATTGGCCTCGGCGTCGAGGGCGAGTAGATCGATGCGGCCGCCGTTGGGCATGACGACCTGCTGACCTATGAATAGCACGTCCATGCCGACGAGGCTCGGGTCCTGTCGCACCCAGGTTTCGAGGCGGGACTCGCGGTCGAGGACGGATTTGGAAACGGGTTTCAGGCCGGACGCGCCGACCTGCCAAAGTTTCATGCTGAAGGACATGGGTAAGGAATGGTGCGTATCACGCGAGAAGGTGGAAGGCTGCTGGGCCGCCGGGGACGAGGGCGGGGTCGATGGCGCGGTCGAAGGTGACGAAGCGGGCGTGGCGGGAAACGGCCAGGGCGAGCAGGTAAACGTCGGTCAGGTGCTTGGCGGAGGGGAGGCGCGGGAGGCGCTTGGTATCGAGCAAGGAGTGATCGTCGGGCCAGAACTGGTGGCCGGGGGCGGCGGTGAGTTTGCGTAGTAGTTCGCGGGCGGCGTCGGTGGAGCCGGGGTTGCCCGGGTAGTTGGGAGCGCCGAGGATGCGGAGGAAGGCGTTTTCGGTGAGCGGGCAGGTGGCCCAGCCGGAGGGCACGGCGTGGACTTCGAAGAAACGCAGGGCGGCGTCACCGTGCGGATGGCGGGCATCGCCGAGCGCGATGAGGACGTTGGCGTCGAGCAGGAACATCAGCGGGTGTCGTGGCGTGGACGGGCGAAGTCGATGGCGCGGTCGAGTTCCTCCCGGTCGATTTCGTCCTGGATTTTTCGAATGGTATCGAGGGTGACCACGTCACCGCGGTCGCGCTTGAGGCGGAGGATACCGTGGGGCCCACGCTCGAAGAGAGTGGGGTCGAACGGGGCGTCGGCGGCGGGCGTGGCCGGCTGGATTTCGCGGCGGAGGGCGTGCTCGACGATGGCCTTCAGGGTGGTGCGGCGGCGGGCGGCGACGGCCTTTGCCTCGATGAGCAGGTCGTCGGGAAGGTCGAGGGTGGTTTTCATATATGGGTAGTAATATGGGTTTATGGGTAAACGACAAGGTTACATGATCGAAAACTGGCGATTTCGGACTTGGCAGAAGAGGGGTATCGGTTCGTTTTTTACCATTCACTAAACTTCCCAAACCATGAGGGTTTATACACTTAAAGCGGCTGTTTTGGCTGTCTTCGCGGTGATGAGCGGCTCGCTGACGCAGGCGCAAATCACGATTCCCACGGTGACGGTGGGTAATCCCGGCAACGTCGCCGATCGTTTTTTCTACGGCGCGGTGGCCTACACCTACGACATCGGCAAATACGAGGTAACGACCAATCAATACACCGCGTTCCTCAACGCGGTAGCGGCGACGGATTCGTTTAACCTCTACAACACAAATATGGGTTCTTCGCAGTATGGCGGCATCACGCGCTCCGGTTCGTCGGGCAGCTACAGCTACTCGGTGAAGAGTGGGTTTGAGAACAAGCCGGTGAACTATGTGTCGTTCTGGGATGCGGCGCGCTTTGCGAACTGGCTGAACAACGGTCAAGGCAGCGCGAGCACGGAGACGGGCAGTTACACGCTCGGTGGCGTGATGAATCCGGTGAACGGCACGGTGACGCGCAACAGCGGGGCGAACTGGGTAGTTGCGAGTGATGCCGAGTGGTATAAGGCGGCGTATTACGACCCGACGAAGAACAGCGGCGTGGGCGGCTATTGGCTACACGCCACTCAGAGCGACACACTCGGCAATAACACCGCGTTTACGGCAACGAACGGGGCGAATTATTATGACGGGGATTACGCGGTTTATACGGGCAGTAATGACGGGGCGCTACCCGTTGGATCATATGCTTACGCGGGTAGCTTCTATGGCACCTTCGATCAAGGGGGTAACGTTTGGGAGTGGTATGATACTCCAGTATCGAATACCAGTCGTAGAGTGCTTGGCGGCTCGTGGGGCGACATTGAGGTCCACCTGCAGGCCTTTTATCGTGGGGCTTTCGGCGTCGAGACGAGCGAGACCTTTACCTTTGGTTTTCGCGTCGCCAGCCTCTCGCCTATACCGGAACCGAGCACCAACGGGGCCGCGATGGGAGTGATGGCGCTCGGAGTGGTGATGATGCAGCGTAGGAAGGCGCGTGGGGAGCGCTGAGAGGGGTTTATGTTGGAGTGCGGAGCCTCGGCTCCGCTCTGGACGGGCCGCCTCGGCGGCCCGCAAAGACCGGGCGGCGAGCCGAGGCTCGCCGTCAAAAGCGAAGCCGAGGCTTCGCACTCCAAATCAGAAGTCGTCGGGAACCTGGAGTTGGTCGGTGGGGAAACTGGCGAGGGTCGCGCGGAACGCGGGAGTAGCGTGTCGCTCCAGCCACGCGGCGGAACACCAGGGATAATCGACCGCTGCGCGGACGAGGCCGTGGTGAACCGGGTTGTTGTGCACGTAGTGCAGGCGCGCCAGCAAGGAGGGCTCGAAGGTGATGCGGGTGTCCCAATACTGGAACCACACTTTTCTCCCCGGGGTGGCGTCGTAGGAGTTGAGCGCTTTGGCGGTCGTCATGTGCAGTTTGGAAATCAGGCGCGGCAGGGTGGCGGCATCCAGGGGTGAGTGGGCGATGAAGTGGTAGTGGTTGGCGAGGACGGCCCAGGCTTGGAGCCGCCAATGGTATTCTTCGGCGATGGCGAAGAGTGTGTCGCGCACGAGGTTCAGGCGTTCGGGAGTGTGGAGCAGGGGGATCTTTTGGTAGGTGCCGGCGGTGACCAGGTAGGTGCCGATCTCAGACAGACGGTGAACTGGGGAGTGCGGCCAGTCTTTGGAGTGCGGCGCCTCGGCTCCGCTTTGGACGGGCCGACTCGACGGCCCGCCGGTGGAGGGCTGGGGAGCGGGTTCGGGCGGTGGGGTCGGCATGGGAGAGAGGAGGGAGTGCGTTGGGGGGAAGGGCAGGTGGGCGGCGAGCCGAGGCTCGCCGTCCAAAGCGAAGCCGAGGCTTCGCACTCCATATCAGCGTGACACCGGGCGGTAGGCGCCGCGGAGGGGGTGTTTGATGCCGCGGGTGAGGTATTGGCCGGTGAGGGATTTTTCGATGCGTTTCACCTCGGCGGGGGTGCCTTCGGCGAGGATCTCGCCGCCGTGGACACCGGCGGCGGGGCCGAGGTCGATGAGGCGGTCGCACCGCATCATCAACTCGTCGTCGTGCTCGACCACGAGCAGGGTGTTTCCCTTGTCGCGCAGGGCGAGCAGGGTCTCGATCAGGCGTTCGTTGTCGCGGGCGTGCAGGCCGATGGAGGGCTCGTCGAGCACGTAGAGCACGCCGGCGAGGTTGGTGCCGAGCTGGGCGGCGAGACGGATGCGCTGGGCCTCGCCGCCGCTGAGGGTGTCGGTGGGGCGGTCGAGACTGAGGTAGCCGAGGCCGACGTGATCGAGGAACTTCATGCGTTCGCGGATCTGCGGGATGATGTCCTGCACGATGGCGCGGCCGCGTTCGTCGAGCTCGAGTTGATCCAGGCTGCGAAGCAGGCTGGAGGGGGTGGAGGAGAGCAGTGCGGGCAGCGACAGGGGCGGGTGTTTGCCCTGGAAATGTAGTTTCACGGCGCGGGGGATACGGGCGAGGCGCTGGCCGTGGCAGTCCGGGCAGGGCGTGCCGGTGGCGGCGACGTCGTCCTCCGAATCGATGCCGAAGGCGCGCAGGCGGGCGGCGGGGTCGTCTTCGTTGTCCTCCTCGGGCACGAGCATCCAGGGGAAAACGCGGCCGTGGCCGCGGCAGGTGGGGCACCAGCCGCGCGGGGAGTTGTGCGAGAAATGTTTGGGGTCGAGCTCGGGGAAACTTTCGCCGGTCTCGGCGTCGGTGCGGGTGGTCGAGAACCACGACAGGACGACGCCTTTTTCGGTCAGGAGGAAACAGGCTCCCTTGCCGAGTGCCAGCGCCGCGTCCAACGCGGCGCTGGCGTTGTCGAAGGTCTTAAGATCGGAGGTCGAAGGTCGAGTGCGGCCGCGTTGGGGCGCGGCGGGGGCGGGGGAGCCGTCCAAGGTCCGAAGGTCTGAAGGTCGCAGGTCGGCAGCGGCGCGCGCCGCGCGTGTGGTTTTGGACTTTTGACCTGAGACTTTCGACTTTGGACCCGCGGTGGTGGGCGACTTCAAGTCGCCC
>CAMCHD010000193.1 GCA_945874545.1 Akkermansia muciniphila | reverse complement strand
TAGACGTAGATCCCGAGCCCGATCCAGATCAGCGCGAAGGCCACCGCCCGGTCGGCCGCGAAAGGCTCGCGGAAGACGATCCAGCCCAGAAAAAAGTGCAAAGACGGGACGATGTAACCGAGCAGACCGAGGGTGGTCAGCCGGAGGTGGCGGGCGGCCTCGGCAAACATCACCAAGGGCAGGGCCGTCACCACCCCGCTGGCCAGCACCAGCGCGGTCACGCCGGCGTCCACGTGGCCCAGCGCGCCGCGCCCGGAGACACCCAGCCAGGCGAGGTAGCCGACGGCGACCGGGGCGAGCAGGGCGGTCTCGAGCGCGAAGCCCGGCAACGCGGCCAGCGCGGAGCGTTTTTTCATCAGGCTGTAGGCGGCCCAGGTGGCCACCAGTCCGAGCGCGATCCACGGCACGCGGCCGGCCTCGACCGCCATCACGGCCACGCCGGCGGCGGCGAGAAGGAGCGCCCACGTTTGGCGGGCGGAGAGCGCCTCGCCGAGCACGAAGCGACCGAGCAAGACGCTGGCCAGCGGCACAAGAAAGTAGCCGAGCGAACACTCGATGACGTGGCCGTGGTTCACCCCCCACACGAAAATCAGCCAGTTGGCGGTCAGCAAGACCCCGGCGACCAGGGTGCGGCCGACCAGCGCCGGCTGCAGCGCGGCGGCCAGGACCTCGCGCGCGCCGCCGCGCCAGGCGAGGAGGGCCGCGACCGTGACCAAAGACCACACGTGGCGGTGCGCGATGACCTCGAGGGAGTCGACCGCGGCGAGGTGTTTCCAGTAGAGCGGGAAGAGGCCCCAGCACAGGAAGGCGAAGAGCGCGGCGGGCAGGCCGCGCCAGGGAGGCGAAACGACGGGCGGAGCGGACATGGGAAAGGGTCGGAAACGGCGAACAAAAGGAGGGCTCCGCCGGGGCGTTCAGCGGGCGCGGCGCGGCGAAGGAAAAATCGGGCGCAAAAAAAGCCGGTCGCGGGAAGCGACCGGCGGAGGTTTGAAGGGAGGTGTTTTCGGGCTACGGGGCGGGTCGCTTAGACCTCGTAGGCGGGGAGTTGTTTATCGACGGCCACCTTGTCGAGACGGGCGAAAGCCGGGAGGCCCTGCTCGAACGCGATCTGGGTCTCGCCCTGGATCAGCGGGGTGGCGTAGCGGATGAACTGGTGGTTCATCGATACGCCGTCCTCGTTGATCCACTCGCGGGGCAGTTTTTTCACGCCGTTGGCGATGTCGGAGAGGGGCGCGAGGCCGGTCTCGACGGTGTAGTGGTCGGTCTCGCCGCGCAGGAGGGTGACCATCTTGTCGGTCTCGCCGCGGATGGCGGCTTTGACGGCGGCCTGGCCGGCGAGGAAGGCCTCGTCGGCGTCGGTCTTGGAGCCGAGGTGGGCGGCGGCGCGCTGGGCCATGCCGAACTTCACCGTGCGGGCCTTCACGCCGGGCAGGTTCTGCTCGACCAGGCCCTGGAGGAACTCGGCGGCGCCGCCGAGCTGGGCGTGGCCGAAGGCGTCGGTCGCCTCGGCGGCCGAGACGTAGTTGCCGTCGGCGTCGACCAGGCCCTCGCCCACCACGATGAGGCAGAACTTCTCGCGCTTGAGCACGCGTTGCACGTCGGCGACGAACTTCTCGGTGCTGAAGGCGACCTCGGGGAGGTAGATGAGGTGGGGGGCGTCATGCGGTTGGTCGCGGCGCTTGGCGAGGGCGGCGCCGGCGGCGATCCAGCCGGCGTTGCGGCCCATGACCTCGACGATCTGGACGAGATCGTGCTGGCCCATGGCGACGTTGTCGCACGCGATTTCGCGGATGGTGGCGGAGATATACTTGATGACCGAGCCGTAGCCGGGGGTGTGGTCGGTGGCGACGAGGTCGTTGTCGATCGTCTTCGGGATGCCGATCACGCGGAGGGCGTAGCCCTGGGCTTGGGCGAGCTTGGAAATCTTGTCGGCGGTGTCCTGGGAATCGTTGCCGCCGGCGTAGAAGAAGTAGCGGATGTTGTGGGCCTTGAAGACCTCCAGCACGCGGTCGAAGTCGGCCTGTTTCTTGAGCTTGTAGCGGCAGGTGCCGAGGGCGGCGCCGGGGGTGAACTTGAGGCCGCGGATGGTCTGCTGGCTCTCGGCCGCGAGGTCGATCAGGTCCTCGTGAAGGATGCCGAGCACGCCATTCAAGCAGCCGTAGATTTCCTCGATGTCGGAATGATTGAGGGCCTCCGAGATGACGCCCGCGAGCGAGGCGTTGATGACGGCGGTGGGGCCGCCGGACTGGCCGACCAGGACATTACCTACGAGATCTTCGGACATGGCGTGTGAGTTGGGTTATGGGCTTAGGGAAACGGCGAACGTGAAGGGGCAGCGTGCCGAGCGGCGCGCGCCACTGGCAAACCCAAATTTCCCCGGGGGCCGGGGGAAATTCGGATGGGAGGTCCGCGGCGGCGCTCAGGGCCGGGCCGAGCCCACCGCGCGGATGTCGAGTTTGCGGGCGGGATCCCCTTCCAGGTCGATCGAGATGTCGCGGAAACTGTTCACCGGAAGACGCAGTTCCCGGATCACCCGGGCCGGCTTTTTTTCCCCGTCGTAGGTGCAGACCAGGGAAACGGCGAGGGGCGTGGCGGTGGCGTTGCTGAAACGCATGCGCAACTGGTAACCCCCGGCGGCGTGGGCGACGGCCTCGAGTCGGGGCATGCGCAGGTTCGAGGTGAAGGCGAGGTTGGCCCCGATGCGATTGTTGGGAAACGTGCGCTCGCCCACGCGGCTCTGGACAAAGGCGACCGAGGCGTCGCCCTGGCGCGGCGGCGAGATCGTCACCCCGGGCGGCAACTCGGGCTCGGGCGGAGGCGGCGGGGCGACGGGCGCGACCGGCGCGGCGGGGGCGGGCGGCGGGGGCGCGACGGGAGGCGTGGAGCAGGCGGCGAGCAGCAGGGCGACGGCGAGACAGGCCAAAAGCGGGCGAAGGCGATGTTGCATGTGCCCAGCATTAGGGCGGGCCACACGGTCGGCCACCACCGACCGGCGACGACCGGGCGGTTCACGAAGATTTCACCTGGCCGACACACCCGGCGGCGCCCGAGGGCCGGGACGGCGGTCTAGGGCGCGCCCGTTGACCGCCTCGGCCGGGGCCCGGACTAGGGTGCGGAGACGAGCGAGGAGGCGATGGCGTCGGACATCGCAGCCACCACCGCGCAGCCGCAGGCATGACCACCGGCGGCGGAATGCTGGGCGACGGCTTCCGCGTGCGAACCGTGCGACGCGACGCGGAGGAAGTTGCCCATGCCCTCCCGGTCACCGGAGGCGGCCGCTTTCGCGCCCTTGGCCGGGGCTTCGTAGATGGCGACGCCTTCCTTGTAGGTCGTCAGGACGCGGAGCTGATCGAGGGTCTCGGGGTCGATGGCGGTGGGGTCTTGGTCGAGCACCACGAGGTCGGCGAGTTTGCCCTGCTCGAGGGAGCCCTTGGTCTTTTCCTCAAAATGCTGCCAGGCGGGCCAGATCGTCATGGCCTTGAGCGCGGTGATGACGTCCACCCGGTGCTTGGGGCCGATGATGTCGCCGGAACGCGAGCGGCGGGTGACGGTGGCGTCGAGCACGCGCATGGAGTCGGGGAAAGCGACCGGCGCGTCGTGGTGGGAGGTGAACTTCATGCCGCGCTGCAAACACCAGCCGGTGGGGGAAATGTCGTCCGCGCGATCAGGTCCGACGGTGTGGTCGCGATGCCAATCACCCCAGTAAAACGTGTGCATGGGGAAAAGGGAGGGCAGGATGCCGAGCTCCTTGAGGGGATCGATCTGGTCCTCGCGCAGAAACTGACCGTGGATGAGCACCGAGCGGCGGTCGCCCCCGCCATGTTTTTCGGTGGCGGCACGGATAAACGCGATCAGCTGATCGCTGGCGGCCTCGCCGTTGCTATGGGTGATGATCTGGATCTTGTTTTCGTAGGCCCAATCGATCGCTTCGCCCACTTGTTTGGCGTTGGCGGCGGGATAGCCGACATAGCCCGGAGGATAGTTGCCGACCGGTTTGTAGTAGGGCTGGTCGCGCCAGGCGGTGAAGCCTTGGGGCGAGCCGTCGATGGTGAGTTTGGCCCCGGCGAGGCGGAAGCGGTTTTTGTAGGTGGGACTGTAGGAATTTTTGATGATCTCGCGGTCGATCAACACGTCCGAGTAGGTGACGACGTCGATTTTGAAGCCACCCTTGGCGGCGGTGGCGGCCATCGCCTTGACCGTTCCCGGTGAGGCGCGACCTTCCTGGGCGGTGGTGTAGCCGTAGCGGGCCCACAGATCGGCCCCGGCGCGAAGAAACATCTCCGAACCTTCCGCGCCGGCGCGGCCCAGCAGCTTCATCATGAGCGGTATGGCCGCCGTCTCCTCCAGCACGCCAGTGGGCTCCTGGCTGCCCTCGCGGCGCTGGATGACGCCGCCCTCCGGATCGGGCGTGGCGGCGGTGATGCCGCCGATTTCGAGCGCCTTGGAATTCACCGCCGCCAGGTGGCAGGACTGATGAATAAGCAGGATGGGGTATTCGGTCGAAACCTCGTCGAGTTCCTCGCGCGTCGGAGCGCGCAGCTCGGCGAGCTGGGAATTATCGTAGCCGAAACCGACGATGAGCTTGGTCTTGGCCACGGCGGCGGCGTTGGCCTGCATCCAATCGCGGAGGGTTTGCTGGAGGGAAGGGATGTCGCGCACCTCCCCATCGGGCGGCGCGAGCAGGTTGGCGGAGAGGGCCTGGACGCCGCCGCCCATCATGTGACCATGGGCGTCCACAAAGCCGGGGATCAAGGCGCGGCCGGCGAGGTCCACCACGCGGGTGTTCGCCCCGCGGGTGGCGAGGACGGCGTCTTTCGTTCCGACGGCGAGGATGAGCCCGTCCTTCACCGCGAGGGCTTCGGCGCGGGGTTGGGCGTCGTCCATGGTGAGGATGGCGCCGCCGTGGAAAATCGTGTCGGCCGTGGCGGCGGCGCGACTGGCGGGGACGAGGGTGGAGAACGCTGCGAGGACAGCGGCGAGGCAGGCGAGTGAGCGCATGGTGGGAGGTTGGGTTTAAAAAGCCGAAATGACGTAAAGCGGATAAACGGAGGCCGGCCGGTTAGAAGCCGACGAGCTTGAAAGCGACCTCCGCGCCCCAATCGGCGGGGCGGTCGGCGCCGACGAAGACGCTGGGTTTGATCTGCACGAAGGCGTTGCCTCCCAGCATGCGGCCGACCGAGCGGCCGACCGTGACCGCGAGCACGCCGTAATGAGTATCGGCATCCCAACTACGGGAGAGCGCGGGGTCGATCGTCATGTAGTAGTTTTTATTCGGCAGATTCGGCACGATGTAGAAATCGAACAGGGTCTCGTCGACGCGACGCCGGCTATCGTCGCCCCACAGCGTGATGCTTTGCTGAAACGAGGGCGCGAGGATGGTGCCGTCGCCCAGAAATTTCACGTAAATCACGGACGGCTTGAACACGTTTTGCCCGGTGCCGAGCTCGGCGCGCGCGGCGGTGTCGAACACGAACTCGCCGGCCGCCACCCAGCCGTGGGTTTTGGTCACGCTGACGATTCGGGTGAACTTCACCCCGACGTCGCCGAGGGCGGCGCCATCCTTAGCCGACAGATCGGAGTCCACCACGGGCGCCTTCAGCCGGACGTTGGTGCGGCGGTCGGCGCCGAGGGGCTCGATGTAGGTGAAGAAAAAGGTGTCGACGGCCAGGTCCGAGCCGAGGTCGAGGTGCTCCCAGGACGCGAGGGCGGTCCGACTGAGCTTGGTGGGGTCGGTGCCGTTGTCGACCGCCGCCGGGGCCGGGGTGGGCTCGGCGGCGCAAAACACCGGGAGCACGGGAAGCGCGAGCGACAGGGCGGCAAAACCCAAAAAGGAGATACGCATGGGGGAAGGGTGGAAAGGGGCTGCCGAAGACTCCAAAGTTGGACGACCGGGCCAAGCCCAAAAGCCGCGCATGCACCCGCGCACCGGCCGCGCGCGAGGCATGGTGACGCGACGCGCTCAGCGCCCGCTCACAACAGCCGCCCCGGCTCGTAGGTGGCGGCGCCAGGGGTCTTTTTCACCACGGCGGCGACGCGGCGGGCGAAAACATCCACCTGCTGCGGGGCGGCGCCGACGAAGCGTTTGGCGTCGGCGAGCAGGGCGCGGAGCTGTTTCTCGGGCAGGCCGAGGCGGGCATCGGCGGCGAGCAGGCGCACGAGGTCGCTCTCGCCTTCGCCGGTGCGGATGGCCTTGGCGGCGGCGAGGGCGTTTTCCTTGATCGCGAGGTGGGCGGTCTCGCGGCCCACGCCGGCCTTGACCGCTTCCATCAGGATGGTGGTGGTGGCGAGGAAAGGCAGCTGGCGCTGGTTCTCGGCCGCGATGGCGGCCTCGAAGACGTCCATCTGATTCAGCACCGCGAGCAACGTCTCGAGCAGACCGTCGATGGCGAAAAACGCGTCCGGCAGGGCGACGCGGCGGACGACCGAGCAGGAGACGTCGCCCTCGTTCCACTGGTGGCCGGCCAGCCCGGCGGTCATCGCGACGTGGCCGGAGAGGATGGTGGCGAAGCCGCAGATGCGCTCGCAGTTGCGGGCATTGACCTTGTGCGGCATGGCGGAGGAGCCGACCTGGCCCTTTTGGAAACCCTCGGTGAGCAGGCCCTGGCCGGCCATGAGGCGCAGGGTGGTGGCGAAGCTGGCCGCGCCGGCGCCGAGCTGGAAGAGGGCCGACACGACCTCGAAGTCGAGCGAACGCGGGTAGACCTGGCCGACGCTGCCGAGCGCGCCGCCGAAGCCGAGGTGGCGCACGATGCCGGCCTCGAGCGCGGCGACCTTGGCCGCGTCGCCGTCGAAGAGCGTGAACTGATCGAGCTGCGTGCCGACCGCGCCCTTCAGGCCGCGCACCGGGTAACGTTCGGCGAGCTCGGCGAGGCGGGTGTGCGCGGCGAGGATCTCTTCGCCGAACATGGCGAAACGTTTGCCCAGGGTGGTGGGCTGGGCGGGCACGTTGTGGGTGCGGCCGGTGAGGAGGAGGCCGCGATACTCCCGCGCGCGGGCGGCGAGTTTGCGCAGGGCGGCGGCGGACTTCATGCGCACGACGGCGAGCGAGCGGGCGACCTGGAGCTGCTCGACGTTTTCGGTGAGGTCGCGCGAGGTCAGGCCGAGGTGGATGGCCTCGTGGCCGGCGAGGGCATTGAAGGCCT
>CAMCHD010000192.1 GCA_945874545.1 Akkermansia muciniphila | reverse complement strand
ACGACAGCGGCGCCAAAGTCGGTATCATGTTCCGGGAGACCAACGCCACCGGGGCGAAAAACAGCATCGTTTACCTGAGTCCCTCCGGCTCGGCCTTTTTCCAAAACAAGACTTCCACGAATGGCGGCGTCACCAGCTCCTCCGCCTCCAGCCGGGTCGCGCCCGAGTGGATACGCCTCGTGCGGAGCGGGAATACCTTCACCGCGTTCGTATCCGCCGACGGCGTCGCCTGGAATCAACTAGGCGGCGCCGTCACGCACACCTTGGCCGGTTCCTCCATGGCCGTCGGCCTCGCCGTGGCCCCGCGCACCGGGGGACAGACCGCCAGCGCGATTTTCGACCAGGTGACTTTCCTTGGCCCGCGAGACGAGTGGCGTCGAGCCGCGTTCGGCACCGAGTTCCCCGTCGGCTCCGCCGCCGACCTCGCCGACCCCGACGGCGACGGTGTCCCCAATCTCCTCGAGTATGCGCTCTCCGGTGATCCGCTCGTTCCCGACGGGCACCGGCTCCCGGCGGGATCCCTGCTGTCCGCGCCCGCGTCCGCGATTCAGCTCACCTTTACCCGCCACCGCGCCGACCTCACCTATGTGGTCGAGGCCGCGTCCGACCTCGCGCCCGCTTCCTGGGTCGCTCTCGCCACCAACCCCGGCGTTGTGGGCCAACCCGTGACCGTCACCGATCCCGCCCCCGGCCCGCGCCGCTTCCTGCGCCTGCGGGTAACGGCGAGCTCCACGGCCACGGAATGATTCCGTCGCTGGCGTTCGCTCGATAAACCATCTTTTGTTCCCGTCCTGGCGGAACGCGCGCTCCCTCGGCGAAATTTTCGCGCCTCCGCCGACGCACGGCGGAACGAATTTCTCGGCCTCGGACGGAGATCAACTCACGCGCGCACCAGGCGTCGGGCGGTCTCGTAGGCCTCGCGCAGGCCGGTCCGGTCGGCGTGGGCGTAGCGTTCGGGCAGGAAACGGCGATCGGAACAGGCCAGCACCGCCGCCAGCTCCTGCAAGGCCAGCAGATTCTCGTCCAGCGGATCGATAAACGCGTCCACCGCGGTTTGCAGGTCGGCCAGCTCCAGCGCGTCTCCGCGACCGGCCAACACCGCGCGCTCGCGGGCGCGCACCAGCACCGATTCGACGTCGCTGCCGGTCAAGGGGCGCGGTCCCAGCACTTCTCGCACGTAGGCCAGCAGGGGCTCGCCGAGGGTCAGGCCCTGCACTTTTGCGATCACGGCAAAGAGCTGCCCGACCTCGTCGGCCGATTGGGCGGGGAAAAGCGGCACACACAGCCCGAAACGCCCCTGGCGCTTGAGGTCGATGGCCATGAGGTCGGGGCGCGAGGTCATGGCGATCCAGAGCTCGCGACCGCGCAGGGAACTGTCGCCGAGGTGGGCGGCGAAGGCGGCGAAAACCCGGCTCGACACGCCGCTGTCGCCGTCGGCCGAGCGGTTGCCGAAAACCGCGTCGGCCTCGTCCACCACCACGATGACCGGGCCGAGGGCGCGGATGGTGAGGAGAATGCGCGCCTGCTGGCGCTCGGTCTCGCCGACCCACTTGGAGCGAAACTGGCCCAGCTCGAGCACCGGCAGGCCGCATTCGCTGGCGAAACAGTCGATCAGGAAGGATTTGCCCACGCCGACGCGGCCGGGCACGAGCACGCCGCGCTCGACCACGGCGTGGTGGCCGTCGCGGATGAGCTGCGCGAGTTCGCGCAGGCGGGCCTTGGCCGCGACGTGGGTGGCCACGAGGTCGAGCGAACGACCGGGCTTGGGGTCCTTGAAGGTCACCAGGTCGCCACAGTATTCCTCGATGAGGCGGCGTTTGCCCTGGCTCACGTAGGCGGCGGTGATGCGCCGGTCGTTGCGCAGGGCGGTGGCGAGCAGTTGCGCGATGCGCAGAAGCGGCAGCCCGGAGGTGCGGCGCGCGAGGTCGGCGCCGGTGAGGTCCGAGTGGGTGGCGAGCGTGCGGCCGTCGGCGTCGCGGTCGAGCCAGCCGGAGCCGAGAAACGCGGCGCGTTCCTCCAGGGTCGGCAGGTCGATGCGCACGCGCGCCACGTGCGGGTTTTGCAAGAGGTCCGAGTGCAGTTCCGAGATCGTCTCGGTGACGAGGACGATGCCCACGTCGCCGCGGTGCAGGTCGGGCGAGGCGGCCCAGGAGAGCAGGGTGACCAGCGCGATGCGTTCGTCCGGCCCGGTCTGGGCGTCGTCGGCGGCGGGCACGAGTTTCTCGGGGTAATGGATGACCAGGGTGACCCCGCGCGCCGCGCCCGTCTCCTCGGCCATGCGTTGGAAAAATCGCCGCAGGACGGGCAGGAGCTGGGTGAAGGCGCGAGGCGGACCGGCGCGGTGAAAATCGGTCCGCTCGACCTCGTCGTAGATCTTTAACCACTCGAAAAAGGCGGTCTGCATCGCGGCGGTGGCGAAGGTCAGGCCGGCGGCGAGATCGTAGTGAAGGATCTGGGCGCGGGCGGGAAAAAGCCGGCGTTGGAAAAACGGGCCGAGCGCTCCGTAGGCCGGGCCGCCGGCGGCGGGGGCGGCGGCGGGGAAGAGGTCGTGGATGTTGCCGTGCAGGATAAAGAGGCTGTGGGCGGCGCTGTTCCAGAGCCGGGCGAGCTCGGCCGCCCAGGCGGGCAGGGGGGGGCGCGGAGGGGGCGCGTCGGGCGCGGCGGGGGCGGGCGGAAGGGCGGGGGACGCGGCGGAGGCGGGGATGTTCATGGTGGGCGGGGGCTCGGGCGCCGGTCTTCAGTTTTTCTCGGCGAGGGTCTCCTTCGTGCGCTGAAGCGGCGGCGGGGTGAACATCGTCCCGGGGCGCACGGCCGGCAGCTGGGCGGTGAGGTCCTTGAACTCGGAGAGGTCGGAGAGCCAGCGGTTGGTCTCGGCCAGGTGCTCGATGCTGAGGTCGATGCGCGCGCCCAGGGCCTCGGCGTTCTTGTGCGCCACGGCGTCGGCGCGGATGAGTTTGGCCTGCTCGACCAGCCGCTCCTGCTCGGAGCGGGCCAGTTCGTGGTTAGCACGGGCCTGGGCCACGCGGGCGAGGCGTTGGCGCAGGGCCTCCAGACGTTCGCGGCGGGAGGCGAGCAGTTTTTTGCGGGTCTCGCGGGCGGGGTCGGCCGGGGTGCCGGCGGCGGGAGCGACCTTCAACTCGGCGTCGAGCGCGGCCACCTCCTCCTCGGCGGCGGCGGCCGTGGCGGCGAGTTGTTCGCGGCGTTCGGTCTCGAGGTAGGTCTCGAGCGATTGCTCGATGGTCAGCAGGCGCAGGTAGGTCCAGAGCAGCTCGTCGAGTTTGCGCAGGCGGCTTTCGAGCGAAAAGGCGAGCTCGCCGCTCGCGGCTTCGGCGGAGGCGGAGGAGATGTCGCCGCATACCGCGCCGAGGGCCTGGAACCGTTTGCGCCGCTCGGGGGAGAGCTGCTCCACCAGCGAGGCGCGGCGGGCCTCGAATTCCGCCGCGCGCAGGGCCTCGGCGCCTTGGGCGGCGGCGGCCAGCCGGGTGTCGGCGCGACGGCGAAACCAGGCGCTGTCGGGCAGGTAAACGTGGATCAACGCGTAGGCTCCCGCGCCGAGCAACAAGCCGAACGGATCGCCGCTGGCGAAGCCAAGACCGAGGGTGCCAAGCGCGAACCAAAGGTGCTCTCCGCTGCGCCAGAAAAGACGGCGGTAGGCGGGCGCGGGCTGCGGGTCGGACATCGGTGCGTTTGCCGGCGGCGGGGAGGGACGACGGAGCGGGCGGCGACTACTCGACGGTGAACCACTGGACCTCGACCCGGCGGTTCAATTCGGCGTCGGTGCCCGAGGGCTCCTCCCAACCGCGGCCGATGGTTTCAAGGCGGGCGGCCGGCACGTTCAGCTGGGTGGTCAGCACGCTGCGGATCTCGTTGGCGCGGTTTTTGGAGAGCTCCATCGCCTTGAGCGCCATCTGGCGGACAAAGGCTTCGCCGCCCTGTTGGCGGAATTTGTCCACCAGCGCGTTGTCCACGTGGCCGCGCAGCAGGATGGTCGAGCCGGGGCTCACTTGCAGCAGGCGGCGGATGGACTCCAGATTTTTGGCGTTCTCGGCGTTGTTGAGCTGGAGCAGGGCGGAGTTGGGTTCGAAGAGGAAACGGATGTCCTTGGTGAGCAGCGGATCGCCCTCGAGCGCGCCGCCCGGGCCGCTGCGGATGGGGGCGATGGCGATGCGTTGTTCGGCATAGGCGCCGGCGGCCTGGAGGGCCTGGAGGGCGGCGGGCGCCATGTATTTCTCGGCGTCGGTCGGCTGGTCGATGAGCGAACCATAGGCCAGCAAAGCGGAGGAAAAAATGCCGCTGAAACTGCCGGCCGAGTCGATCGTGCCGGCGTAGAACGCGAGATTCTCGGGCAGGTTGGAGAGGTGGACCTTGGCCAGTTCGGCGGCGGCGTCCTCGCGGGTCCATTTGAAGGCCTTCGCGATGACGTCGAGGTGGGCGGCGGGCTGGTCGCGCACCCGGCGGTTGCCCTCCAGGGTGCCGTCCACCAGGCCGGCGACGAGCTTGGGGTTGTCGGTCGCGAAGCCCCGGTTCACGATCAGGATGTCGGCGATGATGAGCAGGTTTTTGTTCGTGGTGAGCAGCTGGGCGCGGCCCGCGCTGGCCTCGACCACCTCGGTGGTCTTGGGTGCCCAGGTGACGCAACCCGCGAGCTGGTTGCCCCCTTGTTTCAGGTCCTGAAGGAACAGGTCGCCGGCGGCGAACGCGTCGGCCGCGAAGAGCAGGTTGACCTTGTCGGGCGCGGGCGTGTCGCCGGGCGTGGCGAGCAGGTGGACCGCGATGCCCGCCTCCTGGGTGAGGTAGCGGATAAAAAAATCCGCCTCGGTGAACTGGGCGGTGACGAGGGTCTTGCCGCGAAGGTCGTTGACGCGGCGGATCTCCTTGCGGACGACGAGGCCGTCGGCGCCGCGCGAGAAACCGATCTGCACCGGGGCGGTCACGGCGAAGTTGCGGCAGTAGGCGGTCAACACGTCCACCGTGGTGGCGGAGGCGGCGATACGGCCGGCGTTCAGGGCGGGCCAGCTCTCCTCCTCGCTGAGCTTGATCCGGACCTTGAAGCCGTGTTTGCGGAAAAAGACCGAATCTTCCGACGGTTCGAGGCCGCCATTGGCGACGATGATGCCGGCGTAACCGGCGTATTCGCTGAGCTCGAGGTCGAGGGTGTTGTCCTTCGCCACGTAGGCGCCGGGCGGTGGCAGGATGGGGCAGGCGAGCAGCGGGGCGACAAACTCGGCGTCGTCGATCGTGACGACGGAAGGGGAGGGCGAGTCGGTCCCCGTGACGACGGCGGGGGCGGAGGCGATGGACTCGGCGGGGGCGAGGCGCTCCCACCAGAGGTAGCTGCCGACACCAACGAGGCCGAGGATAAGGAGCGTGACGACGAATTTGCCGAGGGCGGTCATGGCGAGGGAGGACGGGCGTGGAGTGCGGGTGGCGAGAAAAGGGGCGGAGTTACGCGGCGAGATCAGCTCTCGCTGATTTTTTGCCGTTCGGGCGCGGGCGTGGCGGCGGTGGCGGCGGTCGGTTGCACCATCCCCATTTTCTTTTGATATTCCTTAAACAGCATCGAGCCGCGGGCGCGTCGCATCTCCTGCTGGCGTTGCAGGGTGGAGCCCATTTCCTTGGCCAGGTCCAGGGTGGCGCGCATCTGCCCCTCGCCGCCGGCGGCGGACTGGCGGAGTTGCTGCATGGACTGGCTCAGCTCGCCACCCATCATGCCCTGGAGCTCGCCGATGGAGCCTTTCATCAGGCCGGCGAGTTGCTCGAGGTTGCGGCCGACCGCGACCTTCACCTTCACGGTTTCAAACTCGCGTTGGAATTTTTGGATCTCGCGCAGGCTGTTCGCGATGATCTGGGTGTTTTGCTGATAAAGATCCTCGAGGCTGGTGAGCTGGGCGCGGTTTTCGTTCAGGTCGCTCTCGAGCGCGGCCAGTTCCTCGGCGAGGTGCACGCCGTTGGCCTCGTCGTTCGCGGCGGCGGCGGCCTGCAACAGGCCCTGGATCTCGTCGCGCTGGCGTTCCTGGCGTTTGATCTGATCCTTGAGCAGGGCGACCTGGCCGGCGAGCTGGCCGTTCGCGTAGTGGGCCTTGTCCGCCTTGGCCTTGGCGTCGCGGATGCCGCGCTCGACGACGGCCTGGTTGATGGCGTCGGTTTCGGTGGCTTTCTCGGCCGCCAGGCCGAGCCAGATGAAGAGACGTTTGATGGCGCGAAACATGTGCTTGGTGGGTCGGAGGTTTGGGTGGGAGCGGGTGGAAGGGCCGGTGCGGAAGCCGACGCTCGGATCACTTAAAAGCAGTCCTTGACCGGAATTGCACGAAAATCGAGGCGCCTTCGAAGTTAGTTCTACTTTGGTAAATGGATCGAGCCGGCGGGAGCGAAGGACCGGGCGGCGGCCGCGGCGCGCCCCGGTCCTTTCACGGAGTGGAAAACCCGTTTGCCTCCGGCGGCGCGGTGGCGTCCAGTGCTCGTTCCATGAGTTCCGTCGCCGCGCCCGCCGCCCCTCGTCCCACCGAAACCGTTTTGCCCGAATCCCTGCCCGACGCCGCCGGGCGTTTCGGCGCTTTTGGCGGCTGCTACGTGCCCGAGACGCTTATGACCGCGTTGCAGGAGCTCGCCGCGGTCTATGAAACCGCCCGACATGATCCCGCCTACGTCGCGGAGCTCGACCGCCACCTCAAGGAATTCGCCGGCCGCCCGACCGAACTCTACTTTGCCGAGCGGCTGACCGCGCACTGTGGCGGGGCGAAGATCTATTTTAAGCGCGAGGATCTGCTCCACACCGGCGCGCACAAAATCAACAACGCCCTCGGCCAGGTCCTGCTCGCCAAACGCATGGGCAAACCCCGCGTCATTGCCGAGACCGGCGCGGGCCAGCACGGGGTCGCCACCGCCGCGGTGTGCGCGAAGTTCGGCTTAAAGTGCCGCATCTACATGGGAGCGGTGGATATGGAGCGGCAGGCCTTGAACGTCTTCCGCATGCGCCTGATGGGCGCCGAGGTCGTGGGGGTGGAGGCCGGGCAAAAAACCCTCAAGGATGCGGTCAACGAGGCCATGCGCGACTGGGTGACCAACGTGCGCGACACCCACTACATCCTCGGTTCCGCGCTCGGCGCCCACCCCTATCCGATGATGGTGCGGGATTTTCACCGCGT
>CAMCHD010000191.1 GCA_945874545.1 Akkermansia muciniphila | reverse complement strand
GGTGTGACGGGCAAGGCGCTGCCGCGGATAAAGTCGCGGTCGGCGACGGAGAGTTTTTCCAAAGGAATCACGAACTCCTGCCCGTCCGCCTGCCGGCGGACCTTCACCGCCGTCTCCGTCCGCGAAAGGAGGGTCGCATCCAGCGTCCGGCCATCGGCCGCCCTTAGGGTGCGGCGGATCGGGCGCGCCGTCGGGCCCGGGTTTGTGGTCGGGGGCGCCGGGGTGTTCGGCGGCGTGTCGCGCCCGATGTTTTCCCCTTCCGGGTTGATGCCCATGGCCTCGGCCCAGTTACCCCTCCGTTCCGGAGGGGCGGCGACGGCGGCGGGAGGCGTTTCCTTGGGTTTCGCGCACCCGACCAGCACCACCACCGCGCAGACGCAAAGGGACGGAAATGAAGGAGTTTTCACGAGGGGGAAGGGGTGGGGGAGGCCTGGCGCCGCGTGCTCGGGGCGAGTCGCTCTTGTGGGGTGTTTCCCGCCCTGCGGCGAGACATCTTCACCGCTCAATCACCTCCGCGGGAGTGATTTCAGATGAATTGCGTTAATCACTCCGAACTTGCGTTTCGTTTCGGGGTCATTCTGTTCCGCTGCGTCGCTTTTTGCGACACAACCAAACCAACCAAACCAAACCCAACATGATCAAGAAGACCATCCTTGCTCTCGCCGCGCTCACCGCCGGCGTTTCCGCCCAGGCTCAGACCGAGTCCAGCGCCCTCAGCGTGACCGTCGACGTGACCTACGTGTCCGACTACGTTTTCCGCGGCGCCAAGCTCGACGACGCCTCCATCCAGCCCTCCGTCGAGGCCGCCTACGGCGACTTCTACGCCGGCCTCTGGTATTCCTCCTCCTATCGTGACAACGCCTCGCCCGCCGAGACCGATCTCTATGCCGGTTACGGCTTCCAGGTCACCGACGTCATCAAGCTCGATGGCGGCCTGACCCGCTACATCTACTCCAACACCAACCAGAGCTCGGACAGCACCGAGATCTTCGTTGGCGCCACCGCCGATGTCACCCTGTCCCCCTCGCTCTACTACTACTATGACTTCGATCTCGAGGTCTCCAGCGTCGAGGCCTCCATCGGCTACAGCCTCCCGGTTGACGCCATCAACGCCTCCCTCGATCTGACCGGCAAGGTGGGTTACGTTTACAACCACGACGCCGCCCCCGCCGCCGTCGAGGACTACACCTACTTCAGCGCCGGTGTCGCCGTTCCCTTCAAGCTGAACGACAGCGCCACCCTCACCGTGGGTGCCGACTACATCCACAACACCGAGAAGGCCTCCGCCGGCTACAACCACAACGACAACGACATCGTTGTCGCCAAGGCTGGTGTCTCCATCGGCTTCTAATCTCGCTTTCGCGAGACAGGAACCGTAACGCATAAAATCCTCCCGAGACCCGTCTCCGCCCCGCGCGGAGGCGGGTTTTTTCTTTCCCGGGAAATCGGCAGTTGACACGCCTCGCGCGGTCTTATGCCTTCCACCTCTTTTCTCATGAAAACGTTCCTCGCCAAACAGGAGACCGTGCAGCCCAAGTGGTATCTTATCGATGCCCAGGGCGAGGTTCTCGGCCGCATCGCCGTGAAGGCCGCCAACATCATCCGCGGTCGTCACAAGGCTTCTTACACCCCGTCCGTCGACACGGGTGATTTTGTCGTCATCATCAACGCCGAGAAGGCCGTCGTCACCGGCAAGAAAGAGGAGCAGAACGAGTATATGTTCTTCTCCGGTTTTGTCGGCGGCGAGAGCTACCGCTCCCTCCAGCAGCAGCGCGAGAGCCACCCCGAATTCCTGATCGAGCACGCGGTCAAGGGCATGCTCCCGAAGAACCGCATCGCCCGCAAGATGCTCACCAAGCTGCGCGTGTTCGCCGGTCCCACCCACACCCACGCGGCCCAAAATCCGGTCAAGATCTCCGTCCGCTAAGCCCCTTTACCCATGAGCGCTGAAACCACCGTTTTCACCGGCACCGGTCGCCGTAAGACCGCCACCGCCCGCATCCGCATCACCGAAGGCACGGGCAAGCTGATCGCCAACGGCCGCACCTTCGACGACTACTTCTCCCACGAGAACTTCGCCAAGCAGGCCTACATCCCCCTGCTCACCGTCGACATGAAGGACAAGATCGACGTGACCGCGAACGTCGCCGGCGGCGGTGTCGCCGGTCAGGCCGGGGCGGTCGCCCACGGCATCGCTCGCGCCCTCCAGAAGCTCAATCCCGAGCTGCGCGCCGCCCTCAAAAAGGCCGGCCACCTGATGCGCGATCCCCGCGAAAAAGAGCGCAAGAAGCCCGGCCAGCCCGGCGCCCGCAAGCGCTTCCAGTTCTCCAAGCGCTAATCCGCAGCGATACCGATCCTTTGCCCAAACCGCCTTCCTCCGAAGGCGGTTTTTTCGTGTCCGCCTCCGTGGGCCCCAGGCGCAAAAAAAGCCCGTCTCGCGATTCGCGCGGACGGGCCAAAATGGTGGACGCCACAGGACTCGAACCTGTGACCCCATCCGTGTGAAGGATGTGCTCTAACCAACTGAGCTAGGCGTCCGATTAACGAACTGTCGAAATTGACGGTCGTGCGGGTGCGAATCAACCACTATCCGCGCGGCGTGAAAAAAACCGTTCCTTCCCGGTAGCCTTACCCCGAGTCGGGATCGGTGCTTAATACCAATTCTCCGGCGCATTTGGACCTCCGTGGGTTCGGGGAACACACCGAACCCGCTCCGGGGACTACGCGGGGCGTCTCGCCCTGCGCAGCTGAACGGTTGGGCGGGACACCGAACCGCACACGCGAGACGCACGTGCGGTTCGGACCTCCACCAGGCGAAGTCCAAACGCCTGGGGCAATGGGTATTCAGCGCCGTGACGGCTTGGGTGCAGGACTTCGTTTCGAACCGAATATCGCGAGACCTTGGTTCAGGGAACCTGCGAGACCTTCAGGCGGAAGAACTGACGGGCCGGTGTTCCGGGGGTGAAGAGGTGCGAGATCGAGGGCGCGGGATCGCCGGCGGGCTGGCTGGCTACCTCGCTCCACGAATCGGCCGCGAGGGTGGTCGAACTCTCGATGGCCCACGAAACATCGCCGTTGGCGATCGCGTCGGCGCCTTTCTCGTAGGAGACGGTGCTGCCGGTGAGCACTCCTGTCAGGGTGCCGGCGACCCGCGGATTGGTGCCCAGGGCGTATTCGAGGAGATTGGAAATACCGTCCGCGTCGAAGTCGCCGGTCTCCGGCTCGCCCGGAATGTTGCCCTTGGCGGGATCGTCGGCCCAGGTGGAGTAGCTCGGGCTTTCCGTGCTCGTGGCGGTGAGGTAGCCGTCGGCATCCAAGGCGAAGTCGGTGAAACCGGAGCCGGAGATCAAGCCGAGCTGCGTGGCGGTCAGCCCGCCGGCGGTGGTGCCGAAGCGCAACGACGAACCGGAGACAAAACCGCCCTGGATCGCCAGGGTGCCGCCGGTCCAGTCGACCGCGCTGCTATCGGCGAAGGCCAGGCGCGCGCCGCCGACCAGCTCGATCGAAGCGGCGGCGGTCACATCCAGGGTCGCCGCCGTTTCCGCCTCGGAGGCGGTGGCCCGCAGGGTGCCGGCGCCGAGCAGCACGGGGGAGGCGTCCGGCAAAGCGCCGCTCGCGCCCAAGGTCAGGGTGCCTTCGTTGACCGTGGTGGAGCCGCTGTAGGTGTTGGCTCCGGCCAGGATCCAGGTTCCGCCGCCTTGTTTGGTCAGCGTGACGGCGCCGGTGCCGCTGGCGCCCACCAGGTTGTCTTGGATGACGCCGAAGATGGTGTTGAGCGCGGCATTTGAACCGGCGAGGATGAGGTTGCGCGGTGAGGTCGCGGTCACGCCCACC
The DNA here is from genome assembly GCA_945874545.1 of Akkermansia muciniphila. Classification (GTDB taxonomy): domain Bacteria; phylum Verrucomicrobiota; class Verrucomicrobiia; order Opitutales; family Opitutaceae; genus IMCC26134_A. The sequence goes on along the minus strand of CAMCHD010000191.1, from coordinate 3,417 downwards.
TGGGCGACGTTAAACACCGGCGCGCTGAACACCAGCGCTCCGCCGGTTCCGTTATGCTCCAGCGTCGCGTTGGCGAAGTTGGTGGCGGACGTCCCGTTGCCGATGCCGATCGTGCGATCCGTGGTCTCGCCCGATCCCAGGTAACGCAGGTGGCCGTCCACGGCCAGAAAGCTGATCACCACCAAGCCGTTTTCCGGGGTCAGCGGGGCACCGAGGCTGCTGCTCGGGCCGCCGCCCACCACGCTGTTGAACGAGGTGATTTCGACCACGCCGCCGGCCACCGAAGTGGGACCCGAGTAGGTGTTTGCTCCCGAGACGATGATTTTCGAGGTGCTGTCCGACTGGCGATAGATGAGCCGTTGATCCAGCACGCCGTCATCGATCACGCCGGCGACCTCGAGCGTGGCGTTGGCCAAGGCGCCGATGCGGGTGTCGAGAAGCGTCTCGGCGCCGGAAATCGTGATCGGTCCGTCCCATTTGCTGAAGCCCGCGTCGCCGCGCAGCGCGCCCAGCGAGCCGGTGCCTCCGTTGCCCGTGATCGAGAGGCTTTCCCCGGTCACCGTGGTGTTGATCAACGCCAGACGCGCCCCGTTCAGGACCACCGCTCCGGCGACGTTGGAGCCCAGCGAGTTGGCGTTGTTCACCAACAGATCGCCCTGGCTCACGGTGGTGAGTCCGGTGTAGGTGTTTGCGCCCGAAAGGGTAAGGGTGCCCGTGCCCGACTTCACGAGGGAGCTGGAGCCCGAAAGAACCTCCGTTTGGTCGACCGCGACCGCCACGCTATCCACGTCCATGCCGATGCCGGCGCCCGAGGTCAGGGTGAATCCGGAGGAGGCGGGATTGTTGAAGATGGCGGCGGCTTCGGACTTTGAGAAATAGGCAGTGTCGGACTCATGCAGGCCAAAACCGACGCCGGCGTTCGCGCCCACGCTCACGGCGGATGCGGTCGACCGGCCGGCTTTTTTGCCAAAAACCAGAACGCCTTCGTTTACCGTGGTGGCGCCCGTGTAGGTATTGGCGCCGGAAAGGGTCAGCACGCCGGGCCCGGTCTTGGTGAAAGCGCCGGCCGTGCTATCGTCGGATAACACCCCGCTCAGGGTGATGTTTCGGGCCAATCCCGCGGCATCGGCGGCCTGCAGGGCGGGACCCACGTTTCCGAGCTTAAAATCCAGCGCGGACGACCAGTTCTGGGACGCGCCGAGCGTGCCGCCCAAAAGCTGAATCGAGACCGGCAGGGCCCCTGCCCCGGTGGTCCGGGTAATGCCGCCGGTTCCGACGTAAAGGCTGCCGCCGGTCAACTCGAGGGAGGCAAGCGACGTGGCATCGTAGGTCGTCGCCGCCGCGGTGGGGCCGCCGAATTGTATACCGTTGGAGGTCACGGAACCTCCGGACACCTTCAGGGTCGCGGTGCGGCCGGCCAGGGAGCCGTTGTTGAAAAACGTGATGTTATTGGTCGAGCCGCCCGCGCCGACCGTGAGCGCTCCGCCTTGAACATCGATCAGCGCGCTCGAGAAATTGTTGTTGGCCACGCCACCGGTGAGGAACAGCCGCCCGGCTCCCACCGTTCCGATGTTGATCGCTCCGCCCGTTTGCACCGTGAGCGTGGTCGTCTGGGAGAGATTGCTGGTTCGTCCCACCACGATGCCATTGCTGGGCGCGTTGATCACGCCGGTTCCCGAGATGGTGTAGCTGGTGTTCTTTCCGTTGGCGAAGCCGATGTTGTTCAGGGAGGTGGCCTGCAGGGTGATGGTTCCTCCGGTGTGGTTGATGACGTTGGTGTTGAAGTTCGTCTGGCTGAGGGTGGACGTTCCGCCGGTGATGTTCAGGGTGCCGTCGCCCGCGAACCGGCCCTGGATCGTGTCCAGGTTGCCCCCGAGGTTTAAAACGCTGCCGGCGTTGACGGTGAAGGTGGCGGCGGCGTTGTAGCCGGCGATGTTGGAGTTTATCGTGGCGGTCTTCCCCGCCGCCACCGTCACCGAGTAGTTGGTGATCGTCGTGGTCGGGCTGTTGCCGATGAAGACCGTTCCGCCGGTCAGTTTGTAGCCCGTGTTGGAGAACGTGACGCCCTGGGTCGCGAACTGTTCGCCGAGCGTCACTTCGTAGGAATCGACCGTTCCGTCGGCGCCGGCGAAAATAGCGCTGTTCGTGGCGGTGGTGGCGCCGCTTTGCGACCAGGCTTCGTTGGCGCCGGCGTTGTTCCAGTTCGCGTCGACAAGGCTCCAGGTGCCCGTGCCCGGGGTGATGGTGGCGCCGTCGGAGGCGATATCCCAGGTGAGGGCCGCTCCGTGGAGGACGGGAACGGCAAGGGCCAGCAATAGGGTGGCCGAGATAGCGGTTTGGTGACGTTTCGGATGCATGGGGTTGAGGGGAATGGGATTGGGGGCTGGGTGTAGGAATCCGGGACGACGGGTGAAGGGCTCCCCGGGTTGGTGGGATGTGAAAAACGAATCAGGGAATCGGGGAACGAAGCGTATGGCGGCCGCGAAGAGGGGTGGTCGACCGCGGGAGCAGGCTTCGGCCGGTCGCGCCGAGCCGCAATCACCCGCTATGCGATCCCGTTCGGTGATCGGATGCTATTTGCTTTTCCAAAGGGGGTTAGGCCATATCTTGTTAACCCACCGAGTTTGCGGATTTGTCTTCCATCGAGTGTCCTTCAGGTCCGGAAATCCGGGCTGTGCTCGCGCCGTTTCTGGAATCCGGGTTGCGTGGGGTCGGCAAGCGCGCACCGAAACCGCGTGCGGAGTGGTTCGACGGGCATCGTTCACTCGCCTGCCGGTCGGGTAGAATACCATCCTTACTCCGCGGAAGATGGTATTTTAGGTCGGTTAACCTAACGGAATCGCCTACTTGCGGTTTGTGTTGGATATCCTGCCGCCTAGGGTCGGATACGCTTCTCTCCGGATTCAACACCGCCCCGCCCCGCATTGGGTGTCCCCTCTGGCCGCGAGTCCCCCCAACCTTTCCGTTACCATGCCCCGTTTTTCCAGGACCATATCCGCGGCCGACCTTCGCCCGGTAAAGATGGTCCGCGCTTTTGACCGCGGTGTTCTGCTTTCGGCGGCCTTGATCGTGGGGCTTATGTTTTTCTTGTCCGGCTCTTATGCTCGGGCCGATGAGTATGACGACTTGCGCCTGAAGTGGCGGGAGAGCCTGATCGGCTCAGGTTACGATGTGACCGACGCCACCGTCCTTGCGCGGTTGGTCAGCATCGACGCGACCGCCAACACCCACTCGGCCAGCCTCGATAAGTCGCCCACCCGCACCTTTCTGTGGAGCGATCTGGCGAGCACGACCGATTCCTCCCACATCACGAATTCCTATTCCCGTCTGCGCGACATGGCCCTGGCCTATGCCACCCCGGGCTGCTCGCTCGCGGGCGACGCGGCGCTGCTGGGGGATGTGCTTGGCGGCTTGGAT
>CAMCHD010000190.1 GCA_945874545.1 Akkermansia muciniphila | reverse complement strand
TAGTTAAGAATCTCTTTTCCCATCATGCTCAAAAAAATCGCTCAGACTATCGGCCTCGGCGCGTTCGCGCTCAGCGCCCTCGCCCCCTCGGTTGTTCGCGCTCAAGACACCGTCAAGGTCGGTGTGCTCCACTCCCTCTCCGGCACCATGGCGATCAGCGAAACGTCGTTGCGCGACGTGCTGCTTTTCACCTTCGACGAGATCAACGCCGCCGGTGGCGTTCTGGGCAAAAAGATCGAGCCCGTCGTGGTCGACGGCGCCTCCAACTGGCCGCTCTTCGCCGAGAAGGCCAAGCAACTGCTCGAGCAGGACAAGACGGCCGTGACCTTCGGTTGCTGGACCTCCGTCTCCCGCAAGTCCGTGCTGCCCGTGTTCGAGAAGAACAACGGCCTGCTGTTCTACCCCGTGCAATACGAGGGTGAAGAGCTGTCCAAGAACATCTTCTACACCGCGGAGGCCGTTGGCCAGCAGGCCACCCCGGGCGTGGACTATCTTCTCAACGAGCTTGGCAAGAAGAAGTTCTATCTCCTCGGTTCCGATTACGTTTATCCCCGCACGACCAATCTCGTGTTGAAGGAATACCTCGCCTCGAAGGGCATCCCCGAGAGCGCGATGATCGAAAAATACACCCCCTTCGGTCATACCGATTACCAGCAGATCGTGGCCGAGATCAAACAGTTCGGCGCCTCCGGTGACGCCGCGGTGGTCTCCACCCTGAACGGCGACACCAACGTTCCTTTCTTCCGCGAGCTGGCCAACGCCGGCATCAAGTCCGAGGACATCCCCGTCATCTCCTTCTCGGTTTCCGAGGACGAGTTCCGCGGCCTGCCCACCAAGGACCTCGTCGGCCACCTCGGCGCCTGGAGCTACTTCATGTCCGTCGACACCCCCGCGAACGACAAGTTCAAGAAGGACTTCTTCGCTTGGTTGGATAAGAGCACCGTCCCCGGCATCGAGAAGAAGGGCCGCGTGACCAACAGCCCGATGGTGCTGTCCTACGTCGGCGTTTACCTGTGGAAGGCCGCGGTCGAGAAGGCCGGCACCTTCGATGTCGACGCGGTTCGCACCGCCCTCGAGTCCGGCGTGAGCTTCGATGGTCCCGGTGGCAAGGTCACCATGCAGAAGAACCACCACATCACCAAGAACGTCTACATCGGCGAGACGCTGGCCGACGGTCAGTTCAAGATCCTCAAGTCCTACGAGGGCGTTTACGGCGAGCCCTTCCTGAAGGGCACCTTCGGCAAGAAGTAAGTCCGGCGCCCGCTTCCTTTCCACCGCGCCGCTGGTTACGGCGCGCGTGGTTGATCGTTGGTTAGTTTTGGTTGTCGGGGCGGGTCTTCACGGACCCGCCCCGTCTTTTTTACCGTCCGCCCCGCCGCCGCCGTTTCGATTCCGCAAGATCCGGCCCGCCAGGCCTGCCCGGGTTTTTTGCGCCTTTTGCGCCGGCCCGTCCGCCTCGACGGGCTTCGGCCCCGTTCCTGCTTTGTCCACGCCATCCGCTCGATGTATCGTATCTTAATTTATTTAACGGTAGTGTTTTACGCCTGTATCGGGCGCGCCTTGGCGGTCGAGGCGACCCCGACGGTTTCCCCTGGACGGGCCCGGTTGCTCGCCGCGCTGCTTGCGCCTCCCGCCGAGCAGGTCGCCGCCATTCGCGGGCTGGTGGGGGTCGAGGATTCCGCCATCACGCCGGCGTTGACCGCCTGGCGCGCCGGGGAACTTTTCCTCGTGCCGCTGCCCGACGGCTCGCGCGTGCCCGCCACCCTCGCTCCCGCGCCCGCGGGCGGCGATCAACTCGTCGCCCTTTCCGTTTTGGATGGTTCCCCGATTCCCGATCCGAACGGCCCGTCCGGATCGTCCGCTCCGCTTTTGATCGCCCCGAAGAGCCTGAAACCCCTCGACACCACCGCACCGCTGCGCCGCGCGATGCGCGATGTGCTCGAGGTGGCCGGCGTGGCCGATCCTTCGGCCTCCGTGCGCCGCGAATCCATCGAGCGCCTCGGACAATCCCGCAAGGCGGAGCACCTGCCCCTGCTTCAGGCCCGGCTGGTGATCGAACAGGCGCCGGCGGTGCGCTCGGCGCTGGGCGATGCGATCGCGTTTATCCAGCTCGCCGACGCCGATCCCGCGGTGCGCCTGGCCGCCATCGCCGCGCTGGGCGAGGCCCACTCGCTCGCGGCCGCCTCCCGCTTTAAGGAACTGCTCGCCGCCACGCCGCCCCCGAGCCCCGCCGAGGCCGCGGCGCTCACCGCCGCCCTGAAAAAAATCGAGTCGCATTGGAAAACCGTGAACTTTTTCGGCGACCTCTTTCGCGGACTCAGCGCCGGCTCCGTGCTCCTGCTCATCGCCCTCGGTCTCGCCATCACCTTCGGCCTGATGGGCGTGATCAACATGGCCCACGGCGAACTCATGGTGGTCGGGGCCTACTCGACCTTTGTGGTGCAGAATCTCTTTGTCTCCGCCTTTGGCGCCGAGTCCCTGGCCTTTCATTTTTACTTCATCGCCGCCCTGCCGGTGGCCTTCGCCGCCGCCGCCTTGGTCGGCCTCGGTTTGGAGCGCGGCATCATCCAGTTTCTCTACAAACGCCCGCTGGAGAGTCTGCTCGCCACCTGGGGCGTCTCCCTCGCGCTGCAACAGACCTTTCGTCTGGTTTTTGGCCCGGCCAACGTGCAGATCAACGCCCCCGCCTGGCTCCAGGGCAGCGCCTCCTTGAACGACGTGCTTTTCGCCTACAATCGCCTCTTCGTGATCGGATTCGCCGCCCTGGTGGTGTTCGGGGTATGGCTGGCGCTGAACCGCACCTCCCTCGGTCTGCTGGTGCGCGCGGTGATGCAGAATCGCCAGATGGCGTCGTGTATCGGGGTTCGGGCTACGCGCGTGAACATGTTCACCTTTGCCTTTGGTTCGGGCCTCGCCGGATTGGCCGGCGCCTGTCTTTCCCAACTGGGCAACGTCGGTCCCGGCATGGGCCAGCTCCACATCATCGACGCCTTTATGGTCGTCGTCTCCGGCGGGGTGGGCAACGTCCTCGGTTCCGTGGCCGCCTCGCTCGGCATCGGCACGGTGGACCAGTTGCTCCAGCCCATCCTCGGGGCGGTCATGGGCAAGATCCTCGTCCTCTTCGCGATCATTCTTTTCCTCCAGTGGCGTCCGGGCGGCCTGTTCCCGACGCGCAGCCGCAGCCTCGACTAACCCGCCGCCATGTCCGCCTCCGCCCAACTTCCCGACGTCGAGCCGCGTTTTTTCACCCGCGCCCAGTGGGCCGCCTTTCTGGTGCCCACCCTGGTGCTCGCCTTGGTCTTGCCGCTGCTGAACGCCGCCCTGCCCGCCGAGCACCTGCTGCGCCCGAGCGACTTCACCCTGAATCTCTACGGCAAATACGCCACCTACGCGGTCCTCGCCCTCGGCGTCGACTTGCTCTGGGGCTACCTCGGCATCCTCTCGCTCGGCCAGGCCCTGTTTTTTGCCCTGGGCGGTTACGCCTTCGGTATGCACCTGCTGCTGATGATCGGAAAGGACGGCCAGTATAAGTCCGACCTGCCCGACTACATGGTCTTCCTGGGTTACAAGGCCCTGCCCGGGCACTGGGAGCCGTTTTATTCCTTCCCCTTCGCCGCCGCCGCCGTGCTCGTCGTCCCGGCCCTGGTGGCCTTTGTCTTCGGCTGGCTCGCCTTCCGCTCCCGCATCAAGGGCGTCTATCTCTCCATCCTCACCCAGGCGCTCACCTACGCCGCCGCGCTGCTGTTTTTCCGCAACGATTTTGGCTTCGGCGGCAACAACGGTTTCACCGACTTCAAGCGCGTGCTCGGTGCCGACTTGAACTCCCCCGCGACCCGTCGCGGTCTCTACCTTGCTTCCGTGCTGCTGCTCGCCGGCGTGTTCCTGCTCTATCGCTGGCTGACGCGCGCGAAGTTCGGCCACCTGATGCAGGCCATCCGCGACGGCGAGAATCGCGTGTTGTTCTCCGGCTACGCCACCGCCCGCTACAAGCTCTTCGTGTTTGTGCTGGTCGCCGCCATCACCGGCGTCGCGGGCGCGCTCTACGTGCCGCAGGTGGGCATCATCAACCCGTCCGAGATGACCCCGGAAAAATCCCTCGAGGCCGTCGTGTGGGTCGCGGTCGGCGGGCGCGGCACCCTGCTCGGGCCCATCCTCGGAGCGCTGTTTGTCAACGCGCTGAAGAGTTGGGCCACCCGCGCCGCGCCCGAACTCTGGCTCTACATCATCGGCGGCCTGTTCATCGTGGTCGTGCTGTTTTTGCCCGGCGGTTTGATCAGCCTGCCGGCCAAGTTCCGCGCCGCGTGGGCCAAACTTCGTCCTCCGCCGCCCGCGCCCGCCGCTCCGGCGGCGCCCGCCGGCGACCTTCACCCTTAAGACCTTCGACTTTCGACTGCTTTTTCATGCACCCGATCCTCCAAGCCGAAGACGTGACGAAAACCTTCGACGGGTTTCGCGCCATCAACGCGCTGAACTTCTATTTGTTCCCCGGCGAACTGCGCACCGTCATCGGCCCCAACGGCGCCGGCAAATCGACGTTTTTCGATCTGCTCACCGGCCGCGCCAAGCCCGACACCGGCGGGATCGAATACAGCCCGATCCCGGACAGCCCCGCGACCGACCTGACCAAACTCAACGAATACGAAATCCAGCGCCTGGGCATCGGCCGCAAGTTCCAGACACCCTCGGTCTTTGCCGAGCACACCGTGTTCACCAACTTGGTCCTCTCGCTCAAGGGGCCGCGCGGGGTGTTCGCCTCGCTGTTCCACCGGCTCGATTCCTCCGCCCGCGACCGCCTCGACGCCCTGCTGAAACTCGTGCGCCTCGACGACAAACGCCACTGGAAGGCCGGCCTGCTTTCGCACGGGGAAAAACAGTGGCTGGAGATCGGCATGCTGCTCGCGTCCGAACCGCGCGTGCTGCTGGTCGACGAGCCCGCCGCCGGCATGACCGACGAGGAGACGCACCGCACCGGTGAGCTTTTGCTAAGTCTCGCCGGCAAACACAGCATCGTGGTGGTCGAGCACGACATGTCCTTCGTGAAGCAGATTTCCGTCAACGGCCAGGTGACCGTGCTGCACCAAGGCTCCGTGCTCTGCGAGGGCAAGTTCGACGACGTGCAGTCCCATCCCAAGGTCCGCGAGGTCTACCTCGGTCGCGGCAAAAACTAAATTCGCCCCGATGTCTGATCCCTTGCTTTCCGTTCAATCCGCCGAGGTCGATATCGACGGCTCCCGCATCCTGCGCGGCGTGACTCTCGAGGTCCGCCCCAACGAGGTCGTCGCCCTGATGGGCCGCAACGGGGTCGGCAAAACGACTACCCTCCGCGCCCTGATGGGCCTCCGCCCCCTTCGCTCCGGCGTCATGACCCTCGCCGGCACCAGCCTCGTCGGTCTGCCCACCGATGCCCGCGCCCGCGCCGGTCTCGGTTACGTCCCGCAGGGTCGCGACATCTTCCCCCACCTCACGGTCGAGGAAAACCTCCGCATCAGCCTCGTTGTCCACGGGGTCAAGGGTTCCGCCGCTCGCGCCGCGCTCGACGAGGTCTACACCCTTTTCCCCATCCTCAAACAGTTCGTCGCGCGCAAGGGCGGCGTGCTCTCCGGCGGACAACAACAACAGCTCGCCATCGGCCGCGCCCTGCTGACCAAGCCCAAGCTTCTCCTCCTCGACGAGCCCACCGAGGGCATCCAGCCCAGCATCATCGAGGAGATCGGCGACACCCTCCGCAAACTCCGCGCCAGCGGCCGACTGTCGATTTTGTTGGTCGAGCAGTATGTCGATTTCTGCCGCGCCGTGGCCGACCGCTTTTACGCCATGGATCGCGGCGCCGTCACCATCTCCGGCCCCATCGCCGACCTCACCGACGAGGTCGTGAAGGAGCATTTGCAGGTGTGAGCGGAAAAGGAGCTAGAATCTAGGAGCGAGGAGCGAGAATATCGAACCGCTGCGCACTGGGCTTCCTAGCCTTCCCTTCTAGCTCCTAAATTCTAACTTCTCGCTCCTTTCCGTCCCCATGCACCTCACCCCTCGCGAACGCGAAAAACTGCTGGTCGTCACCGCCGCCGATCTCGCCCGCCGCCGCCAGGCCCGCGGCTTGAAGCTGAATTATCCCGAGGCCATCGCGATCATCACCTACGAGATCATGGAGGGCGCGCGCGACGGCCGCTCCGTGGCCGATTTGATGAGCTTCGGCGCGACGCTGCTCACCCGCGATCAGGTCATGGAGGGCGTGCCCGAGATGATCCACGACGTGCAGGTCGAAGCCACCTTCCCCGACGGCACCAAACTCGTCACCGTCCATAACCCGATCCGCTGAAGCGGAAATCCGAATGCCGAAATCCGAATCCCGAATGAATGCACCAGGCATACATTTTCTCCTCCGCGTTTCTCCCTTTCGTCATTCGGACTTCGTCCTTCGAATTTGCCCCCTCCCATGATCCCCGGCGAAATCATCGTTTCCTCCGACTCCGCCCCCTTCGACGCCAACGTCGGCCTCGAAACCAAACCCCTCGTCGTCGCCAACACCGGCGACCGGCCCATCCAGGTGGGTTCACACTTCCACTTTTTCGAGACCAACGCCGCCCTGCGCTTCGACCGCGCCGCCGCGCGCGGTTTCCGTCTCAACATCCCGGCCGGCACCGCAGTCCGCTTCGAGGCCGGCGACACCAAACAAGTCGAACTCGTCGCCCTCGCCGGCACCCGCGAGGTCTGGGGCCTCAACGGCCTGATCAACGGTAAACTCTAAATCAAGGCTTACACCGTCCGCCCATCGGACATTGGTCTTTGGGCATTGGTCATTTCCTACACATGCCCCTCAAACTCACCCGCCGCCAATACGCCGAGATGTTTGGCCCCACCGTGGGCGACCAGGTCCGCCTCGCCGACACCGAGCTCTTCATCCAGGTCGAGCGCGACCTGATCGCCGAGGGCGGCGGCTATGGCAACGAGATCAAGTTCGGCGGCGGCAAGGTCATCCGCGACGGCATGGGCCAGTCGTCCACCGCGTCCGACGCCGAGTCGCTCGACCTCGTCATCACCAACGCCCTCATCCTCGACGCCCGCCTCGGCGTCATCAAGGCCGACATCGGCATCAAACACGGCCTCATCGTCGGCATCGGGCACGCCGGCAACCCCGGCATCCAGTCCGGCCTCGGCTCCGTTTTCCCGGACCCCAAGACCGGTCGGAAAAATCCCATGATCGTCGGCGCCTGCACCGAGGTGCTGGCGGGCGAGGGCACCATCGTCACCGCCGGCGGGATCGACACCCA
>CAMCHD010000189.1 GCA_945874545.1 Akkermansia muciniphila | reverse complement strand
GATGGGCACGAATTTGCCCTTGGGCACGCCGTGGAGGTCGACGTAGGCGCCGACGACGTATTTGACGCCCTTGGCCTTGAGGTCCGCTTGGAGGGAAAGGATTTCGGTATCGGGTTTCATGGGACGGGAAGCAGTGACTGTGGAAGGTGGAAGGTTGGAAACGGAGGGGAACGGACGGACGGGATTCTTTCGCGCGAAGGGCGCTAAGGACGCGAAGGGCGGGCGGGAGGAGGTGCGGGGAAATAGGACGCGTCGAGCGGCGCTGTTTCGCGGAGGGCCCGGCGCACGGTTTTGGTCAGGTCGGCGACGATCCAGCGGAAAAGTTTTTCGCCCTCGGCGACCGTCGCGCGGGAGGGGTGGCCGGTCACGCCGTTGCGACTGGTGCGGTTGACCGGGTGGGCGAAGACGAGGCCGGCGGTGCGGTCGGGGTCGTCGGCGGTGGCGCATAGTTCGGGCCGGGCGAGGGCCGGGGCTCGGGCGAGCATCAGGGCGGTCTCGGCCTGGTTGGCGTGCCAGTCGGCGGCGTCGGCGAAAAACGCGGCGCGCACGCGCGGGCTGGCCTCGGCGGTGTTGAGCACGGCGACCATGAAGCCGTCGTGACGGGCGCGGAGGATTTCCAGCGCGCAGCGAAGCGGGGCGGCGTTGGTCACGTGGCTGTTGACCAGAAAAAGACGACGCACCCCGGCCTGCCAGAGCCAGTCGCCAAGGTCGGTGACGAGCGCGATGAGGGTCTGGGGCGAAAGCGCGAGCGTGCCGGGCCAGCGGTGCGAGTGGCCGAGCGAACAACCATAGGCCAGGGCGGGCAAGACGGGCACGCCGGTGGCGGCCGACACGGCGGCGCAGACCTCCCCGGCGAGCACGGTATCCATACCCGTGCCGAGATGCGGCCCGTGTTGCTCGGTCGCACCGCAGGGCATCAAAACGGCGTCGCGGCCGCCGGTGATCAACGCGGCGATCTCCGGCCAGGTGAGGTGGTCCCAGCGGACGGAGGCGGAAGCGGAAGCGGCGGCCATGCGCGGGGACCTACTCGACGTCGTCGCCCAGTTGGGTCAGGCGCACGATGGGGAGACGTTCGGGGGCGGCGTGGGTGTGGACCTTCGGGTGGATCAAGTCGTCCAGACGCCGCCGGGTGGCGAGAAACTCCGGACTGGAGACCTGGTCGAGCCGTCGCGGCCGGGGCACGGGCACCTCGATGATTTCCTGGACCTCGCCGGGGTTGGCCTTGAGCACGAGGATGCGGTCGGCCAGCAGGATGGCCTCGTCGAGGTCGTGGGTGATAAAAAAGATGGTCACGTCGACGTTGCGCCAGATCTCCAGCAGGTGGGCCTGCATCTGCGCGCGGGTCTGGGCGTCGAGCGCGCCGAACGGCTCGTCCATAAGAAGAATTCGCGGACTGGCGGCGAGCGCGCGGGCGATGGCGACGCGTTGTTTCATGCCGCCGGAAAGCTGGTGCGGGTAGGCGTGGGCAAATTTGTTCAACCCCACCAGATCGATCCATTGGAGGGCTTCACGCTCCGCCTCCGAGCGCGCCCTGCCCTGCATCTCAAGCCCGAACATCACGTTACGCGTCACAGACAACCACGGAAACAAGGTGTAGCCTTGGAAAACCATGCCTCGATCCGGGCCTGGCCCCGTCACCGGTTTGCCGTCGAGCAGCACCCGGCCGGAAGTCGGGGTATCGAGTCCGGCGAGCAGGCGGATAAAAGTGGATTTGCCACAGCCGGAAGGGCCGATGACGCACACGAACTCGCGACGATGGATTTGCAGGGAGATATCACGCAGGGCCGTGACCGGCCCGTGTTCGCCGGCGAACTGCCGCCCCAGACCGTCGATTTCGAGCACGACCGGACGCTGGTGTAGCGCGGCGAAACGAGCGGCGACAGCCGGGGACTGTCGTCGGTAATCGGGCAGGACCTCGGCGATCGGAGCGAAGGATTCGGGGGGCGAAGCCACGGTATGAAAATTGGGGGGGACGCGATTTAAAACGTGGAGACGGGCTCGCCCGCGTTCCGGGACGCGTCTGCCGGCCGCGCGGCGCCGGGAGCGCCGGTCAGCCGTCCGAAAAAGCGGCGAAGCCGGCTGGGACGGGGATTTTTCCAAGCGAACAAACGCTGGCCGAGCCACGCGAGCGCCTGGTCGGTGCCAAACCCGATCGCGCCGATGATCACGATGGCGGCGTAGACGTTGTCGAAGTTGCGGTATTTGGCCTGCTGATTGATGAAAAAACTGATGCCGCTGCTCACCCCGACCACCTCGGCCACGATCAGGTAAGTCCACGCGCTGCCGAGCAGGAGCCGCAAATCGTTGTAGAGATCGGGCAGGCTGGCGGGCACCAGCACCCGAAAGACCAGCGCGCGAGGCTTGGCCCCCAGGGTCTGCGCCGCCTCCACCAGGCTCAAATCGGCACGGCGCACCGTGGTGGCCACCACCAGCACGAGCGGGAAAAAAACCCCGATGAAGATGATCGAGATTTTGGGAGCCACATGAATCCCGAAAATCGCCACCATCAGGGCGCCAAAGGCCGGGGCGGGCATGTAGCGGATAAAATCGACAAATGGCTCGGTGAGCCGGGCGATGGCGGGCGAGGCGCCGCAAAACACCCCCAACGGCACGCCGACCAGGCACGCGAGGGCGAAGCCCCAGAAGATGGTGCGGATACTGGCAAAAATCGCCTGATGCAGCCACTTGTCCCCCTTCAGCACGGGCTCGGTGGTGAAGGCGGTGTAGAGGGCGCGACCCACGGCGTGCGGGGGCGGGAAATACAAGGGATTGGCCGGCGTCCCGGTAGGCGTGGGCGCGGCCAGCGCGGCCTGTTTTTCCACCAACTTGGCGAAGTCCTCGCGCGGGAGGATCTGGCCCGGTTTGATCCAGGAAACGCCGGCGGGGTCCGTGACCCGCACCATCGGATGCCAAAGCCAGGGCACGTAGGAGAACAGGCTCCAAGTCGCGAGCGGTATCAGAAAAGCCAATACCCCGAACCGGCGATGCAGACCTGGCGTCAGGTCCTTTCGGATGGAGAGCCAGCGGGACATGGTGCGGCGGGACAAAAAAGGCCGGCGCGACGCGCCGGCCGGGAGCGGGAAAAACGAAGCCGGGGGCGGGGTTACTTTTTCAGCGCGTCCGCGGTGATGGAGGCGTCGAAAGAAGCCGGGATATCCTGCGCCTCCTTGTAGACGCCGTTCTTCACGTTGAAATCATCGGCGATTTTCGAGGATCCCGCGAGAGAGCCGAAACCCGACGCGGAGGAGCCGAGGATCGTCGCGCCTTCGGCGAGCGAGAGGAAACGCGTGCCGGGCATGAAGGACGCGTATTCGGAAGCGTCCACCCCGGCGCGGGCGGCCATGATCTTGATGCCCTCGGCGCGGGTTTTCGAGTCGGCGAGAAACGCCACCACCCGATCCCAGACCTGCGCGACCTTCACCCAGTCGGCGCGGCGTTCGGCGAGACTCTGCGGAGTCACCACCACGGCGTCATAGATCAAGCCCGGTTCGTCGGCGCTGGTGTAGATGGCCTTGGAACCGGCGACCGCCTTCAAGGCGGCTCCGGAATTGGGCTGCCACGCACCGATGGCGTCCACCTGGCCCGAGGCGAGCACCTGGGGCGTTTGATTGGTGGGCGTGGGAACGAGCTCCACGTCGGATTCGGCGAGGCCCACTTTCTGGAGGCCGTTCAGCAGCAGCAGGTGCTCAACAAAACCCACCTCAATACCGATCTTTTTCCCCTTCAAATCTTTCAGGGACTCGATGCCGGGCTTTGCGACGATCATGTCGTTGCCGTTCGAATAGTCGGTGAGGATGATCGCGACGTTTTTCGCGCCGCCGGCGGAGGTCACCAACGCATCTCCGTTGGTCACGGTAACCGCATCGACCTTGCCGGCGGTAAACGCTTCCATGGACGGACCGTATTCAAACCAAAGCAACTCCACCTCGACACCCGCATCCTTGAAGAAACCCTTCTGTTCGGCGATGGCGAGAGCGGTCCAACCCGGCCAATCGGAGTAGGCGATTTTAAGCGGAGCGGCGAATAAAGAACCGGCGGCGAGACCGGCGGCGAGGAACACGGAGGCGAGGCGGCGGGCGATGGTGGTCATGGGTGATCGGGGAAGATGAACAGAATCAGGCGGGAGGTGGACGGCGCGGGACGAACAAAAGTGTTACGAATCGCGCGAATCGTAATAAGCACGCCCCGTGCCACCGACGGGCCGGCGCAGATTCAAACCCGGCCGCACCCGGCGACGTAGGCGCGCCATCCACCATACGCGGTGATTTCGGTCGAGCCCTCCAGCGCGGCCGGTTCGCACACAAAGCCCTTTACGGTGCTGCCATCCGCAAGGACGACATTGCCGATGGCAAGCGGTGGCGGAACCTCGCCGGTGAACGCCCCAAAAGCCTCGGTCGAAAGTGACCACACCTCGACCTCGATGCCGGCGGGCCTGCCTTCGTCGGGCGTCGGTGTAAAGCCCGGCGAACGAACCAGACCGGGCTTGGGCGGGTTCGTGCGGGCCAGCGCGAAGAGCCTGTAATCGGGCGCCGTGCGGGTCGTTCGGAGAAGGGAAGCCCCGCGCGAGGTGAGTTGGTGATGGAGGGGTTGTCCGGTGAGGTGTGCCCCCACCACCGCAAGCGGAACAGCCGTCGGGGGGGCGGCGGGGGCGGGATGAAAGGGAGCACGCGAATCCGGCAGCTTGGACAAAGCGGAGACATCCGCCAGCCGCGTGGTCGTGCCGCCAAGCGTGCCTCCAAGGGCGGCGTGGAGCCTGCCTCCGAGCTCCAACAAGGCCCCATCACCATGGGCCGGCGCCATCAGAGTAACACCAAGAGGAAGATCATCCCGTCGGAACCCAGCCGGAACTGCCAGCGCGGAAAGATCGAGGAGATTGACAAAATTGGTGTAGGTTCCGAGGCGGTTGTTCAATGCGACCGGCTCGGCGGCCACCTCGGCATGCCTGTAGATCGTGGGCGTTGTCGGCAGCAGAAGCACGTCCATACACGCCCACTCGGCGGCGGCTTTACGCCGAAGTTCTTCCAGTTTGTAAAAAGCGCGAAACGTTTCAACTGCCGAGAGCCCACGCGCCCCGCTGATGATTGCAGCTGTGACCGGATGCAGCGCCTCGGGGTGAAGATCGGCAAAGGGAGTAATCGCCGCCAAACGTTCCGCCACCCAAGGCCCCGAGTAAAGCAGTGCGGCAGTCGCCGCGAACGGAGCATAGTCGAACTCCACCGGCCGCCCCCCGAGCGCTCGTAACCGCGCAATCGAGGCCGCATAGAGGTTCGCAGCTTCAACATCGCCAAAAAACTCCAGCTGGGAAGAGCGCGGCACGCCGAACCGAAACACCGCCGGGAACTCCATCCGCCCGACTTCCGCGGCGGTGCGAGAATAGGGATCCAATGGGTCAAATCCCGCCACTACTCCCCTGACCACCGAAGCATCGGCGCAGTTGAGGGTGAACACGCTCACGCAATCAAGCGATCGGCAGGCCGGCACCAGCCCCCTCGTGCTGAGAAGACCCTTGGTCGGTTTCCACCCCACAATGTGGTTAAAAGCGGCCGGCACCCTCCCTGAACCGGCTGTGTCCGTGCCAAGGGCGAAAGAAACCAGGCCCGCCGCGACGGCAACCGCGCTCCCCGAACTGGAACCACCCGAGATATAGTCTTGGTTAAACACGCTGCTCGGAGCGCCATAGGGGGACCGCACTCCGACCAGACCGGTGGCAAACTGATCAAGATTGGTCTTCCCGATAACAATCGCGCCGGCGGAACGCAAACGACGAACCACCTCGGCATCGGCCGTCGGCAGGTAACTGAAAGCCGGACACGCCGCAGTGGTGGGCAAACCGGCGACGTCGATGTTGTCCTTGACTGCAAAGGGCACGCCATAGAGGGGCAAATTCTCTCCGGTTGCGCGGCGAGCTACGGCCATTTCGGCCTCCGCCATGACCTCTCTCTCGTCCCGTAAAGCGATCCAAACGTTATCTTGCCCACGGGCTCGGATACGAGAAAAGACTTCCACCACAATTCCGACGGGGGAAATATCCCCGGCTGCATAAGTCGTGCGAAGGCTTGCAAGGTCGAGGCTGAGAAAGGAAAGCATGAGGAACCCTAAAAAATCACCACAGCATTCGGCACACCAAGGCCCGCTTCGCAGTGGAAATTTCAATGGCGAGGTGGCCTGCAAGATGCTTAACAATCACAAGATCATGAGCACCCCTTCACTGCGGAACATTCTCGGTTTGGTATTCTTTCAGTTATTTGTCGCTAGCACCGCCAATGCCCATCCAGGCCACGACGGCGGGCACGATCTCACTTGGGATTTTGAGACGATGATCGATCATATCGTTACAAACCCGGATCACCTCCTTCCTCTGCTGACACTAGCTGTTTTGAGTATCTTTTGCCTCTGTAACTTCTTTCGGAACAAACCATCAGACAACATTCCACCCCGAGCGAAATCGTCCAACGACTAATTGGTCTACGGCGTGTCGTCACGAGATTTCTAGACTGTGGGTTTCGCGCAGTATTCTCTTCCGAGCATAGTCGAAATACGTCGTCGGCATGACGTTTCGGATCGGGTGTGGGCTGTGCTGGAGCCGTTGTTGCCAGGCCGGGAGGGAAGCTGGTGAGGGGTAGCCGTGGATAATCGACGCTTCATCAACGCGGTGCTGTGGATTTTGCGGACCGGGGCACCGTGGCGAAACCTGCCTGCTGACTACGGCGACTGGAAGAACACGCACCGCAGGTTCTGCCGTTGGAGAGACAAGGGACAGTGGGAAAAGCTGCTGGAGCGGTTGATCCAAGAACCCGACATGGAGTGGCTGCTGATCGACGCCAGTCACGTCAAAGCGCATGCCCATGCGGCAGGGGCGATTGGTGGAAACGAGGAGATCGGCCTCACAAAAGGGCGCGAAACACGAAGATACATCTGGCCGTGGATGCGCATGGTATGTAAGCGGTCGGCCGGGTGCCTCGTAGGCGAGTGAAGACGGAGTTGGTAGTCTCGGGGGATGTAACAAGCCGAGACGGAGGTGGTAATGGAAGACGAGCAGCCGCGGGACCGCAAAGGTCGGCGGCGGTTGACCCAAGAGCGGAGGGCGGAGGTGGTGAAGGAATACGAGGCGAGCGGGCTGACGCAGGCGGAGTTCGCGCGACGTGCCGGGTTGAACAAGACGACGTTCGCGCACTGGGTGCAGCGGTCGCGGCGGGAAGCGAAGTCGAAGACGGTCGCGGCGGTTGCGAGGCCGGAGGCGGTGGCGCCGAGGTTCGTCGAGGTGCAGGCGGCGGCTCCGGTGAGGCCTGCGGCGAACGTGC
>CAMCHD010000188.1 GCA_945874545.1 Akkermansia muciniphila | reverse complement strand
ATTAAAAGAACTTAACGGAAGCATTTCAACGGAAAATCGACCCTTCCCACCGACTAACGATTGAGTTCAAATTCTGGTGCAGCGCTGGCCGTCCCCGGCCAAAATCCGAAAAACTGATCGCAGAGGCCGGTGGATGATACAGATATCGGAGAAAGCCTTGGCGTGTCGTTCTCTGGATTTTTGATGAGGGTTCTCCTACTCGCGTTCGCACACAAGATGATACTCTGCAATTGGAAAGGAAATCGGGTTGCTTGACTTGGCAAGTCCAACGCGCCACTCTCTTTCACGGAAAACTTCGACAAATCAGGCAACGTATCAGGCGGTTTCGCCTTCGACCCATTCACTCGGAACGAGCAGTTCAAGGGGTGGGTCGGGCGGGCCGATCTCTCCGTTTCGCAACATACGCGCCAGCAGCTCGACCGCCTGGCCGCCGATGGCGTGTGAGTTTTGTTTCATGCCGGACAGTCGTAGGGAACACGTCACCGGGAGCCCGAGGTGAATGATCTTTACTTGATTGGGTATGGAGACCCCGGCCTTGCGTAACCAAGGAACGATTCCGGCATACTGGGTTAAAATGCAGTCGGGACCTTGGGCGGCAAACCAGTCCAAAAAGACCTGCCGATGCTGGTCTTCCTCGGAAGAGAGTGGGATCAGGGGAGGGATTTGGTGCGGGCGGCCAAGAATATCCAAGGCGACACGGTAGCCGCCCAAGAAATGATAGCGGGTCTTCCGCTCACCAGCGGCGTGGAAGAAGTATCCGATTCGTTCCGCCCCTAGCGACGCCGCCTTCATGGTCGCCTCGTAGGCGGTCTGGAACTGAGTGTTGGTAACAAGGTGGGTGGGAATTGAAGACACACTGTAGCCGATGCGCACGGCCGCGAGTTGTGCCCAAGGCAGATCGATCTGGGTATTGGCACCATCGGCGGAAGGCGGAATCAAAACCCCCTGAATCCCCCGCGCCCGCAGAATCTGCGCGAGACGCGCCGCGTTCATATCGCAATCCGCGAGGCGAAACTCGTCCATACGGTAACCGATTTTCTCCGCCCGCTCCTTCGCGCCCCGCCAATATTCCTTGTAAATCTCAAAGCTCAACAGGCGGTCCGGTTCCGGCCAAAAGTTAATCCACGCCAAGGCCGAACCGGAGTCCCCGGATTGAGTGCTCCGTCGATACGCATTGAGCCGAGCCAGGCCCGGATCAGGCACATAGCCAAGCCGTTGAGCAATTGCCTGAATTCGGCGGGTGGTCTGCGCGGAGATCTTACGCTGGTTGCGCAAGGCAAGCGAGACGGTGACATGACTCACCCCGGCTTCTTCGGCGATGTCGCGCAGGGTGACCACGTTTTTCACAGGGCGAAGGCTTGGGAGTGACGACCGAATTTACGATAAAAATTTGGCGACGCCTTCCGGTCTGCTGACGATGTAGGGTTGGACGGGGACGGCCAATGCTACATCCGGAAACGAACAAGGCCGGTCTGGAGAGTTCGGGAACTACACAAGAGAGTCTGGCTACCCGTCGAAACCATCGAAGAACCAGAGCACCTACTCTACCGCCGCCGGGCGGTGAGTTCGAAGCCGGTAAGTTTTAGGGCGCTGAGTTCTTTGGCGAGCAGTTCCGGTATATAAATTCTGAGAACGCCATCAGCGTCAACCTCGTGGTGCAAGACCTGCCCCGTGCCGAGCAGCTCGACCCGACCCTCGTCCCGCTTACCACTCACCCGCGCCGCGTGCAAGGTGACTTTCGTATTTGCACGCCCCATAACCAGCGCAAACACCGCTTTGCCGTCCTTCGATTGAGTGTAACGAATGTCTTCTGCGGTGTAGGGTTCTTTTCGCACGTCCACCGCGCCGCCAAACTCGCCGGGTTCGGCGGGGTGAGTCACGGACGGACCCTCGCCGTAAACTTGCCACGGTCGGGTGGCGAAAATTGCTTCTCCATTAAGCTGCATCCAGGCGGCGATCTCTTCCAACACTTGGCGCGCCTCGGCCGGAATTTCACCGTCCGGTTTCTGCACCACATTGATAAGAAGATTTCCGTTTTTGCTGACGATATCCGCCAGCATTTGGAGAATCTGCGTCGAGGTCTTGTAGGTTTCGCCTTTGCGGTAATACCAGTCGCCGATGCTGGTATCGGTTTGCCATGGTTCCGGATTGATCTCCGTCATCACACCCCGTTCGATATCGCGAATCCACCCTCGGGGCTGCGGATCCTCCTTACAATTGTAGATGGCCGTCAAGGTCCCATTCCGAGCTTCGTTATTGTTGTAAAAATGAGAAACAAGCTCCGCACCGACCGACCCGAAGGGAAATTTACTGTCGGAATAGAGGAGATCCGGATTGTAAGTATCAACCAAATCGCGGATGCGAGCCAACCAAGTCGCGTGAAACCGGGGATTGGTGGTGAGCCATTCATTGTCATTCTCCTCGGTCCTAGGGTGATAAAGATCTTGATATTGCGGGTCGTTACCGTCGTAGGGAACCCCCGCCATCGGTCCGCTCGGGTCTGCTCCTTTGTTGACTTGATACCAGGTGAAGCTGGCCCCCAGATGTTCGGATACACCAAACCAGAGACCGCGTTTTTTGGCCGCCTTTTGCCAGTCGCCCACCACGTCTCGCTGCGGTCCGGTCGCGACCGCGTTCCAACGCGGCTGGTGCTTGGAATTCCACAGGTCGAAGTTGTCGTGATGAACCGCCATACTGACAAAGTATTTGGCTCCGGCCCGCGCATAGAGCTCCATAAGTTCGTCGGGATCCCATTTCTCGGCCTTCCAGAGCGGAATAATGTCCTTGAATCCTACCTTGGACGGATGCCCGTAAACTCTGGTGTGTAGGCGATAACCGCGGTCTGATTTGGAATCGGGCACAAAGTTCGGCTGACCGTAGCGCGGTTCGGTTTGGGCGCTCATATACAAGCGCCGGGCATACCAATCACCGTCCTCCGGAACGCACTGCGGGCCCCAGTGGGACCAAATACCAAACTTGGCGTCGCGAAACCACTCGGGGCAGCGGTATTGTTTCAATGATTCCTGATCGGCCTTAAAGCGGCCCTGGGCGCCGCCTTCTCCAGCGGCGGTGAGCGAAGATAGGGTAAGCGGCAAAAGGGAAGAAACGCGTGGATATAGCATGGGGAAAGATAAAGATGAGGAGAAGCGACGCTAACGAGAGCCTGCTACGGGCGGCCAGCCTACGGTTCGCCCACTGCGGATAGCCACTCGGCGAGGGGGCGCACCCGTGCGGGCGTGGCGGGCACGCCCTCGGTGATGGGGGTTAACTGTATAACCAGCGTGGTCCGGCCCGCGCCGGCCTGGAGATCAACCGCCAGCCGCCGAATGCCCTCGTTGGTCTTTTGGGGTGGTTCCTGCCGAGTCGAGACCTCCTTAAATACGCCTTTCGGCGACAACAGAGTGACACGCAGGCGTTTGCCGTTTTGTATAAGATCGGCTTGCGCGCCGTTTAATACGATCTC
This sequence comes from Akkermansia muciniphila, assembly GCA_945874545.1. Taxonomy (GTDB): domain Bacteria; phylum Verrucomicrobiota; class Verrucomicrobiia; order Opitutales; family Opitutaceae; genus IMCC26134_A. The sequence goes on along the minus strand of CAMCHD010000188.1, from coordinate 3,975 downwards.
AGCCTGGGTCATGGCCCCCCAGCTAAGAGTTTGCGGAGAAGTGAATTCAAACTCATCTTGAACGATTATAGAGGAACGCTGGTTGACCAGACGCACACCGCGTTCCACCCGGGCCGCCTGGCCGGCGTAGGCGTTGGATAAATCCACAATAGCGAAAGGCTCGCCGGTGTTGAGCGAATGGGCACGTATTCGGCTGATGCCGTTTATGTTCTGGTTTTTTCCCGCGATCATCGGCACGTTATGGCTGGCTGTGGCGTTGCGATAATAAGTCCACCGCTGGTCCGCCATATCAAAATAGCCGGGTAAACCATAGTTGTCGCCGCCGATATCGTAGAACCAACGCTCGCCGAGCGCATCGATCTCAAAGTTGCCGAGGTCGAGATGGCCGTGATTCACTTGGTTATAACCCGCCTTGAGCCCCGCATACACGGCATTACGGTCGGTCCAACTCGCTCGCATCGCGACAAACTCCACCGGTCCACGAAAATACTTGTCCAAGGGTAGCGGTTCCGGCCGGGTGGTGGGCGCAGGTTGGTAAAATAGAACATGGAGCGGGCTTGGTTTGCGTTTACTTTCGCGCAAAAAGTCATGTTCGCTCTGAGCGAGAAGAGGGTCGTTGTAACGGCCACTCATCCAGAAAAATCCCCAATCGGGGAAGCGTCTTTTTTTCGGGGACGCGTCGGCATAGGCCACATCGAGACCGCTGGGGCCGTTTACATGGAGCCTATAGTGCATATTCTTTGAGAATCCCGTGATTTCGGAGAGTCCAAAGTCGGTGCCGAGCGCGCTTTGCAGCGAGGTTATTCCAAACAGGGCGCCTTGGGTGGCGAAGCCGGAGTAGCCGGGGCCTTCGGGATAAGCGCCATCAAGCGCATATTCGTTTAGCGCCAGGGGCAAAGACGCCAACGCGGCGGGCACGATAATTTTTGCATAGTCGGGATCAGTTTCCGCGATGGCCAGCGCACCAATAAGCAACCCGCTATTACAGACGAGGTTCCAGTTATGGCGCACGTAACGAAACCACCCATAAGGCGCGCCCGCATACGCGGCGACACCCGGAACCAGCCCTTTGCCAATCAGGGCCAAGCGGATTTTCCTGCGCTTGGGTTCATCCAGTTGGTCGTAAAACCAATCGTAACCCAGGCCGACGGTCATGGCGGACTCGGCCGCGCCCAGGAAGTGAACCCAGTCCCATTCTGGCTCCTCGCATACGGCGAGCAGATCTCTGACCGCCGGAGCGACGTAGTCGGTCTTGCCGGTCCATTGATAGGCGAAACCGAGCCTAAGCAAGCGAGTGAGCGTTTGCCGATGACCCTTGGGCGGTTCGGCCAAAACGAGGTCATCCGCCTCTTTAAGCACCGAATTTACATAGTCCAGAAAGACCGGGTCGTTACCGTGGCGTTTACGCAAGTCGGCCAGGTTCGCTTGCGTGAAGAGTAAACGCGGATGCCCCTTGACCAGGCGAGCCATCACTTCCTCAGGCTTGATCTCCACCTTTGGAGTCGAGTGGAAAGGATTTTCGGGCGTAACTACAATAAACAGATCTCCGGACGGCGCATCCTGGGCATTCACGCTAAGCATGGCGACAGACAGGAATGCAAAAAGGAACCGGTTTAGATATCGGATGGGGAAATGAATGGGCAACATGGCGGTGAAGAAGGAAATTTTGTAGGAGAGCCACACAGACGCGGGACGAGCGGCGGAAAAGGTGCACCAAGCGTTCGCTCCGACCCGCCAAAGCGGCGGGCGGCAATCGGCACGCTGAGTCAGTCCTCCGACGCCCCGGCAGCTCAGGTCGCACGGTCGTATTTTTCAAGATCGACCAGGTTGGCCGGGGGATGGCCACGGACAAACGCGTTCAGGTTTTTCAGGGCGGTTCGACCATGGCTGGCGTATTGGTCTAGGGTCGGCCCCGCGATATGCGGCGACAGCAGCAGGCCGGAAATTTCCCAAAGTGGCGAACCGGGAGCGGGCGGCTCCTCGGCCGTTACATCCAGAGCGACGCGCAAGCCACGTGCCCGGGCCACTTCGGCGAGCGCCACCTCGTTCACCACCGCACCCCGACCGACATTTACAAAAACCGCCCCCGGCGCAAGCGACCCCAATTCCTCCCGCCCGACACTTTGCACAGTCCGCACCGTCAGCGCTTCACAGCAGATTAACAAGCGGGCACCACGATAAAGTTCGATCAGCGACCGCTGCGGAGTGACGTCAAAAGGCTGGAATATTTCCGCCGGCACGCCTTCGGAAAAAACCTTCACCGGGCACCCAAAAGGGGCGAGCAGTGGCAAGAGCGCCCGCGCCACCGCACCAAATCCATGCAGTGCGACCGGATGATGGAATAGGGTCCTCGTTTCGAGGCAGTCCTTCTCGTCATGCGTGAAACTGGGTCGCGCCAGAAAATCCGCCCACGCGGGCAGGTTGCGCAGGGCCGCCAGGGCCAGCAAAAGTGCGTGCTCCGCCACTCTCGGGGCGGCGTCGGCCCCCCAGTTCGACACCAGCAGGCCGCTTGCGACGCATGATCGGGCAACCACCGGACGGACCGACCCGGTGAGGTGGCAAACGTAGCGTATCGGTCCGCCATTCGGTGCCGTGTGGCGGGGCTCCAGCGCGGGAGTGCTCCAGCCGGAAACCAGCGCCGTCGGCGTCTCGCGGGACAGAACTTCATTCCACTCGGACACCGATATCCCGTCGGTCACGCAAACTTGGACCGCTGCGTTTTCGACCACCCCATCGAAACCGTCGGGGAAAAACTGGCGTAGCTGGATGCGATTCAACGCCACCAGGACCTTGACTGCCGGAGCCGCCTTAACACGTGGGGCGGCGGGGCGGATTTCTACGTGTCCCGACCCAACAGCCGAACCGCTCACACGCGGCCGGGGCGCCAAAGGGGCGGATTCGCTGATACGAGCGGGGAAGGGCGAAGTGGGGAGGCTTGCGTTGGGCACTGGAGTAATGCGTCGGGTTCGAAGCGCACGCGCCAGACTCTTGATTGGAGCGGAGCCGCGCAATCGCCTTAAAATCTAAGCTGTTTAAAACTGACGCCTGTTTTCGGAAATTCGTTGAACGCTGGGAGGACTGGATCGCGGGCGGTTCGCCGGCGTCGCCGCTAGCGTTTTCCAAACTCACCCCCTTGGGCTATCGACGCATTGGCGTGCTCCTGCCCCCTATGCGTCGAGCGGGAAAAAAGCGGTTATCCTGAGCCGGGCACTGCTCGAACTCAACGCGCGGGAGCAGACACTCGGTCCGCAACCCAAGGTGGGCCTGCCCGGCCCGGACGAGGTCCGCCATCCGGCCGAGTTTAGAAACTGCCTGAGCCACAATCACGGCGTGGAAGGTCCCGAGGCCGTCGAGTTGCTCGATCATCTTCTCCGCTCGCGAATGGCCGGACTTCCCCGCTACCCGATCTCGATCATGGTGCCTCCACACCGGCAGGACGGCGACACCACCCCGCCCGCGACCTCCCTTCGCCCCGCGACTTTGCGAAAGCAAAAGAGTCGTCGCATCGACTGACCGCCTCGGGATTTCCAACGCGGCATCGCCCCCGATCGCGCCAGCCGCCGTGCTGATTCTAAACAGCTTTAAAACCACCCTGCTTGCGAACCGTTCCCCGCACAGCGAACCATGCTTAACCCGACCGCCCCCTTGCCCCTCGGATTTCGGCTCAGCCCCACGTCTCCCCTACGTCGTTCCAACTCCTCCAGTCTTCCAATGTGCCTCCTTCGTCTTCGGTGCCCTGATTTCTCGCCGCTTATTCGCCCTCTCCTTGCGGGGCTTTTACTGGTTTAGACCGCGCCTAATTTGTTACCCGAATCACGAAACGATAGCCTAGCAGCCTGTCGGACTTAGTTATAAAATTGGCCTAATATCTGCTATGCAGGTAAATATGGCAAAATTCGTAAACATAGACCGCGACACGCCGCTGTTGTTGCCGCCGGACCTGAGGGACTGGGTGGCAGAGGATCACTTGGTGCA
>CAMCHD010000187.1 GCA_945874545.1 Akkermansia muciniphila | reverse complement strand
GACGAGGCCCATGCCGTCGAGCACGGAGAACTGCTTGGTCTCGGTGCCGTCGGAGGAGATGTGGACGGTGCCGTCGGTCAGGATGCCGTCGACATCCATGGCGAAGAGTTTGATGGCGGCCCAGCGGGCGGGGGGGATTTGGTGCATGGCGAACGCGCCGGAGGCGCGAGTTGAAGCTGTAGGTTTAAGTTGAAGAAAGTGGCACGGGAAAGCGGGCGCGGTCGTCTGCGAGCGACGACCCTACAAATTAGCCGACGGTGACGGGCACGAGGGTCATGGTGTCGTTGCCGAAGATGTCGATGACCTTGATGGCGACGGTGTAGCGGCCGGGCTTGGCGTAGGTGTGGGCGACGGTTTTGAGCTCCAGGTCGCGGCTTTGGCGGGTGCGGAAACTCTGCCACTCGTTCTCGAAGATGTAGTTGCCCGTCCATTGCTCCTCGAACTCGGACGGAACAAGATCAAGCGTGCCTTTTGAGCCACCTATGCCGGTGCCCTTCTCTACTTTGATGATCTCCTTGCGGCTCTCGTAGTTAAAATCGACCGCCCAATAGTCCACCCAATCGGTCCACTTTTTGGTGAGGATTTCCTGGGTGACGATGCCCTGTTTGTCTTTGTTGATCTTGATGAGCTTGCCGGCGTGGCAGACGACCTCGCTTTTGCCTTCCTTGAGTTCGGCGGTGACGGCATCGACGAAGCCTTGGCTGTAATAGACCGAGAAATCGGTGAGTTCGAGGGCGACGGTGAGCTTGTCCTTTTTGTCGTAGCGGGGGGTGGCCTCGATGTAGGCGACGTCGGCGAAGCGGACCTGGCCTTTGTCCACCGCGCGTTTGTCGAAAACCTCGGGCGGGATGGTCTTAAGCGCAAGGTCGATACCTCGTCTTTTAGCTTCCTCAGAGGCAAATGCTCCAAGACTCATTTCAAATTCGAAAGCGAGGACATCAGCACGACTAGCTCCACGCTTCCGGCACTCGACAATCACTTCGTCGATGAAGAGGCGGCCGACGGGGAGGTTGATGGGGCCGACGACGACGAGGCGGCCGGCGTGCTGGCCGTGGAAGAAGGGCTCGTTTTCCAGCGGGGCGGCGCGGTAGGCGCGGAGGATGAGGTCGCGGAATTCGCGCTCCTTGCGGGCGAGGGCGTCGGCCTTCTTTTTGGCGGTGAGGTTGCCGGGGAGGTTGAGGTAGGCCTGGCGCTCGTAGCGGCCGAGATTGAGCACCTCGAAGGCGCGAAAGTCTTTGCCGGTGGCTTTGAGTTCGCGCTGCACGCCGATGAGACGTTTGCGGGTGGTGTGGATGCCGAATTTGCCGAGATCGGTGGCGATCCACTTGCGGCCCAGCTTTTCGGCGACGGCGGCGGTGGTGCCGGAACCGCAGAAAAAGTCGGCGACGAGGTCGCCGGGGTTGCTGGAGGCTAAAATGATACGTTCAATTAGCGCTTGAGGTTTTTGGGTGGGATAATCAAGGCGTTCACTCGCAACTGGGTTTATGAAAGGGATGCGCCAGACGTCGCTTATGGGCTTCCCGGTGGTATCTGCATAAACGACTTTATACTTCCCGCTGGCGATCATCTCTCGAACCTTTGGGTTGTCTTTATCGTAAACGACGAGGCCCGTTGATCCTCCACCTCCGCCGATCAGATACCCTTTCTCATACTTGTCTTTAAGGTTTTCAGTAATTTCTCGGCGCTCGTTGAAAGTCCAAGATGGCCCCTTGGTGAAATGTAAAATGCAGTCATGGTTTTTTTGAAGCATCTTACTTGATGCGGTCCATTTTTCGTAGTGCCAGACGATCTCGTTATTGAAGCGATTGCTGCCGAATATCTCATCTAAGGCGAGGCGGATGAAACTGTTCACTCGCCAGTCGCAGTGAACGTAGATGCCAGCATCTTCGGCCATCAAGTCTTTCATCAAAATCAGCCGTTCATAAATCATCGCGATGAACGAATCCGCGCCGCGGCCCCAGGTGTCTCTATAGGCGATTTGTTCGAGGATATTCGGCTCTTTATGAAAGGTTTCGCCGCCGATCTCGATGTCCATGGAGAAGTCGGCGCCGACGTCGAAAGGCGGGTCTATATAAATGAGTTTGAGGCCGCCGGCGTCCTCGATCTGGCGGCGGAGGGCGCCGGATTTGAGGGAGGAGAGGATGAGCTTGTTGTCGCCCCAGATGAGTTTGTTGGTCCAGCCCTTCACCTGACGTCCGCCGGTGTCGATGGCGAGTTCGTCGGCGGCTTTTGCCTCTTTGCGGGGTTCGTCGATGTGTTCGAGGGTTTGGAAGGGGAGGACGGCGGTGCAGACGTCGCGGGTCTTGCCGGCCCAGGTGAGCTCGACCTCGCGTTTGTCGTCGAAGAGAAGGAAGCGGTAGCGCTCGGGCAGGGGTTTGCCGGCCTGGATGAGGGCGGTGAGGTCGCGCTTCTCCTTCTCGGAGAGTTCGTAACGTTCGGAAGAAGGAGGGCGGGCCATGGGTGGAGAAAAAGAGGGCGACGGAGAGAAGGCGCGGGACTTTAAAGGACTTATAGGGGCGGCTCTAAAAGGGCGGTTGGCTAAAGAGAGTGAAGTATTTGGCGGCGCGATGAGCCATAGAAGTCTTTAATTTTAGGCGATTTAAAGAAGGCAAAGGGGAGTGGCTGGCTTTGGATGCCAAAAACTAAAGCTTATCTATGGGTTTATTTGGCACGGCATTTGAGAGACAGTAGCGAGCCCAGCGCCGGGTGCCGGCCATGGCAATGACGCCGCGAACACGGAGTTCCCCGAGGCAACGATCGAGCTTGGCACGGGAGATTTCGGGACCGATGCGAGTATGAAGCTCGGAGACCGAGCTGTCAGGGTAGCGGGCGAGGTCGGTGCGGATGAGTTCTTCCAATCGGTGAGGCTCAATGGCTTTGAGTGTTGTGCGCCCCTTAAAATCCGTGACTCGGAGAATCTCGGGGGCGATCAGGTATTCGGTGGCGCGGGTTTGCCCCGAGGTATGGACGATACCAAGTTCGATGAGGCGACCGAGCCAGGAGCGCAGGCGGGCATCTTCGTCCACCTGCAACAGGCGACCGAATTCCAAGGCGGTGAGGCTGCCGTGCTGGGCGATGAGACCGAGGGCGATGCGTTCACGGCGGGAAAGGGCGAAGCGTTCGTCGAGCCGGGCGAGAAAATCTATGAGATCGGCGCGCAGGATGCGGCGGTCCACGCGCACGGTAACACGGTCTTCTTCTTCAGTGACGAGCGGGGGTGCCTTGGCTTGGAATAACTGGGTTTCGTAAACACGGTCATAGCCGCTGCCTTCGCGCTCCATAAGACGGAGATCGTGGAAGAGCTGGGCGAGGAGATCGTTTCGGCGGATGGTTTTTTGGAGGATGTTGTTCGGGGTGACGCCGAGTGGCAGCGGGCCGGGATTGTGGATTTCGAGGTGGTCGGGGTGAAGGTTGATAAAGATGTCGCCCCGCGTGGTGTAGGGGCGATGGACGAGCGCGTTGGCGAGGAGTTCGCGAATGACGATTTCGTCGTAATGGGGGATGGTTTTGCGGAAGAGGCCGTCGGGCAGTTCGGTGGATTCGCGCCAATCGGGCACCTCGGTCCAGACCGCTTCGATCAGTTCGGCGGGGTTGAGGGAAAAATCGTCCCAGACTCGTTTGGCCACGCGTTCGCCGCGCGCGTCGTATTTGAGGAACTGGATGACGGGGGCGTGAAGCAGGCGGGCGCGGTCTTCGCGACGACCGATCCAGAGGACGCCCAGGTTGGTCAGCAGGCCCTCTCTGACGAGGGAGTAGCGCTCGAGGAGTTCGGGGGTGGGGAGTTGGCGGACGCTCTCCTTAACCCGGTCGGAGGCGGCGAGGTCGCGGGTAAAGCGAGCGAGCTTCTCGGCATCGGCATGGTCGGCGGGCACGCGCAGAGAGGTTTGAGGCTCCCACTGGTAGGCGTCCTTGTCCGCCAGAAGACGGATCATCTGGTCGGGCGGGACGCTGCGAGTCTCGTCGGCGACGCGGACGAAGTAGAGATTGCCGGTGGTGGCCGCGAGGGTCTTGGAAGAGGGTAAGACACGAAGGGCGAGAACTTGGCCGCCATTTGGAAAGGGGCGAATTTCGGCGGCGACGGCGACGTTGATGGTGTGGTGGTAGATGCCTTTGACGAGGCGCTCTGGCAGGTGCGGGGCGATCCGTTGGTCGGGAGGAGGCGCTTCCGCGTTGTCCTCGATACCGAAGAGTATCTCTCCGCCTCGGGCGTTGGCGAAGCCGACACAGTCGCGGGCGATTTCTCGCCAATCCCAGCGGGCGGGATCGAGTGCGAGCACGCGAAGCGATTTTTTGTCGAGAGTGGAGCCTTCGGTCATGGGACGGGGCGGATTTATACCTGAAATCGAGTATAGCTAGGTAAACTTGGTATAGATGGGACGCCTGCAGGAGAAGCTAGGCCTTGTATTCCATAAACGCGGCGGAGAGGCCGGTGAAGGTGGCGGGCGGGTGTTTCTCGAAGCCGGCTTGATCGACGAAGACGAAATCGTAACGCACAGGCGGGGTGAGCGCGGCATCGGCGGCGGTGGCATCGGCGCACCACTGGCGGAGGCGGGCCATTTTTTGCGGGAGGTCGAGCTCTTCGCGGCCCTTGGTCTCGACCAGCCAGACGGTGCGGTCGGCGGTGCGGACGATGAAATCGGGCGTGTAGGTGGAGAGGTCGCCGTCGGCGCGGACGTAGTCGAGGCGAAAGCCTACGGCCAAGTAGTTTTTGGCGAAGGCCTGGACGTCGGGGGCGGTTTCGAGGAAGGCGGCGAAGGAGAGTTCGAGGCCGCCGGCGTGGGCCTCGCCGACGATGCGGTTGAAGACGGATTTCTTGGCGGCGAGGAAGGGGCGGTGCTCGGTGCGAAAAGGGCGGGTGTCGCTCAGCCGGTGGCGCGGGCCGGAGGCCTCGGGCGTGGCGGGACCGGTGTCGCGCAGGGTGAGGGTGTTGATCGCGGTCTTGAATGTGTCGAAGAGGACCTTGTTGACCTCGGGCTCGGAGAGGTTGCGCAGGACGACGGGGTCTTCGAGATCGACGGCGGAAACGAAAAGGTAATCGCGAATGAAGTCGCGGACGCGCGGATAAATAATCTCGTAGCTGCCGACGAGGCGGAGGTCGGCGACGAGCTGACGAGCGAAGAAACCGACAACGGAGCGGTAATCGGCGGGGCCGGTGCCATCAAGCTGCACGGTATGGTGCACCTCGGAATCGAGCATGGTCTTGAAAACGATCTCGCGGGTTTGCTCGGGGGTGAAGGATTTGAGGGGGAGTTTCTTGTGGTCGAAAGTAGCGGGATCGAGGCCGGAGAGATCCTGGAACTGGCGCTGGTAGCGACGGGTGAGGCGCGGGAGGGAGATGTCGAGGGTGGCGCGGTCCTTGGCGGGGTTGTCGGTCTCGACCTCGATGATGAGGGAATCCTGCCGGGTGGAGTCGCCGCCCATGCTGACACGCTCGAAGGTGACGCCTTCGCTCTGGATGGACTCGACGAAATCCATGAAGGCCGGAGTGCCGAGGACGGAGACGGTCTCCTTCACATCAGAGCCGAAATACATGCGGCGGAGGCCGCGGCCGAGGGTCTGCTCGGGGAGGATGTTGGATTGAGCGGCGTAGGCGCGGAGGCCGACGATGGTAGTGACGTTGCGCACGTCCCAGCCCTCCTTGAGCATAAGGACGGAAACGATGGCCTTAAACGGGGATTTCCAGGAGTCGATCTCGTTGGACTGGCGGCGGAGGAGTTCGAGTTCCTCCTTGGCCTTACCGGAGGAGGCCTCGGAGATGTCGCCGTTGTTTTTGGTGTGGATGATGAGGACGGCGCCCTGGAGTTCGGCGCAGATTTTCTGGAGGTGGGCGCCGACGTCGTCGCAGTTTTTGGTGTCGTCCACCATGACGAAGAGGACGGCTTTTTTGCCGAGTTTCTCGTGTTCGGCGTAGGATTTTTTCCACTCCTCGACGCCGAGGCGGAGGTAGTCGTCGTATTTTTCGGAGAAAATGGCGGACTTTTTCTCGTGGAGTTTCTCGCGGCTGGCGGCGTCGGGCAGGATGGGGTGTTTGACGACGTTTTGGTGGATGGCCTCGACGAGCGGGTAGTCGGAGACGGTCTGGACGAAGATGGCACCGCGATCGTGGCGCGGGGTCGCGGTGACGTCGATCTGGAGGGCGAGGCGGCGGTCTTTTTGGAGCATCCGGTGGTGGATGTCCTGGATGGATTTGAACCACGCCATGCGCTCGTCGTGGATGTGGTGGGCCTCGTCGTTGAACACGGCGAGTTCGTCTATCTCGCGGATGATCTGGCCAAGGTCGGCGGAGGAATCGGTGGTCTTGCCGGCGGGTTTGTCGCCGAAAGGTTCGAGGAAGTAGTTGCTCAGATCGTCGTCTTCGAGGGAGGGCGGGATGTATTCGCCGAGGAAGACGCGGTGGATGTTGGTGAGAAAAAGGTTTCCGGTCGGGCGCAGGATACGGACGTCGTCTTGGAGATGGAGCGTGAGCTGGAAATCGTCGCGCCAGTTGCGGCCGGCCTCGCCGTTGTCGGGCAAGATTGGGTCGTTGAAGAAGATTTTGAGCCCGTCGAAATCGGCGCGGAGGCGGTCGAGCACGATGATGTTGGGCGCGACGAGCAGGAAGTTGCGCGAGAGGGCGGAGTCGGGCTCGTAGAGTTTGTGGAAGTAGGACCAGGCGATGAGGAGGGAGAGGACCTTGGTTTTGCCGGCACCGGTGGCGAGTTTGAGGACGTAGCGCGGCCAGTCCTCGGCGAACATTCCGGCGGAAACGGAGCCGGAGGAGTCGAAGCGAATGAGGTCGAATTTATCGCGGGCGCGGCGGACCTCGTGGAGCCAGATCGCGGTCTCGACGGCCTCGCGTTGGGCGAAATAGTAGCGGAACGGGGAGAGCGTGCCCGAGGCGGTTTCGAGGAGGTGCTCGGTCTCGAACCAGTGATTGAGCAAAGCGCGAGTGGTGGCGGAGGCACCGGCGTAACCAGAGGCCCGCCAAGCGTAAACTTCGCGGCGGAGATTGGCGACGAGGGGCGGGAGGAGTTTTTCGTAAGCGAGCGAGCGAAGGGCCTCGTCGGCGGGGAACCAGCGGTGCTCGGGTAGGAGCGGGGCGTAGGGCGAGGCGGGGAAGGCGGGGTGGAGGGCCATGCTGAGAATAAAGGGGGCGCAGGGCGGGGAGCGGGAAAATTAGCCGAGCCAGGGGACGAGTTTTTCGATCAGGCCGTCGCGGGTGGGGCGGTAGGCGGCCTCGAGCTCGGGGGCGAAGGGCACGGGCAGGTCGAGCGAAGCGACGCGCAGCGGCGGGGCCTCGATGTCGAAAAAGTTCTCCTCCACGATGCGGCTGACCAACTCGGCGCCGAAGCCGTGGGTGCGGCGGCCCTCGTGCAACACGACCAGGCGGTGGGTGCGGGCCACGGACGCGCGGATGGCGTCGAGGCGCAGCGGGGCGAGGGCCCGCAGGTCCCAGATCTCGACGGATTTTTCGTATTCCGTTTCCA
>CAMCHD010000186.1 GCA_945874545.1 Akkermansia muciniphila | reverse complement strand
CCCGGCGGTTTTGGCGCCGCGCTCGGCAACGACGTCTCGCTGCTGCGTCGGGCGATCGAGCCCAACCGGCGCCTGCTCGCCGCCTGGCGCGCCGCCGGTCTGCCCGTGCTGCACACCCGCGAAGGCCACCGGCCCGATCTTTCCGACCTGCCCGCCGCAAAACGCACCCGCCCGCCAGGCGAAGCCCCCCGCATCGGCGATGCCGGGCCGATGGGCCGCATCCTGGTGCAAGGCGAGCCCGGCCACGCCCTCATCCCTGAACTCTCGCCCCTACCCGGCGAAACCGTGATCGACAAGCCCGGCAAGGGCGCCTTCTACGCGACCGAGCTCCAGTCCCGCCTCGAAGCCCTCGGCGTCCGCCAGCTCGTCGTCACCGGCGTCACCACCGAGATCTGCGTCCAGTCCACCGTGCGCGAGGCCAACGACCGCGGTTACGATTGCCTCGTCCCGTCCGACTGCACCGCCTCGTATTTCCCCGAGTTTCACGCAGCCGCCCTGAAGATGATCGCCGCGCAAGGCGGCATCCTCGGGTGGGTCTCCCACTCCGACCACCTCCTCGCCGCCCTCGCCTCACCATGAACGCCGCCTCACCCGCACCCGCACCCATCTTCCGCCCGCGCCTGTGGGTGCCGGGCGATTGGAACGCCCTCTTCGGCTTTGGCACCAACATCCTGGTGAATCTGCTCACTCTCACCGCGCTGCTGCGCTTCGCCATCGGCTTTCCCGACGAGTTGGTGTTCGGCCGCATCCTGCCGGCGGTGGGGTTGATGTTGTTTTTATCCACCGGCTACTACGCGTGGCTGGCCTACGACCTCGCCCGCCGCACCGGCCGCACCGATGTCTGCGCCCTGCCCTCCGGCCCCGGCGTCGGTCACATGTTCATCGTGGTTCTGGCCGTGATGCTGCCGATCAAGCTGCGCACCGGTGACCCGATCAAGGCGTGGGAAGCCGGCCTCACTTGGGTCGCGATCCAGAGTTTTGTGCTCATCCTCGGCGGCTTCCTCGGCCCGTGGATCCGGAAGGTCACGCCCCGCGCCGCCCTGCTCGGCACCCTCGCGGGCGTGTCGATCACCTTCATCTCGATGCGGCCCGCGCTGGAAATTTTCCTGACCCCGGTCATCGGCCTGGTCTGCCTCGCCATTCTGCTGGTCAACTGGTTCGGCGGCGTGCGGTTTTTCAAAGGCCTGCCCGCCGGTCTCGTCGCCCTGCTCGCCGGCACCGCCATCGCGTGGGGCTCGACCCTCCTCGACCTCAACTACGGCGGTCTGTCGCTGGCCAAACTCACCGAGTCGGTCACGCATTTTGGCTTCAGCCTGCCCCTGCCGGCCTTCGGCCATGTCTTTTCCGGCTTCGAGTTTCTCGGGCTGCTGCTGGTCACCGCCATTCCCTTCGGTCTCTACGACCTCATCGAGGCGCTGGACAACGTCGAGAGCGCCGCGGTGGCGGGTGACAGTTTTCCCACCACCCGGGTGCTCTGCGCCGACGGCGTGATCAGCCTGATCGGCTGCCTGGTCGGGTGCCCCTTCATGCTCGCCGTCTACATCGGCCACCCGGGCTGGAAGGCGATGGGCGGGCGCATCGGCTACTCGCTCGGCACCGGCGTGATGGTGATCCTGCTCTGCTGGCTGGGCATCGTGCCGGTCATCCTCGCGCTCGTCCCGGTGGTGGCGATCCTGCCCATCCTGCTTTACATCGGCATGCTGATCGGCTCGCAGGCTTTTCAGGAAACACCCCGTCGCCACGCGCCGGCCATCCTGCTGGCCATGGTGCCGAACCTCGCCGCCTGGGCCTTGAACCTGGTCAATGGCGCCGTGGCCGCGTCGGGCGGCACCCCTGGTCCCGCCCTGGATGCGGCCCTCGCCAATCAAGGCGTGCTCCTGCCCGGGCTGCACCTGCTGGGCGGTGGCGCGGCGCTCTCCGGGATCATCTTGGGCGCGGTCGCGGTGTTCGTGATCGAGCGGAAGCTCCTCGCCGGAGCGGCCTTCGCGGCCGCCGGGGCGGTGTTCACTTTCTTCGGTCTCATGCACGGGGAACGGGTGGGCATCAGCCCTCACCCCGAAATCGCCGTAGGTTACCTTCTCGTGGCCGCACTACTCGTCGCCTGCGCGAAGTGGTCACCCCCCGCCGCGCTCGCCGACACCGCGGAAGCCGGACATCACGATTAAACCCGGATGCCGCGCGATAAACGCGGTAGTCAGCCTAGAACTTCAACGAAAGCCGGTCGCCGCTCACGCCGACCCGGGTGATGGAGGCGTAAAGCTCTTCGCCGTCCGCCAAACGGTGCACCACACGCTCCCGCACCTGAGCCAAGGACCGCTCCTCCGCTCCCGGAGCGTCCGTGTCCTCCAAAGCCTTCGCCAACAGGCGATCATGCCGGCTCTTCAAAACCGCCGGCGCCTCGATCACCAAGGTCTCCGCCGGCGCCGCCTCGGACTCCGGCGTTTCCACCAAAACCACCGCCGGCACCACCGAAAAATCCTCGATCGCCAAGCCGGTCGCCGGGCCAAACCCCTCCGAGACCAACTTCGCCTCGACATTCACTAAGCCACCCGCCGGCGGCGCGGAAAGGGCGGCCTCGGTCGAGGCCAACGGGCCGGACTCGCCCGGGTTTTCCGTCGAGGCCAAGAGCACCGGCTCCGCCGATCCAAGATCGGGCGCAGGCGAAACGCTCGTATCCGAAATCGTGCCCACGGTGTCGCCCGGGACGGCTCCAAGGCCAGGGTCCGATTCCGACTTCGAAACCGCCGCCACACTCCGGTCGAACGCCTGACCGGCCGGCCGGTCCCCCTGAAACTCCACCGGGCTGCGCAACGACACGAAGGCCAGCGCCAGCGCGGCGGCCGCCGCCGCAAAACCGCCCAAGGGAGCCATTTTGCGCGCCCAGAGGCTCGGGGCATGCCACCAGGGCCGCGGCAGCACGATGGCCGCGAGCTGCTTCTGACGCAGGCCATGCTCAAATTCACGCCAGAACGACTCGTCCGGCCGCTCCGCCCGCTTCACCGCAAACAGATCTTCCAAAGTGGGTTTCACACCGGTTTCAACGGGGTCTCTCATGTGCCGATATAGTCTTTTAAGTCATTCTGCAATAGCTGTTTAGCGTAATGCAAACGAGAGCGAACGGTGCCCACCGAGGTGCCGGTGATTTCGGCAATCTCCTCGTGCGAAAGGCCGTCGATTTCAAATAGGGTGACCACGGTGCGATGCTTGGTAGACAGCTTTTGCATCGCCTCGTTCAATTTTTGTTGGAGCTCGGTCAGGCAGGCGCGGCGGTCGGAGCCGACGCCCGGGTCCGCCAGCTGATCGAGCAGATTGGCCACCGGCTCCTCGTCCCGAATTTTCTCCAAACTAAAAAACCGGCGCAGTTTGTTTTTTTGCAGGTGATTGAGCGTGCCGTTGACCGCGATGCGGTAGAGCCAGGTAAAGAACGAGGACTGCCCTTGAAAGCGGTTGATCGATTGAAAGGCCTTGATGAAGGCGTCCTGGGTGAGGTCGGCCGCATCCTCCCGATTGGCCGTCATGTGGTAGACCACCGCCCAGATACGTTCGCGGTATTTGGCCACCAGGTCGTCGAAGCGCTCCACCTCGCCCGCCTGGACTCGCTCGACCAAGAACCGGTCGGCCTCGGCCTCGCGTCGACGCTCCGCCCCGGCATCGACCCTGGCATTGATCGTGGAGGCTGAACTGAGCATTTGAGGATAAAGTAGATGACTCGCACCCGCCGAGGCAACTCTCGGCCGGACCAGGCCGCCCTCAGCCCAACGCCGCCACCTGGGCGCGCAGGACCAGGGGGAGGGACCCGAGGTGCGCCGCGGGCGGCAGCCCGGCGTGATCGGCCAGTGCCGCCTCGCCCAAAGCCAGCTCGGCTTCGACCTCGGCCGCCACCGCCGGGAAAACCCCGAGGCCGGCCATTTCGGCCAGCCGCCGCTCCAGCTGCGGCGCCGCGCGGCCCTCCAGCTCTGCCTCCAGACCCGCCCGCTCGCCCACCGGCAGACGATCACGCAAAAACAACAAAGGCAGGGTCAGCTTGCCGCTCGCGAGATCGGTGCCGAGGGTCTTGCCGATGCGCTGCTCGCGACCAAAAAAGTCCGCGAGGTCATCGTAGATCTGGTAGGCGATGCCGAGGTGACGGCCAAACCGCGCCGCCGCCTCCACGAAGGCATCCGGGTGCCCGCCGAGCCTCGCGCCCAGCTCGCAGGAGACCCGGAAGAGCTCCGCCGTCTTGAGGTCGATGACCCGGTCGTAGTCCGCCCGGGTGATGCCGACCGTGCGCCGCCGCAGGGTCTGCACGATCTCTCCGGCACAGACCTTTCGGGTCGATTCGCTGACCGCCCGGCAGACCTCGGTGGTGGGGAAAAGCGAGGCGAGATGAAGCGCGTGGGCGAAGAGCGCGTCGCCGAGCAAAACCGCCGCCGCCGCCCCATACTTGCGCGCCGCGGTCGGCCGCCCGCGACGCACGTCCGCCTCGTCCATGATGTCGTCGTGCACCAGGGTCGCGAGGTGGACGAGTTCGACCACCGCCGCCACCTGGACCAGCGCGGGCGAAGGTTCGTCCGCATCGGTCCAGCCGCTAAAAAAGACCAGCGCCGGGCGTATGCGTTTGCCCGAGGTGTCGATACAATAGTCCGCCATGGCCCGGATCTCCGGCTCGAAGGCCGAGAGCTGGGCGTGCAAAAATTGGTCGAGCGCCGCCATGTGTGGCGCGACGCGCGAAAAAATACCGGCGAAATCGCGAGCGGGCACGGCGGGGAGAGAGGCGGCGGGGACGCTCATGGGTCGGGTAAGATCATGACCATTAACCCCCCGGACGCGGGGCGCAACTCCCGCGATACGGTTTCCCCCCGCACGATCCGACCAAAAGACCGACACTTAAGGTTCCCTTATCCTGTGCCGAGAAACACTCATGCGTTTCGAACCCCTTCGTTCTCGCTCCGCCACCCTGCTCATCTTCCTGGCGACCTTGCTCTACCGTCCGGCCGCCGCCGAGGAATCCGCCCTGACCCTCGGCGTCGAGGCTTCGGTCGACGCCGCGACCGCGCTCGCGGGCGAGACCGACCACTCCAGCTCGTTGCACGGCGTCGCCCTGCTCACCGCCACGTATGAAGCCGACGCCTGGGCCGCCTACGCGAGTGTTCTGGGGGTGGGCGGCAAGGGCCCCACCGAACGCATCCTGGGCGACTTTCTCGCCGCCAGCAATTCGGAGGCCTACGACAGCGTGCGCCTGTTCGAGTGGTGGACCGAGGCGCGGCTGGAGTCCTGGTCCCTACGGGCGGGCGCCTTGCTCGCCGACGCCGAATTCGCCGGCACCGGACCGGGCGGGCACCTGATCAACAGCGGCTTCGGCTGGCCCGCCTTTATCTCCGCCAACACGATCAACACCGGTCCGGCCTACTACGCCGCCGCCCTCGGCCTGCGCCTGGCCCACGCCGGAGAAAGCACGACGTCGCGTATCGGAGTCTACGATGGCGACAGCTTTGATTCGGCCTCCGGCGACGACCATCCGAACCGCCACGGGCTCCACTACCAACTCGACCGCGACCAAGGCGTGTTCGCCATCGCCGAGGTGGTCTACGCCCCCCCGCAGGCGGGCTGGCGTGCCCTGGCCGGCGCATGGGCGCACACCGCCGATTTCCCCGACCTGGCGGACGGCTCGACCCACGACGGCAACCACGGCGCCTACGCCGCGGTGGAATACGCTCTCGCCGGCACCCCGGACGAGCCCGGTCACGTGGGCGCCCACCTGCGGGCCGGCGCCAGCCCTTCCGATCGCAACACCGTCGCGTGGTCCGCCGACGCCGCCCTGGCTTGGCGTGGGCCTGTCGCCACCCGCCCGGCCGACGTCCTGGCCCTCGGCGTGGTGCATGCCGCGTTGTCGTCCCGCCTGCCCGCCGCGGATTTCGAGCAGGTTTACGAAGTGAGCTACACCGCCGAGCTCCGCCCCGGCCTCAGCCTCCAGCCCGACCTGCAATACATCCGCCAACCCGGCGCCGATCCGTCCCGCGACGACGCCCTGCTTTTTATCCTCCGCCTCAACGCCACCTACTAAAACCCAACCACCATGAAATCGCTCCGCTTGCCGCAAGTCTTCCTCGCCTTGATCGCCTTCGCGACCACGCAGGCCGCCCCCGCCCCGGAAGTGACCGCCCACGCCACCCGCTACCACGCCGCCGGCAAAGCCGTGCTGGAAATGGTCATCAACAAACAAGTCAGCGTGCCCGCCGTGGCCGCGCAGGTGGACGTGCTGCTCGTCGAAAGCATCGCCCTGACCGAGGCCTACGCGAAGGCCAACCCCGCCGGCGAAAAACTGCTGCGCGTCGTGATCGATCAGGTTCCCACCCTCAAAACCCTCTCCTTCGCCACGCTGCAAAGCGACTGGCACGACCTCGGGCACTTCGCCAAACCGGGCAACTCCGCCGGGCTGGATCTGCAGGACGAGGACAATGAACACTTCACCGACCCCATCCACGCCATCGTGCATCCGCTGCTGGTGCTCAAGGCCGCCGAGGCTTACGCCGCCAAGCCCGACGCCGAGCACCTGGCGACGATGAAGGAGGAGATGGAGGAAGGACTGGAACAAGCGGACAAACTCCTGGCGCGCTTGTCCCGCTGAGCTCCATCCAAACCCTATATACTCCAAGCCCATGCTACGCCGCATCCTGTCCGCCGTAGGCATCGTGGCCCTGGGCTTTGTCCTGGTCGTCGCATTTGTCTGCTGGAACCTCACGCGTGTCCGCGCCTCGGTGCAAAGCGCATCCGCCACGCGTATCCCCGCCTACGAAGCCGCCGTCGCGATCAAGGAACTGGCCCAAAGCCTGCAAAACGAAGTCGGCGCGGCTTTTCTCGCCCGGTTGGAGAGCGATATCGCCGAACGCTCGGCCGCCCTCGCCCGGCTGCACAAAGAGCTGAAGGGGCGGATCGCGGAGTTCTCCGCGCCGCGGTTCGCCGCGCTACAGACCGAAACGCTCGCTTCGGCGGAGGAGGATAAGCCGCTCGACGGCGGGAACCCGTCCGAAACCCTGGGCGATTTGATCGAGCGCATCGGCCGTGACCAAACCGAGTTGGCCGCGGCCACCGATCAGGCGATCGAGCTGGCCGCCGGGAGGCTGCAAAACGCCGCCAGACTGGCCCTCGAGCGCGAAACCCTCTCCAAGGTGTTCCGCCGCGCCCAGATTCAAAGCCTGGCCGCCGCCGACCCCAAGGCCTTTGGCAACGTGTCCCGCGCCGTGCTGCTGGTGTTGTATTCGGATTCCACCAGCGATTTGAATTATGTCGGCCGCGCGCGCTTTAACGAAGGCGTCGCCGCGTTGGAAAAGGTCGGTCTCACGGCCGAGGCCGCCGGGGCCCTGCCCGCCTTCCGGGAACAATTCGAAAAAACCCTCGCCCTCGCGCTGACCGTCTCGGCGTCCCGCTCCGACGTGCGTTTTTTCGCCGAACCACTGGCCAAACTGGTGACCGCCGCCGATCGCCTGCAACGCCATGCCGGCGACGGTTTTCACGCCGGCCAGGCCCTTGTCGAGGCCCAGACCCGGCGC
This sequence comes from Akkermansia muciniphila, assembly GCA_945874545.1. Lineage (GTDB taxonomy): Bacteria > Verrucomicrobiota > Verrucomicrobiia > Opitutales > Opitutaceae > IMCC26134_A. The sequence goes on along the minus strand of CAMCHD010000186.1, from coordinate 43 downwards.
ATCATTCTGCTCAGCATCGGCGTCTCCGCCGCCACCATCCTGC
>CAMCHD010000185.1 GCA_945874545.1 Akkermansia muciniphila | reverse complement strand
ACACGAGGAGATCCCCGGCGTCATGGCCGCGATGACGATGGTGCTCAAGGTCGACGCCGCCACCCTGGCGGCCGCGAAGAAGGATCAGGCCATCACCGCCACCTTGCTCAAGAAGGCCGACGGCTGGTGGCTTGAGGGCGTGCAGGCCGCTCCGGCGCCCGCGCTCTAACTCCGCCGGCCCGGCCCCGCCTTCACTCGGCGGGCAGGAAGCCGAACCGGTAGAAGACCGCCCGCGCCTCCGCCGTGGCCAGATGCGCGACAAAGCGCCGGGCCGCCTCTGGCGCCGGACCGTCCTTCACCAGCGCGACCGGGTAAATGATGCGTGGGCCCTCGGCGGCCGGCACCTCATGGACGACGCGCACCGCCGCCGACGTCGCCGCGTCGGTCTTGTAGACGATGCCGGCGTCGGCGTTGCCGGCCGCCACCGCCGCCAGGGCGCCGCGCACGTTCGCGGTCGCGACGACCTTCGGCGCGATCCGCTCCCAGAGCCCGGCCCGGGTAAAAAACTCCCGCGCGTAGATGCCGGCCGGCACGGTGGAGGTCTCGGCCAGGGCGACCCGGCGCACCGCGTCGCCCGCCAGATCGGCGGGTCCGGCGATCGTCGCGCCCGCGCGGGTGCCGACCACGATTACGAGGGTGTTGGAGAGCAGGTCGCGCCGCGTGTCCAGGACGATGCGTCCGGCGCGCACCAGGTCGTCCAGCTTGGCGGTGTCGGCGGAAAAAAACACGTCCGCCGGCGCACCTTCGCGGATTTGCCGCGCCAACGCGCTGGAGGCGCCGAGATTGAGGACGACCTTGTCCCCGCCTTTCGCCTCGTAGGCGGTGGCGACGGCGATGAGCGATTCGGAAAGGCTGGCGGCGGCGAACACCGTCACCTCCTCGGCCCGGCCCGGGGAAAACGCCAGGGCGAGCGCCGCCGTCAGGGTGCGGGCCATACGCCGCGGGCTTCCCGCGCGCGGGCGGTTCGGCCGGCGGTGATCGGGGTGTTCAAAGGCCCCGGGATGCCCGGGGCTCACGCCGCGTCCTGGGCTTCGCCGTCTGCGCCGGCGGCCTTTTCGTCCGGGCCGCGCCGGCGGAAGCGCGGGCGGCGTTTCCCGGCCACGACCGATGCGTCGATCACGACCTCGCCGACGTCCTCGCGGTTGGGCAGTTCATACATCGCGTCGAGCATGAGCTGCTCGAGGATGGCGCGCAGGGCGCGGGCCCCGGTCTTGAGCTGGATGGCCTTCTGCGCCACCGCGCGCAAGGCGTCGGGCGTGATGCGCAGGGTGACGCTGTCCATGGCGAAGAGCTTGGCGTATTGTTTGACCAGCGAGTTTTTCGTCTCCGAAAGCACCTTCTCCAAATCGGCCAGCTTCAGGGGGGCCAGCACGGAGACGACCGGCAGGCGTCCGATGAATTCCGGGATCATGCCGAAGCGGACCAGATCCTCCGGCGCGAGCGAGCGCATGAGCGTCTCGGCCGCGTCGTCCGAGCCTTCGGCCGCGGCCAGGCGGGCCGGGGCGCCGGCGGCGTGGGCGGTGAAGCCGATGCCGCGCGCGCCGAGCCGCCGCTGCACGATGGCGTCGAGCCCCACGAAGGCTCCGCCGCAGATGAAGAGAATGTTCTGCGTGTTCACCTGGACCAGCTCCTGGTTCGGGTGTTTGCGGCCGCCCTGGGGCGGCACGTTGCAAACCGTGCCCTCGAGGATCTTGAGCAGGGCCTGCTGCACACCCTCGCCGGACACGTCGCGGGTGATGGAGACGTTCTCCGTCTTGCGGCCGATCTTGTCGATTTCGTCGATGTAGACGATGCCGCACTCGGCGCGCTTCACGTCGAAGTTGGCGTTTTGGAGCAGGCGCACGACCACGTTTTCCACGTCGTCTCCAACATAACCGGCCTCGGTCAGCGTGGTGGCGTCGGCGATGGCGAAAGGCACGTCGAGGATGCGCGCCAGGGTGCGGGCGAGCAGGGTCTTGCCCGAGCCGGTGGGGCCGGCCAGCAGGATGTTGCTCTTCTCCACCTCGACGTCGTTGAACTCGGGGGCGAGGGCACCGCCCGCCCGCTCGGGGCCGCCGGCGATGAAGGTGAGGCGCTTGTAGTGGTTGTAGACCGCGACGGAGAGGACTTTTTTGGCGTGTTCCTGACCGATCACATGCTCGTCGAGGGTGCGTTTGATCTCGGACGGCTTGAGCAAGCGGAAGGCGGGGCGGCGATCGACCGCCGGGGTGGCGAGCTCACGATCGATGATCGTCTTGCAGACGTTTACGCAGGAATCGCAGATGTAGACTCCCGGGCCGGCTATGATCTTGCGGACCTCCTGCTGCGGTTTGCCACAGAAGGAGCACAGGTTGACGCGGGTTGCCTTGGCCATGGGGAAAAAGTGAGGGCATGCGCCGGCGTCTGGAAAGCTCGAAAACGTCGCGGTGCCGTAACACGGACGGAGGCGGCGTCGGGTCGAATCCGCGCCCGCCGGCTCAGGCGGCGAAGGGCTGCGGGTCGTCGCCGACCGCGAGGTCCCGTTTCACCGTCTCGTGGCGCTCGCGGACCGGCGCGACCAGGCGCTCCAGCGAGAACACGGTGAGGTTGATCGGCGCCAGCAGGCGCGCCTCGGGCGCCTGGGGCCGGCGGTGGTCGTTGAAACAGACCTGCGAGCGCACCCACTTGGCGGCGTAGAGCAGGCTCGCCATGCGGCGGTGCGCGAGTGTGTCGAGCGGGTTGTATTGCCAGCGCAGCGGCTCGGCCATCTCGCCGGGAAAATCCCAGCCGCGCAGCACCTCGGCCCCGACCTCGGCGTGGGTGCAGCCGATCAACACCCGCTCGCTTTCCGAGTATTCCCGGGGAAAACATTTTCCAAAGAAGCCCACCGTCGGCTGGTGCCGCTGCAACCACTGGTCGGTCGCGACCATGCCGACGCCGTGCAGGAGACCGAGGGTGTAGGCGATGTTGGCGTCCTCGCCTCGCGCCTCGGCGATGAGTTCGGCGGCGATGCCGCAGGTGATCGACATGTTCCAGAGTTCATCCGCCTCGAGCGCGTAGGCGGTGAGCGGCCGCACCAGGACCTGCTCGGCCACGGCGTTGGCCACGATCTCGTAGATGTGGCTGAAGCCGATGCGCTGCACCGCCATGTCGACGGTGTAGCAGCGCGACCCGCGGGAGTGCAGGGCGCTGTTGCCGACCTGGAGCACCCGCGCCGCGATCCCGGGATCGAGCCGGATTAGGTCGACGATCTGGTGGACGGACGTGTTGACGTTCTCGAGGTGGCGCTTGAGCAGCGGGAGCACCCGCGGCGCGGAGGGGGGATGACGCAAAGACCGGGCGATGATCTCGGGCGATACCAAGTCGGTGGCGAAAGGAGTCGAGGTCGTGGACATGGGTCGAAAGTGTTCTCCCCGTATTTCGACCCATCCCGGCAAAACTTTTGTGAAAACCAGGGTTTTCACCCCACGCGCGTGATTTTTCTTCGCCGACCGTTCCGTTTCGCGCCCTGCGCCGGCGCGGTCATCCTTAGCCCGGGGGCGCGGCCGCCGCCGCTCAGTCCCGAGGCGCCCGACGGGCCGTGTTCAGCGACCCTTTTTTTCCCGCTTCTCCGCCTTTTTTTCGGCCGGGGTTTTGAGCGGCTTCTTTTTGGTCTGTTTCTGCGAGTTTTGGGATTTGGCCATGAAAGGGGGTGGGGCAGTGGCACCCCGGGCGCAAGGGCCGAACACAAACGCCGCCGGCGCCTCGTGGCCGGCGGCGGTGTGCGCGCCTACTTTTTTTTGTTCGCCGCGATCTTCGCCTTGGTCGCCTGCTGAGCGTTGATCAGAGCCTGTTTTTTCTGGTTAACGCCGTCGGCCTTGGACTGTTTTTGGCCGGCTTTTTTCTGAACGGATTTCGGGGATCGGTCGCCCATGGTGGGTGTGCTTTCGTTGGATTTTTCTGTGCTTCGGAATGTTTTTTTCCCCGAACGCCCTGCGGGTTATTCTTCGCCCTTTCCGGGATGGCGAGCCCCATCGGGCGGCGCCTCCCGGTTTCGGCCGGCGTCCGCGGCGAGGCCCGCCGACTATTTGCGCCGTGGTCCCGGACTCGCTTGCCCCGGTCTCGCCGTTGCGTGATAAGCACCGTCTTTTACCACCATGTCGACCTGGCCCCGCTTTACCCAATACCGCTACCACCACGCCGCCCTCGGCTTCGCGCTCGATTACAGCCGCATCCCGTTCCCGCCGACTTTCCTCGCCGAGATGGAGCCGGCCGCGCAGCGCGCCTACGCCGCGATGGCCGAACTGGAGAAGGGCGCCATCGCCAATCCCGACGAGAACCGCATGGTCGGCCACTACTGGCTGCGCGACGCGAAACTCGCCCCGACCGCCGACCTGACCCGCGCCATCGAAGGCTCGCTCGCCCAGATCCACGCCTTCGCCGCCGACGTCCACTCCGGCCGCCTGGTCGGCTCCACCGGCAAACCCTTCACCCGCCTGCTCGTCATCGGCATCGGCGGCTCCGCCCTCGGCCCCCAGCTGGTCAATCACGCGCTCGGCCAACCCGCCGCCGACAAGATGACGGTCTCGTTTTTCGACAACACCGATCCCGACGGCATCGATTACGTGCTCGCCCCGCTGGTCGGCCACCTGTCCGAGACCCTTGTGGTGGTGATCTCCAAGTCCGGCGGCACCGCCGAGACCCGCAACGGCATGCTCGAGGCCGCCGCCGCGTTTTCCGCCGCCGGCCTGGCCTTCGCGCCCCACTTTGTCGCCGTCACCGGGGAGGGCTCCAAGCTCGACCAGATCGCGCTCGCCCAGGGTTGGCTGGCTCGTTTCCCGATGTGGGACTGGGTGGGCGGTCGCACCTCCGAACTCTGCACTGTCGGCCTGCTTCCCGCCGCCCTCCAGGGCATCGACATCGACGCGATGCTCGCCGGCGCCGCGGCGATGGACGCCGTCACCCGCTCGACCGTCACCGCCGAAAACCCCGCCGCCCTCCTCGCCCTCATGTGGCACTACGAGACCGGCGGCAAAGGCCTCAAGGACATGGTCATCCTCCCCTACAAGGACCGCCTCCTCCTCTTTTCCCGCTACCTCCAGCAACTCGTGATGGAATCCCTGGGCAAGGAGTTCGATCTCGCCGGCAACGTGGTCAACCAGGGCATCGCCGTCTACGGCAACAAGGGCTCGACCGACCAGCACGCCTACGTGCAGCAGCTCCGCGAGGGCGTGAACAACTTTTTTGTCACCTTCATCGAGGTGCTGAAGGACCGCTCCGGTCCCTCCCTGCAGGTCGAGCCGGGGGTCACCTCCGGCGACTACCTGCTCGGTTTTTATCTCGGCACCCGCGATGCCCTCAGCGAAAAAGACCGTCATTCGGTGAGCGTGACGATCGACGAGCTCACGCCCCGCGCCCTCGGGCTGATGATCGCGCTCTACGAGCGCGCCGTCGGCTTTTACGCCAGCCTGGTCGGCATCAACGCCTACCACCAGCCCGGCGTCGAGGCGGGTAAAAAAGCCGCCACCGGCGTGATCGCGCTGCAACACCGTCTCGTCGCGGCCCTCGCCGCCGCCCCCGGCGAGCGTTTCACCGCCGAGGCCCTCGCCGTCCGGGTCGAGGGCAGCGCGGAGCTGACCTACAAACTCCTCGAACACCTCGCCGCCAACGGCGCGGTCCGCAAGTTCGCCCGCGACCCCTGGTTCACCAGCGAGTTCTCCGCCTGAGCCCGGTTGCGAAAATCACCAAAACGGGGGCGGTTTGGTAAAAACTTTCTCCTTTCCAAGCTGTCCCACGCACAACACGTTCCACCCTTCAATCCCCCCTATGAAAGCCCTTACCCTCGTCCTTTGTGTCCTCGCCCTGCTCGGCTCCGCCGCCTCCGGCTTTTTCTGGTGGCAGATCGGCAACACCAAGGAGGACCTGAAACAGCAGCTTTCTTCCGAACAGTCGCGCGCCGCCTCCCTGCAGAGCAACCTGAACGAGACCAACACCCAGCTGGAACAGAAGGTCGCCCAGCTCACCCAGACCGACACCGAGCTCGGAGACACGAAGTCCAAGCTCTCCGCCGCCGAGGCGCGCAACGTCCAAATGTCCCGCGAGGTCGCGTCGCTGAAGACCGCCTACGCCGCGAAGGACGAGTCGGAGAAAAAACTCACCGCCGACGTCGACGCCCTCCGCCGCGATCTCGTGCAGACCCGCCTCGCCGCCCAGGTGGGCAATCCCGAGGAGATCGAGCGCTACAAGCAGACCATCGCCTCGCTCGAATCCCGCCTCGGCGAGATCCAGGGCATCGCCCCGGCCGCCACGTCCACCGGCGCCGGCTCCGCCTCCGCCGGCCCCGTCCGCAGCGAGCGCACCGCCGCCGCCCGGGTCGCCCTGGTCGGCACCAAGAACGCGTTTGTGATCCTCGAACTCGGTGCCTCCGACGGCATCGCCGCCGGCAACAAGTTTAATCTCAGCCGCGCCGGCGAACTGCTCGCCGAGTCGGTGATTTCCGAGGTCACCGAGACCTACGCCATCGCCCAGATCGCCCCCTCCTCGATCAAAGGCGCCCTGAAGGAAGGCGACATCGCCTCCTTTGTCCCCTGATCCCGCCCGCGCCATGAAACGCCGCCTCGCCCTCCTCCTCGGCTCCGTCCTCCTGACCCTCTGTTCCGGCTGCGCCAGCAAGCAGCCCGAGGACTCCTCCATTCCTTGGAGTCGGCCCGCGAGCTGGGAGGGCGGCATTCCCGGCATGGGCGGCCTCGGCGGCCCCGGCTCGCAACAATAAGCGCCGCGCTCGATTCTTCGACCGGACTGCCCTCCGCAGTCCGGTTTTTTAATGTCCGCCTCGAACGCCCCCACCGATGACCGAACCCGTCCCGCCCGTTCCTCCCGGCCCCGACGAGGATACCACCGCCCGCCACGCCGCCCGGCCCGGGCACCTTTACGTCGTCGCGACGCCGATCGGCAACCTCGCCGACCTGACCGACCGCGCCCGGCTCGTGCTCGCCACCGCCGATCTCATCGCCTGCGAAGATACCCGCACCACCGGCTCCCTGCTCACCCGCCTCGGTCTCCATCGGCCGCTCTTCCCCTACCACGACCACAACGAGACCGCCGCCGCCGACCAGCTCGTCGCCCGCCTGCGCGAGGGCCGATCCGTCGCGGTGGTGAGCGACGCCGGCACGCCCGCCATCAGCGATCCCGGTTTCCGCGTCGTCCGCGCCTGCCGCCGCGCCGGGCTGCCGGTCGTGCCCGTCCCCGGCGCCTGCGCCCTCGCCGCCGTGCTCAGCGCCAGCGGCCTGCCCAGCGACGGGTTTCTCTTCGCCGGCTTTCTCCCGCCCAAGACCAGCGCGCGCGGCGCCTTTTTGGACAAGTATCGAGATTTTGACTACACCCTGGCCCTTTACGAAAGTTGCCACCGGATCGATAAGTTCGCCGCCGAGATCGTCGCCGTGCTCGGCCCGGACCGGGTGGTCTGCCTGGCCAAGGAGGTCACCAAGCTCCACGAGACCTGGCTGGTGGGTCCGGCCGGGGAGGTCGCCGGGCGCCTGGCCAGGACCAGCCTGAAGGGCGAGTTTGTCGTCCTCATCGCGCCGAAGGCCTTTGTGCTTTGAGCCGGGGCGGTCGGTCGGGTGGGCGGGTGCGGGTTCGGAGTCGCGGGAGGATTTTACCCGGTCCG
>CAMCHD010000184.1 GCA_945874545.1 Akkermansia muciniphila | reverse complement strand
GCGATTACGTTCTCGATCCCGGTCCGTGCGAACTATTCGCCGGTCCGGCCTCGGATCGACTGCCGCTTGCCTGCCCGTTCCGGTTGCCCTTCGCGTCTCCGGGTTTTCCCTTTCAACTCCCCGCCTGATTCCGCCTCCTTTTCATGCTTACATCGCTGCGTTTCCTCTTTGCCGTTCTGCTCGCCTCCCTGGGCTCCGTAGCTAGTTCGGCCGCCGCGGTTCCGCCCGCTTTTGCCGCCAAGCCCCTCGAGGCGGCATCGCCTCCTTTTGCGCCCGATTTGGTTGCCCGGCTCGGGGACCGCTGGATTGCGGCGGCCGGGACGACTTTTGTCCAACGCAGCGAGGGCGAAACGGCGTGGACCACGCTCGCGCCACCTTCCGGGTTTGTCGCCGCACCCGCATCGTCCGGCGTGGCCGACGGTGAGGCGTGGATCGTGGTCGGCGGCACGGCCGCTTCCTCCGTGACAAAGCTTTCCCTCGCCGGCTCCACGCTTTCCGCCACCGCTCTGCCGGCGCTTCCCGCTCCGCGCGCCCAGGCGGGTGTGGGCCTTCTCGGCCGTGTCCTGCACGTGGTCGGCGGCTTCGACGCCGAAGGTCGCCCCACCGATACGGTCTTCGCCCTCGATCTCGCCGCCGACCGTCCGGCTTGGCGGACCCTGGCGCCCTTTCCAGGAGGCCCCGTGGCCCGGACGGCGGTCGCGTCGAATTTTAAGGAACTGCTCGTTCTCGGTGGACTGGACGCCCGTGGCGCGCCTACCGACGCCGCCTGGAGCTACCGTGTAAACCCGGTCGACGGCACCACCACCGTGGGTTGGATCAAACGTCAGGCCGCGCCCGCCCCGCTCGCCCGCCCCGCGTTGGTGCCTTCGGGTAGCGCCCACTTCCTTGCCTTCGACGCCGCGACCAGCTCGGGCATGGTTTTCAACGCCATTCTCGACACCTGGTTCGTTTCCCCGGGCGAGGTCCTGCTGCCCGTCTCCGGAGTGCTGGCGGCCGGGGCCGCGCCGTCGTTCCGGATGCTCGCCCGTGACGCCTCCGCCGAGCTGTCCGTGACGATCACCCGCAGCCGTTACGAGCTCGGGTGGCTCAACTACGCCGCGATCGGCGTTTATTTTGTCGGCATGGTCTACATCGGCCTGCGTTTTTCCGGCAAAGGCGAGTCCTCGGCCCAGTTCGCCCTCGGCAACCGCGACGTGAAATGGTGGGCCGCCGGCATCAGCATGTTCGCGACCGGCGCGAGCTCGATCAGCTTCATGGCCATTCCGGCGATGGCCTTCGCCACCAATCTCGTTTGGTTTTTTCCCGGAATCATGATGATCGCCGGTTTTTTCCTCCAGGCCTACCTGCTTTTTCCGCTGCTGCGAAAACTCGAGATCACCTCGACCTACGAATACCTCGACCGACGCTTCAACCGCGGCCTGCGCTTGCTGGCCAGCGCCCAGTGCGTCGTTTTCCAAACCTTCGGGCGCATGAGTGTCATCATGGTTTTGCCCGCCCTCGCCATCTCCGCCTTCACCGGCCTGGACGTCACCGTGGCCGTGTTGCTCATGGGGGTGTTGACCACCATTTACACCGCGATCGGCGGCTTCAACGCCGTCATCTGGACGGATGTTTTCCAAGGGCTGCTGATGATCGTCGCGCCGTTGCTGGTGATCGGTTACGGCGTGGCCGGAACCGAGGGCGGGTGGTCCGGTTCCGTCGACACCGCGTTGGCCTACCAAAAACTCAATCTCCTCGTGACCGAGTGGGACTTCGCCCTGCCCATGTTTTGGATGCTGCTCATGGGGACGCTCTTCACCGTGGTCGGCGTGGTCGGCGACCAACCCGTGATCCAGCGGGTGTTCTCCGTGCCGTTGAACCAGGTGCGTCGCACCGCGTTGATGAGCACGGTGTGCGGCATCACCATCTCGATCTTCACCTACGGCATGGGAATCGCGATTTTCGGCTTTTACCGCAGCCAGCCGCAAAACTTCGCCCCGGGCATCACCAACGACCAGATCGTGCCCTTGTTTATCGTGCAAAACCTGCCCGCCGGCATCTGCGGACTAGTGATCGCGTCCATCTTCGCCGCCGCGATGTCCACGCTTTCGAGCAGCATGAACAGCGTGGCCACCCTGGTGGCGGAGGACTTTTACCGCCCGCTTTTTCCCCATGCCACCGACGCCGCCCGTCTCCGGGTGATGAAGCTGGTTTCCTACGCGGTAGGGGCGGTCGGCACGTTGGTCGCGGTCTACATGGCCCGGCAGGATGTCACCTCGATGTTCGCCACCTGGAACAAGGTCATCGCCCTGCTCGGCGGCGGTTTTGTCGGCATCTACATCCTCGGCGTCTTCACCACCCGCGCGAACAGCGCCGGCGCCATCGCCGGCGGCGTCGCCAGCATCCTCGTGACCCTGGTGGTCGACCGCCTCGGCCTGGTGCATTGGGCGGTGTATTCGCCCGTGGCGATCGGCTCCTGCCTGCTGGTCGGCTACGCGGTGAGCGCGGCCACCGGCGGCAGCACGCGTGATCTCGCCGGACTGACCGCGTTCACCGCCCGGGCCCGGTAGACGCGGACCGGTTTCACCTGAAATCTCTGATTATCCGATGCAAACGCCTCCCCCACACGACCGTGCTTTGCTGCGCCGGATGCCCCTCGGCGCGCGCTCGTTTTTATTGGCCGGTTTAGCCTTGTTTTGCACGTCGACGGCCCGGGCGCAAAATCCCCTCAACCTCACGCCGGGCACCGCCGCGACCGTCACCCTGGGGTCGATCACGAACCTCGCCCAATACAACACCTCGATCGCGACCTCGGACATCAGCTACTCCAACACCGACCTCGCCGCCCGCCAATACGTGGTGCGCCTGCCGGCCGGTTTCGACGCGGCCGATTCCTCGAAAAAATACGGTCTCGTTTCCTACATCGACTCGGGTGACACCCATGCCTTCCCCGCCTCCTACGCCGCCGTGCTCGATACCTACGGCGTCATCTGGCTCGGCGGCCGGGGCATCGGCAACGCGCAGAACACCAACCTGCGCCGGGGCGTCGCCACCATGGGCGCCTACCGGCTCACCGAACTTTACCCCGCGATAGACCGGGCCCGCATCTTCGCCTCCGGGCTCTCGGGCGGTTCTCGCACCGCCAGCGATCTCGCCTACCTGCGCAGCGATTTTTTCCGCGGCTTCATCGGGCGGGTCGGCTCCAGCCTGCCCGGCATCATCCCGGGTTGGGAATGCGCCGGGACCAACAGCACCAACGCCGACGCCGACTACGAATACATGAGCACCAACGCCGCCGATCCGTCGGTGGTGCTGCCGCCGTATTTTCGGACCGCCATCATGACCCAATACGGCGACTTTCGCCGCGCCGAAAACCTTGCGATCTACCGCTACGGCCACCTGAACCACGGCAACACCGTCCGCGGCCTCGTCCGTCCCGGCGGCCATTCCGACGAGGTGGGCGCCAACTTCACCGACGCCGTGCATTTTCTCCATCACCCCCTCGTCGATGTCATCTGGGATCGCTTCGAGAACGGCGTCCTCGGGGCCAACGTCCAGCCCGGCAAAATCGTCGCCGGCGCCGGATTCGCCGCGATCGCCGGATCTGTATCCGAAACCACCTACACGTTCAACTCCTCCACCCACGGCGTCCTACAGCTCTCCGGTGACGGTGCCGCCGCCCGCGCCGCCGATGCCTTCGCCTGGAAAAATGTCCACGGCGCGCTGATCGACGCCCGTCTGCGTTCCCGCCTCGCCACCACCGCCGGGCAGAACCAGCGCATCGGCCTGCATGTCGTCGCCGCCTCCGCCAGCGGCACTCCCGCCACCCAACCCGGGTTTCACCTCTATTGGAACTACGGCGAACCTCACCGCACCGAACTCGTCGCCGCCGACGGCACGGTCAAGACCCTAGCCACCTGGCAGCACCCCGGCACCCATCCGATGGCCCTCGCCGCGAACGACAAAACCTTTTGGGGCGATGTTGCCGCCCCGGACTTCGCCGGACGCACCAAGGCCTTTCGCGGCGAGGATGTGCGCCTCGCGCTGAGTTCGGTGGGCTTCCAACTCACCTTCAACCGCCCCGCCGCCAGCCTCGTCACCACCTACCCGGGCGTCGTGCTGACCAGCGCCGACGCGTCAACGCCTTTCGCCGAGAATATCCCGGTCATCCTTCAAGGCTTCTGGTCGGAGGTCGAGACGTCCCTGGTCAACGCTCTGCCCGCCGGTGACTACCGCCTCGTCCTGACCAACGACGCCATCGTCTCCGGCCAACCGGTCGGCGACGCCGTGGTGGACGAGATCCGCCTTGTCGCCGCCGCCGGCCTCCAGGCCGCTCCACCCACTCTCGCCGTGACCGCGCCCGCAAACGGCCAGCGCCTCGTCGCCTGGACCCGCACGCCCGGCGCGATGGGTTACCGTATCCAGCGCGCCGCCGGCCCCGACGACGTCTTCGCCGACCTGCCCGCCGCGACCACGCTGGCCAACACTCTCGCGAGCTACACCGACGCCACCGCGTCCTCGACCAACGCCTACTACTACCGCGTCGCCGCGCTCGGCTCCGACGGCGGCACCGGCCGTTGGTCGCCCGTTTCCTTCGCCGCCCGCACCGGCACCACGCCGGCCGCGCCCACCGGTCTTTCCGCCACGCCCGGCCCGTTTCAGGTCACCTTGGCCTGGACCGACGCCGCCGCGACCGAAACGTCCTACCGTGTGGAGCGGAGCCCCGCCGGCTTCGCCTCCTGGACCCTGCTGACCGGCTCGCTCGCCGCCAACAGCACCACTTTCGTCGACCTCAACGCCGACGCCGCCACCGGCTACGATTATCGCGTGTCCGCCCTCAACGCCGCCGGGTTGTCGGCTTTCGCCAGCGTTACCACCGTCACGTCGTTCGTTACTCCGCTCCAGGCCTGGCGCCACGCCGCCTTCGGCACCGCCAGCGCCACGGGTGACGCCGCCGATCTCGCCGACCCCGACCACGACGGCGCACCCAACCTGCTCGAATACGCCCTCGGCACCATCCCGACGAATGCGTCCTCGGTCGCCTTTCCGATTCCTTCGACTTCCAACCTTAAACTTCAACTCACGTTTGTCCGTTCACGGCCAGACGTGTCCTACATCGTTGAAGCCGCGGCCGACCTCGCCGCGCCCGGGAACTGGTCCGTCCTCGCCACCAATCCCGGCGCCGTCGGCGACACCGTCACCGTCGTCGACACCGTTTCCCTTTCGTCCACTTCCACCTCTCGTTTCCTTCGCCTTCGCGTCACTTCGCCATGAACCGCTTCGCCCGCCTGCATTCCACGCTAGCCGCCCTGGTCGCCGCGTCGTCGTTGTCCGCCGCCTCGCGCACCTGGTCCGGCTCCGCCGGCGTCGATTTCGAGTCCGCCGCCAATTGGTCCGCGCTCCCTGCCAACGACCTCGCGACCGATCTCGGCGTGTTTTCCGGCGTCGTGGCCGCCGACCAACCGCGCCTCTCCGTCTCGCGCAGCGTCAACGGCGCTTCATTCACCACGCCCGCCGGTGGCTGGACGCTCTCCGCCGCCGCCGCCGATCTCACGCTTTCGCTCGGCTCCGGCGGCCTGACCACCGCCGGCCAGACCAGCGGGACCAATACCATTTCGGCCAACCTCGCCGTCGGCGCCACCCAGACCTGGCAGGTCGGGGCCGGCGGAAGTCTCCAGATCAACGGTTCCGTCTCCGCCGGCACCTCCACCGCCTCCACCCTCGCCGGCCAGCTTATCGTCGGCGGCGGAACCAACACCGGGCAACTGGTGCTCGATCCCGCGTCGGGCCGCTCCGTCGCGATTTATGCCACTCTCGGTAGCGCGGGTGCCGTGCAGGTGAACCAGCGCCTCCGCCTCGGCTCCGCCATCGGCTCAACCTCCAGCGTCAACACCATCTACAATTCCGCCAGCTCGGGTATCCGCGTTTCCAACACGGGCGTGCTGGATGTCGTCTCCGGCGAGTGGCGCACCAACGATCTCGGCTCGAACAACACCGGCGCGTTCTCCGGCACCTTGAACGTCTCCGGCGGGATACTCGCGACGGGTGGCGGACGTTACCTCGGCCAGATCAACGGCGCGGTGGGCACCACGATCAACATCTCCGGCGGCACCCTCGCCATCACCGGCGGCGGCAACACCGTGGTCAACTCCGGCTACCTCGGCCTCGGCGTCCACGGGGCCGCCACGCCCACCGGCACTGTTACGATGAATGTCACCGGCGGCACCGTGGACGTCGCCAAGGGCGTCGGCACCCTGCCCACCGGCGTCAACGGCGCCGCGCTCGTGCTCGGCGGCGTCGCCAACACCACCGCCCTGATCAACCAGTCCGCCGGCCTCGTGCGCGTGGGCGTCACCACCGGTTCGCACGTGTTCACCGGCGTCGCCAACGCGAACACCACCACCAACCTCTCCATCGGCTCCCAGGCCGCCGCCAACGCCGCCGCTTACACCCTCGCCGGCGGCAAACTCCTCGTCGCCGGTTCCGTGCAGGGTGTCGTTTCCGCCGGTGGTGTGAGCAACTTCAATTTCCTCGGCGGCATCCTCGCCGCCGGCGGCGTCAACGCCACCAATCTCTCCCACGCCCCCGCCGCCACCATTGCTTCGAATCAGACCGCCGCCCCCACTTCCCTCGGCACTCTGGTCAATCGCGGCGGCACCCTCGCCCCCGGCGACCTTGGCACCGCCGGGCTCACCTCCATCACCGGCGATTATTCCGCATCCGTCCCCGGCGCCGCGCTTGCGATCGATCTCGGCGGCACCAACCCGGCGACGGCTTTCCAACACGCCCCGGGCTCCGGCACCCATGACCAATTGATGGTGTCCGGCGCCGTCACGCTGGGGGGCGATCTGGTGGTCGATGTGCTCCCGGGTTTTGTCCCGGCCGACGCCGATGCTTTCACGATCGTATCGTCCGGCGGCGGCATCTCCGGCGCTTTCGCCAATGCCGCCTTCGGCACGCGGGTCTTTTCCGCCGACGGCCAGCACAGTTTCGTGGTCTCCGCCGTGAACGGTGCCGTGCTCCTGGGCGAATACGCCCCGGTCACGCCCCCGGCCATCACGGGCACGTCCGCTCCCGGCCACGTGGTGGAGGGCGATGCGGTGGTGCTCGGAGTCACCGCTGAAAGCGCTCAGCCGCTGACCTACGAGTGGCGTAAGGACGGGGTGCTTCTGCCCGCCGCGACCTCGAGCACCTTGACCCTGTTGAACGTCAACTCCGCCGATTCCGGCACGTATACCGTGCGGGTGCTGAATTCGACCGGCTTTGTCACCCAGTCCTTTTTGATCGAGGTTACTCCCCCTAACCGAACTCAAGCCCTGGTGATCGACGCCGGAGCCACCCAGGTCTTCAGCGCTTCCGGCTCCGCGGTGGGTCGTGCCTGGACGCTCGACGGCGAGGCGGTGGGGGAGGGCGCCGCCACCTTCGCCTACACCCCCGCGACGAAGGCGGTCGGCCGCCATTGGCTGCGACTGCTGGAGACCTACGCCGACGGCTCCACCGCCCTCCGGCAGTGGGCCCTGCGGGTGCGTTTACCGATGCCCGCCAGCGCCCTCACCTACCACGTCGCCCCGGCTCCGGTCGGCTCGGACTCCGCCAACGGTTCGCTCGCCGCCCCCTTCGCCACCCTCGAGAAAGCCCG
>CAMCHD010000183.1 GCA_945874545.1 Akkermansia muciniphila | reverse complement strand
GGTTACGGAGCGCTTGTTCAAACCGATTCGCGAGCACTGGAAACCGAGTGAAACCGAACGCGACGAAGCTCGAATTGGCGGAGCAGGAAAGTGCGCGGCTCGTCTTTGAGGAAACCTGATTGCGAGTTTCCGTTCGCGCCTCGCCGCGCTTGATTTGTCGGCCCACCTCTCCGAGACCGACCTCGACAGCAAAGGACGGGCTTTCGAGACCTTCATGGGATCGTTCTTCCGTGGCGACTTCGGGCAATACTTCACGCCGCGCGTCATCGTGAAATTCATCGTGGACGTGCTGCCCATCACCAACGACTCGGTCGTGTTGGACACTTCTTGCGGCAGCGGCGGCTTGGTGATACGATCATTCATGGCGTTTGTGGGGGCTGAGTTGGGTTGGATTCAGGGCCGGCTTGGTGAATGCTTGAGCGAGTATTTCGGGTCAACCGAGGCCTCGACGTGGATGAGTAAAACAACGTAACTTTTGGGTAACGAGGGTGGCAGGGGCGGCAAGAGCGGCCGTTTGCTCCGCGCACGGGATCGTTTGGGCGCGGTGCGGAGTCATTTTGGAAGTGCGCGAAGGCGTTTAGGTGGTGCGAACAGTCATTTTGGCGGCGTGCGGGGCCGATTTTGGTCGGTGTGGGATCGTTTGGGTGGTGTGCGAGGTCGTTTTTTTGCCGTGCGACGTCATTTTTTTGCTGCGCGAGGCCGTTTGGGGGCGGTTTGCAGCAATTTCATTCATGCGAGAGGTTGCTTTTTGGATGCGAGAGGGTGTTTTGGCCTGGTAGCGCGACTGCGCATCGACGTTGCAAATGGGGTGGCAAGCGAGGAAGTGGGCTGAGACCAAGCTGGTGATTTGATATGGAGTGCGGAGCCTCGGCTCCGCTTTCACCCCTGCGCCTCGGCGCAGGGGAAATGGGCGACGCACCGAGGCGCGCCGTCCAAAGCGGCGTCGTGCCGCCGCACTCCATAATGGCCTGCCCGGCTCATCCTGATTCCTCCGGCGTCAGGAGATCTGAGCCCCGAAACATGCGCCAGGCGCGCAGGGGGTGGCCACAAGTTGAGCCATCCGGGCACAAAAAAACCGGCGCACCTTGCGGTGCGCCGGTCCTGGTTTGGTTGGTTGGTTTGGTTGCCGGAAGAGGCGAACGGGCGAGTCGGACTCAGTAGTCCATGCCGCCCATGCCGCCGCCGCCGCCATGGCCGCCGCCGCCGGCGGGAGCCTTGTCCTTGTCGGGCGCATCGGTGATGATGCACTCGGTGGTGAGCAACAGACCCGCGATCGACGCGGCGTTCTGGAGCGCGGTGCGAACCACCTTGGTGGGATCGACGACGCCGGCCTTCACGAGGTCTTCGTAGACGCCGGTGGCGACGTTGTAGCCGTTGGCGCCCTTGGAGGCGAGGACGGCCTGGACGACGACCGCGCCCTCGACGCCGGCGTTGAAGCAGAGCTGCTTCAGCGGGGCCTCGACGGTGCGACGGATGATCTGGGCGCCGAGCTTCTCGTCGCCCTCGAGGGCGGCGATGGCGGCGTCCACGGCCTTGGCGGTGCGCAGGAGGGCGACACCACCGCCGGACACGATGCCCTCGGCCACGGCGGCGCGGGTGGCGTGCAGGGCGTCTTCCACGCGCTGCTTCTTTTCCTTCATCTCGGACTCGGTGGTGGCACCGACGTTGATCACGGCGACGCCGCCGGCAAGCTTGGCGAGGCGCTCCTGGAGCTTCTCCTTGTCGTAGTCGCTGGTGGTCTCGTCGATCTGGCGGCGGATCTGCTTCACGCGGCCCTGGATATCGGAGCCCTTGCCGGCGCCCTCGATGATGGTGGTGTTTTCCTTGTCGACCACGATGCGCTTGGCGCGGCCGAGGTCGGAGACCTGGACGTTCTCAAGCTTGATGCCGAGGTCCTCGGAGAGGAGACGGCCGCCGGTGAGGACGGCGATGTCTTCGAGGATGGCCTTGCGGCGATCACCAAAGCCGGGGGCCTTGACCGCGCACACGTTGAGCGTGCCGCGGATCTTGTTGACCACGAGGGCGGCGAGGGCCTCGCCCTCGACCTCTTCGGCGATGATGAGGAGGGGCTTGCCGGTCTTGGCGGCGGCCTGGAGGATGGGAAGGAACTCCTGGAGGTTGGAGATCTTCTTCTCGTGGATGAGGATGTAGGCGTCCTCGAGGATGGCTTCCTGGCTCTCCTGGTTGGTGGAGAAGTAGGCGGAGAGGTAGCCCTTGTCGAACTGCATGCCTTCGACGACGTCGAGGGTGGTCTCGATGGACTTGTTCTCCTCGACCGTGATGGTGCCGTCCTTGCCGACCTTGTCCATGGCCTCGGCAATGATGTCGCCGATGGTGGTGTCCCAGTTGGCCGAGACGGTGGCGACCTGGCGGATCTCCTCGGTGTCGTTGACCTTCTTGGAGATGCGGGCGAGCTCGGTGACGGCGGCCTCGACGGCCTTGTCGATGCCGCGCTTCAGGTAGATCGGGTTGGCACCGGCGGTGACGTGCTTGAGACCTTCCTTGTAGACAGCCTCGGCGAGCACGGTGGCGGTGGTGGTGCCGTCACCGGCGGCGTCGTTGGTCTTGGAAGCGACTTCCTTCACCAGCTGGGCGCCGATGTTCTCGTAGGGATCGGCGAGCTCGATTTCCTTGGCGACGGTCACGCCGTCCTTGGTGACGGCGGGAGAGCCGAATTTCTTGTCGATAACGACGTTGCGGCCCTTGGGCCCGAGGGTGACCTTGACGGCTTTGGCGAGCAGCTCGACGCCGCGGAGAATTTTTTGGCGGGCGGCTTCGTCGAAGAGGAGTTGTTTGGCGGCCATGATTTTAGATTAAGTTTAGAGTTTAAGTTTAAGGGCTGGATGCTGGGGGCTTAGGCGACGACGCCGAGGATGTCGTCTTCGCGGACGAGGGTGAACTTCTCGCCTTCGATCTTCACTTCGGTGCCGCCGTATTTGCTGATGAGAACCTTGTCGCCGACCTTCACCTCGAAGGGGGTGACCTTGCCGTTCTCGTCCTTCTTGCCGGTGCCGAGGGCGATCACTTCGGCCTCCTGCGGCTTCTCCTTGGCGGAGTCGGGGATGATGATCCCGCCGCGGACTTGTTCTTTTTCCTCGATGTGCTTCACGAGCACGCGATCGCCGATGGGCTTGATTTTAACTTTGGCCATGATGTTTGTTTTTTGGGTTTTACGTTACGGGAGCTTGGTTGGTTTTCGTTTTTAACGACGCCCGGAAAGGCGGCACGTAGCCGCTCCAACCGGGCGAAAGGGGAGGCCCACCGAAAGGGCGGGCGAGGACTCAGGCCTTTTTCTGGTCGTCGTCCACGACCTCGAAATCGGCGTCGACCACGTCGGCCTTTTTCTCGGCCTTCTTGCCGGACGCGGCGGAGGCTCCGGCGGCGGCCTCGGGACCTGCATCCGCGCCGGGCGCGGCGCCGGCGGCCTGGGCGGCGGCGTAAAGTTCGGAACCGATCTTCTGGAGGTTCTCCAGGGCGGCCTTCATCTTGTCGAGGTCGCCGGTCTCGAGGTCCTTCTTGGCGGCGCCGAGGGCGGTCTCGAACTTCGACTTGATCTCGGCGGGGAGTTTTTCGCCGGAGTCCTTGAGGGTTTTTTCCAGGCCGTAGATGGTGGAATCGAGCGAGTTCTTGGTCTCGACCTCCTCCTTGCGCTTCTTGTCGGCCTCGGCGTTGAGCTCGGCCTCGCGGGTCATCTTCTCGACCTCTTCCTTGGAGAGGCCGGAGGAACCTTGGATGGTGATCTTCTGGTCCTTGCCGGTGCCGAGGTCCTTGGCGGTGACGTTCAGGATGCCGTTGGCGTCGATGTCGAAGGTGACCTCGATCTGCGGGGTGCCGCGCGGGGCGGGCGGGATGCCGTCGAGTTTGAAGTTACCCAGCTTCTTGTTGTCGCGGCTCATGGGGCGCTCGCCTTGGAGGACGACGATCTCCACGCCGGGCTGGTTGTCCGAGTAGGTGGAGAACACCTGCGACTTCTTCGTCGGGATGGTGGTGTTGCGATTGATCATCGCGGTGGACACGCCGCCGGCGGTCTCGATGCCGAGGGTGAGCGGGGTGACGTCGAGGAGGAGGACGTCCTTTACGTCGCCCTTCAGCACGCCGCCTTGGATGGCCGCGCCGATGGCGACGACCTCGTCGGGGTTGACGCCCTGATGGGGGGTCTTGCCGGCGAGCTTGTTGGCGATCTCGACCACCTTGGGCATGCGGGTCATTCCGCCGACCAGCACGAGCTCGTCGATGTTGGCGGAGGTGAGGTCGGCGTCCTTCAGACAGCTCTTGAACGGGGCGATGCAGCGCTCGAAGAGGGAGTCGCAGATCTGCTCCATCTTGGCGCGGGAGAGGGAGAGGTTGAGATGCTTCGGGCCGGAGGCGTCGGCCGTGATGAAGGGCAGGTTGATGTCGTAGCTCTGGGCGGAGGAGAGGGCGATCTTGGCCTTCTCGGCCTCTTCCTTCAGGCGCTGGAGGGCCATCGGGTCCTTGCGCAGGTCGATCTGATTCTCGGCCTTGAAGGAGTCGACGAGCCAGTTGATCAGGGCCTCGTCCCAATTGTCGCCGCCGAGGTGGGTGTCGCCGTTGGTGGCCTTCACCTCGAACACGCCGTCGCCGATCTCCAGCACGGAGACGTCGAAGGTGCCGCCGCCGAGGTCGAACACGGCGATCTTCTCATCCTTCTTTTTGTCGAGACCGTAGGCGAGCGAGGCGGCGGTGGGCTCGTTGATGATGCGCTTCACCTCGAGGCCGGCGATCTTGCCGGCGTCCTTGGTGGCCTGGCGCTGGGCGTCGTTGAAATAGGCCGGCACGGTGATCACGGCGTCGGTGATCTTGGAGCCGAGGTAGGCTTCGGCGTCGGCCTTGAGTTTGCCGAGGACGAAGGCGGCGATCTGCTGGGGCGCGAACTGCTCGGCTTTGTCGCCGACCTGGACCTCGATGTAGGCGTCGCCGTTTTTGCCGGCCACGACCTTGTAGGGGAGGTTTTTGGCTTCTTCGCTCACCTCGGTGAACTTGCGACCGATGAGGCGCTTGGCGGAGAAGATGGTGTTCTTCGGGTTGGTGACGGCCTGGCGCTTGGCGGCCTGGCCGACGAGGCGCTCGCCGTTTTTGGAGAAAGCGACGATGGAGGGCGTGGTGCGTGCGCCTTCCGCGTTGGGAATGACGACCGGCTCGCCGCCTTCCATGACGGACATGCAGGAGTTGGTGGTGCCGAGGTCGATGCCGAGAATGTAGTGGGCCATATGCCACCACCTAAGCAGACGGGATGCAGGCCCCACTGTGATTCCCGTATACTATTGAAGGGTAATTCATAATAAATTCAGCGAGCCAACTCCCGGCCTCCGGGCGCCCACCTGGATGCGCCGATCTAGCACAAAGTCGGCGGGCGCTGTCCCGCCCGGTGCGCCAGCCTGTCCCACCTTGATTGAGCCTTCACCTGGGTTGCGCCCGGCGTGAACCTTGCTCAGGTTTTGGCCATGGAACTCGAGCTCACTCTGCCGGACGAGGTCGCGGTCATGACGCTGCCGAACGTGACTCTTTTTCCGCAGGCCTTGCTGCCCTTGCGCATTTTTGAGCCGCGTTACCGGGCCATGTTGCGGGACGCCCTGGACACCCATCGCCTCTTCGCGGTGGCCGGTCTGGATGTGAAACGCATGGCGAGCGCGTTTGAACCGCCCTACCGCATCGCCACCCTGGGCATAGTGCGGGCCAGTCAGGAACAGGAGGACGGCACCTCCAATCTCCTCCTGCAAGGCATTACCCGCGTGGAGTTTATCGACATCGTGAGCGAGACCCCCTACCGCCGGGTGCGGATTCGCGCCCTGCCCAGCGACCCTGGGGCGAGCGACGCGGAAAACGCCCGCCAGCGCGCCCGCCTGTCCCGCCTGATCAGCACCCGGTTTCGCCTGAGCGGCGACGGCTCCACCGAATTGACCAAGTTTCTGCGTTCGATCGACGACCCGGAGGTTTTCACCGACCTGACCGCCTTTAATCTTTGCGAAGACGCGCGCCTGAAGCAGCGCTTGCTCGAAACCCTCAACGTGCGCGATCGCCTCGCGCTCTTGAACCGCTGGGCCCAAGCCGAGGTGGACGCGCTGAAACTCCGCCGCTCCCTGCAGGGCGACCTCGCGGACGAAGACGTTTCCAACAACTGAACCGGGCCACGCCCGCCGGCGGGCACGTGGGGCCGGACGGGCTCAGGCGCCGGCCCGGCGGCCGCGGCGACGCTTCACCGCCTCATCCGAAAGCCGGTCCAGCCAACGGATCAGGGCCGAGCGAGGCACCGGGCTGTGGAACTCGGTGAGAGAGGCCTTGCCGCCGTGGCGGTAGAGGGTCGTGGGGTCGACATAGGTGCCGAAAATAAAGTCGAAAACCGGCACGCCAAACACGCCGGATATACCCTCGTTGCAACGGATGTCGGCGTGGTGGCGGAGGTGGAAGGCGTAGGCCTTGCGCCAAAAACCGCCGGTGCGTGGCCGGGCGATGAGCGCATGCCAACGATGCTCCGGCCAGTGCTCGATCGCATGCACCAGCTCATAAAGCAGCAGGGAGAAGGTCAGGGCGCTCCACCCGGCCAAAAACCAAGGAGCCGAGGGGAAAAGCAGATGCCCGAGGACCAGCACCGGCAAAAAAAGCACGGAGAACCCGATCAACGTATACCACGGGAAAAACGAGGACTCGTGCTGATGATCCTCGACGATCGGGTAGCGGTTCTCGACCTCGACCAGCACCGGCAAACTCTCCCCGGTGATGGCGGAGGGGCGGTGCACGATGCGGGTCAGCGCGTGATGCAGGGTGTGCTGTTTGTAGAAAAAGGAAAAAATCCCAAAAAGCGGCGCGTGAAGCACATAACGGTGGAAAAAATACTCCATGAGCCCGGCCAGGGCATGAATGAAGACAAACACGGCGAGAAAGGCCGTCACCGAGGTGGTCCACTGCGCACGCCAGACGGCGGGAAACAACCACGCGAGCAGGAGAAACATCCCGCCCAAACTGGCCGCGACGGTGGCCACAAACAGGGTGACGGAGAAAGGGGGATCGGAGTGGGCGCGGGCTGTGGCGGAGGACATGAACGGGCAGCAAATCACGCCAGCGCCCACGAAGGGAGCGCTAATTTGGGGTCGAACGAGATTTTCGGTCGATTCGTTAGCCGTCTTCCGGTCTTACCGGCTCGCGCTTATATCACGCTCAAAACCGCGTAGGACTTCTTGCCTTTGCGCAGCAGCACATAGCGGCCGAAGAGCAAATCGGTCTGGCCCAAGGCGCGGGCGGTCTGGGTCGGGTCGGTCTTTTGATTGTTCACGTAGATGCCCCCGGCCTCGATGCTTTTGCGGGCGTTGCCCTTGGAGGTTTCCAAGGCGGCGAGCACCAGCGCCTCGACGAGGGGCAGGCCGGGTTCGGCCAGGCGCTCGCCCGCCAATTCCACGGTCGGGATCTCGCCGGCGACATCCAGGAAGGTCGCCTCGGTGGTGTCGCCGATCTCCGCGCCGAAGAGAATGGCGCTGGCTTTGAGCGCCGCGTCCAGGGCGGCCTGGCCGTGCACCAGCCGGGTGACCTCCCGGGCCAGCGCCTTGTGGGCTTCGCGCGCGCCCGGGTTGGCGGCGTGGGCGGCCTCGAGCAGCTCGATTTCGGCCCGGTCGAGAAAGGTGAATTTCCGCAGGTATTCGCAGACCTT
>CAMCHD010000182.1 GCA_945874545.1 Akkermansia muciniphila | reverse complement strand
TCGACCACCGGCAACAACGAGAGCGAGCCCTCCGCTCGCACCAACTTCGG
This sequence comes from Akkermansia muciniphila, assembly GCA_945874545.1. Classification (GTDB taxonomy): domain Bacteria; phylum Verrucomicrobiota; class Verrucomicrobiia; order Opitutales; family Opitutaceae; genus IMCC26134_A. The sequence continues at coordinate 7,630 of CAMCHD010000182.1, read as the reverse complement.
TGACGGCCTGTTCCAGATCCGCAACAATGCTGTGGTTGGTTTCACCACCGGCTACACCGCGTTCACCGCCAACGGTGTGACCCTGTCGAACGTTGGCGTTGCCACCGGCACCTTCACCACCGGCACCTTGTCCACCGTTGCCGTCGGCTCGACACTCTATCCCGCCACTCTGAACCGGAATAGCGCCACGCTCGACGCCATGTTCGCCGGCTTGACCAGCTCCCCCAGCCACACGACCACCGACGGTATCAACCCCCGCCCGAAGGCCACCGCAAGCTCGGTTCTTTACGGCTCCGCCCAAGACCAAGCCTACGTTCCTGCTCCGTTGGTTGCCACCAACTACAAGGGCGCCTTCGATCGCACCGCCCCCGGCCTCTGGACCACCGGTTGGACTGCGCTCAACACCCGCAACATCCTCGCCGACTAATTCGGCTTATTTAGGGTTTAACTACCTAATTCTATGAATATCAAACATTTGTCTGCCGCTCTGCTGGCGCTGATTGTTTCGGTCGGCGCCCAGGCCCAGACTACCTTGGCCGGCTGGTCCTTCAGCCAATTCATCGGCGAAGGCTACCCCTCCGTCGATGGCAGCACCGGTGATTCGACGACCTTTATCGTCCCCACCTATCGCGGTAACTTCAATCCCGTTAGCGACCTTGTGGACGGCTATACAGTTATCAACAACGGCGGCACGGGTTATACTGACACCAGCTTCGGCTCTTGGTCGTTTGCGAATTTCAACACCAACAACGCATCCGACGTTCGCGCCGACGAGCTCGGCAGCCTGAATACGGTCAACAGCACCACGCTTGATGGCAAGCAGATGCATTTGACTGACTCCGCCAGCAAGGTTTTGGGCTTCAATCGGCTCAACACCCTCTGGACCATCACGGTAGCGGACACCACCGGCTTCACGAATGTGGCCGGGGCCAACAATGATTTCACCTTCGCGGCGACCACCACGACCGGTGCGACCATTGAGTGGCTTTATAACGGTAATGTCTTCGCCACCACCACCGTGGTTGCTCCTGGTCCTGACGATGTTCCCTACGCCGCCTATGGCGTCGACTTCGCCAACCAAGGCGCCGCGTTTTACAGCACTGGAGTTATCCAAGGTCGCCTGACCTCTGGAGCGGTCAAGTTCGACAACGTGCAGATCAACGGCACCGCCATTCCCGAAGCCTCGAGCTTCGCGGCCCTGGCCGGTCTCGCCGGTCTCGCGTTTGCCGGATCCCGTCGCCGTCGCGCCTAAATCACGCCCCGGTTAGTTCTCCTCGCCGCCGGTGCTAAAAGCGCCGGCGGCGTTATCTTGCCTAGTTTTGTTTCCCAATTGTAACGCAGCAGCGGTTGCCACACCTCGCCCCGCACCATCACACCAATTAGCCTTCCTCACACCATGAAACACTCTGTCACCCTTCTCACCGCCGCTCTGGCGCTCTCCACTTCCGCTTTCGCGGCCGACACCACCTTGGCCGGCTGGACCTTCAGCCAATTTATCGGCGAAGGTTTGCCTTCGGTCGATGGCGGCACCGGTGAGTCCTCCAACTTCATTGCCGCCACCTTCCGTGGTGCTTATGATCCCGTGCTTGATGACGTCGATGGCACCATCACGATCAATACCGGTGCTTCCGGTTATGTCGACACGTCCTTTGGCTCTTGGAATTACGCTAACTTCGATATCAACAATGCTTCTGATGTCCGCGCCGATACTTTTGGCGGCGTCAATGCGCTCAACGGCACCACGCTTGATGGCAAGAACATGCACCTCACCGACTCCGCCGGTATGATGCTTACCTTCAACCTCAAGAACACGCTTTGGAGCATCACGGCCGCTACCGCCGGCTATGAAAACGCCAGCGTCGCCGACTTCACTTACGCGGCCCGCGGCAATGGTGGCGTGGCCACCGTCGAATGGCTGGTTGGCGGCACCGTTTTTGCCACCCAGAACATCGCTGCCGGTTCTTTTGCGATTTATTCCGCCGAACTCCCCACCGAGTTTTACGGCTCCGGCGTGCTTGAAGGCCGTCTCACCGCCGGCTCTGTTTCGTTCGACAACGTTCAAATCAACGGCGCCGCCTCCGCCATCCCGGAAGCGTCTAGTTTTGCCGCGCTCGCTGGTCTTGCTGGCCTCGCGTTCGCTGGCTCCCGTCGCCGCCGCGCTTAATTTAGCAAAACTGGTCGATTCTCACGCCGACGGCGCCACCCGGGCCGTCGGCGTTTTTTTTGTAAGGTTTCGTAACCTGGATTTCACCCCTGCCGTTTGCCCACACCCGGTGCGCGTCTCGTAGGCTTCTAGTCTCCCACCATGTTTCGTCCCAAGCTCCTCACTCTTTCCGCCCTCCTGGGCTCGACGCTTTCCCTGAGCGCCGCCGACACGACTCTGGCCGGCTGGACGTTTAGCCAATTTATTGGCGAAGGTCTGCCTTCTGTCGACGGCAGCACCGGCGAACCAACCGATTTTATCGCGGCCACGTTTCGCGGTTCGTTTGATCCGGTTTTGGAGGAAGTCGATGGTGTGATCACTATCCAGACCGGAGCCACCGGCTACGTCGACACGACTTTCGGTTCTTGGTCCTATGCCAATTTCGACATCACCAACGCCTTTGATGTTCGCGCTGACACCTTCGGCACGTTGAACACGACCAACAGCACCACGCTCGATGGCAAGAATATGCACCTCACGGACTCCGCCGGGATGATGCTTACCTTTAACGTCACCGATACGCTGTGGTCGGTAAAAGTCAACGGCACTGAGGGTTATGCGAACGCTTCCACCTCCGACTTCACCTATGCGGCCCGGGGCAATGGTGGGACCGCCACGGTGGAGTGGTTGTTTAACGGCGAGGTGTTCTCCACCTCCGAGATTCAAGCAGGTTCTTTCGGCGTTTATGAAGCCGAATTACCGGCGGCCTTTTACGGTAATGGCGTGATTGAGGGCCGTCTCGTTTCCGGTTCGGTCAGCTTCGACAACGTGCAGGTGAACGGACAACTCGGCACCCCACCCACAATCTCAGTTCCCCCCGAAAGTCTCGTGCGTCTGGTCGGGCAATCCGCCACGTTCAGCGTGGAAGTGACTGGCGCGGTATCCCCTACTTTCCAGTGGTTTAAGGGTAGCACCCCCATTCCCGGCGCTACCGCCGCCTCTTACACGATCAACTCGGTCACCTTGGCCGATGCTGACGCCTACCGCGTCACCGTGCGTTCGGCCAACGGCACGACCGCCGACTCGTCCTCCGCTACCTTGGATGTTCGCCAAGCCCCTTCCATTTCGCAGGATCCGGCGCCGCAGTCCGCCAATCCCGGGCAAACCGTGAGCTTCACGGTGGTGGCCTCCGGATCGCCTGCTCCCTCGTTCCGCTGGCAGCGTGGCGGGGTTGATCTTTCGGACGGCGGCAATATCAGCGGATCCTCCAGCTCGACGCTTACGCTCTCCGCCGTAACCGCGGCCGACGAAGGTTTGTATCGCGCGGTCGTGTCGAACGTGGTGTCGACCATCGAGTCCGCGACTGCCGCCTTGACCGTGACGGTGGATGAGGTGGCTCCTTCGGTCTCGACCGCGCCGGTCGATGTGGTTTCGGTGGTGGGGGCCTCGGTTGACTTTGTGGTCGTGGCCTCCGGTGCTCCGGCTCCTGCCTATCAATGGTTTTTCGGTGATTCGCCGCTGACTGATGGAGATGGGATCACGGGCTCCGCGACCAGCATTCTTACGCTTTCCAATCTTACCGTCCTGCGCGCCGGCGTCTATCGGGTCGTGGTTTCGAATTCCGCCGGATCGGTGGAGCGTGAGGCCGCTCTGGTGGTGCAGACACCGCCGATGATCGTGAGTGGCCCGGGCCCCGAAGTGCGCTCGGTGCTTGCCGGCACCACGGTGACCTTCACCGCTGGCGCCTCGGGGGATCCGGCTCCGTCTCTCCGGTGGCTGCGCAATGGCGTCGAACTCGCCGACGTCGGTAACATCACCGGCTCTTCCGGTGCCACTTTGACGGTGGCGAATGTCACCGAGACCGATGAGGGAGCCTATTCCGTGCGGGCCACCAATGCGGCGGGTAGCGCCACCTCCGGCACCAGCACCTTGTCCGTCGGCCGATCTGCGATGATCACGGACCAGCCCGACGGCGGGCTGATCGCGGTTGGCGAGACTCTCACCCTCCAGGTCACCGCGACGGGCCGTCCGGCGCCCACCTATCAGTGGCTCAAGAATGGGGAAATCATCGACGATGCCACGGACGCCTCCTTGGTTATTTCGAACGCAAGCGCGACTAGCGCCGGTTCTTATACCGTGAAGGTGACCAACGAATTTGCCACCGAGACGAGCGCCGTCGCCGTCGTCCGCGTCGCGCAGCCGGTTTCTTTTGCACGGCCGAGCGTGCCGGCCGTATTTGTGCCGGGCAGCACCCTCAGTCTGGGTTCGACCGAAGCGGAGGTCTCGCCTGATTTGCGGTATGTCTGGTATCGCAACGGCAAGGTTATTCCCGGGGCCAGCGGCACGAGTTTGTTCATCGAATCGGCCTCGTTCGCGGACTCCGGTTCCTATGTCCTTCGTATTTTCGGCGTGGGCAATCGGCTGCTGGGAACCCGATTGGTTGCCACCTTGCGTATCACGGTGGCCGGCGATTATGACGCCCTGCTGCTTGCCCCTGAGAGCGATTTGCCGGTCGGCGCGGTCTCGCTTCAGGTCGCATCGCGAGGAGCTTTCACCGGCAAGCTTCGACACGAGGATGGAAAGTTGTATTCGTGGCGGGGCGCCTTTGCTTTCCCGACCTTGCCCGATCAAGGTCAGGCGACGGTTACCATCCGTCGCGGGTCGCTTGCCCCTATCGTCCTAGAGCTCGAACTCGACGCCGCGAGCGGTCAGCTCGTCGTCCGCCGCCGGATCGGAGCGGATGCGGCGGTGACGGGTTCCGGCCTTGGTATTGCCCGGCTTGCGACCAAATCGGCGCCTTGGGCGGGCTCCTACGCGTTGGCTTTGGAGTCGCTGAGTGACTCGGCTGACATGACGGCGGCGGTGACGATCAACTCTCGCGCTTCGCTCCAGTTCCGCGGGACGCTGCCCGATGGTGTTCGTCTGACCGGTTCGTTCGCGTCGGATGTGGACGCAGGGTATGTCATCGCCTTCCGGCCGTATTCCAAGACCACCGGCCTGTTTGCGGGAGGTCTGCGTCTTGAGGCCTCCGAGGGTGCTTACTTCGCCGATGAGGACTCGAGTGGAATTTGGACATGGACGCGGGCGGCTTCGGGCTCCCGTCCGGCCGTCGCGGAACAGTTCAGCCCGTCTCTCGCCCCCTAACGTCTCGCGCCGCGCTTGCCTTGGCCCGGTCCTCTTTCGGGGACCGGGCTTTTTTGCCCGATTTTGTCCTCGATGTCTGAATTCGTGATGGCCTCCAGCGACTCTTCTCGCCTCGACCGCCTTTGCCATCGTTTTGGGCCATGGGTGCTGTTAACTCTAATCGCCGGGGCTTATGCCGGCAGTCTGGGCGTTCCGTTCATTTTTGATGATGAGTTCGCCATTGTCCGAAACCAAAGCATTCGGGATCTGGGAAACTGGCCAGGCGTGCTGATGGCGGATGCCGCCACCGCGGGTGCCGCCGGCCGGCCCGTGGTTAACCTCAGTTTCGCGGTGAATTATGCCCTTCATGGATTAAATCCCGTGGGGTATCATGTGGGAAATGTTTTGGCTCACCTCGGAGTGACCTTGGTTTTTTGGGCCTTATTGCGTCGGGTTTTTCGCCTCTTGCCGGGTCTGGTGAAGGAATCGCAGGCGGAGCCACTCGCGCTTAGCTTGGCCGCGCTTTGGTGCGTCCATCCGCTGTTGACCATCAGCGTGACGGTGGTGCAGCAGCGCACGGAGTTGTTCGCCGCGCTCTTTATCCTCCTAACCCTTTACTGTCAGTTACGTGCCCATCAGTCCGCAGGCCGCCGCCGTTTGTGGTTGGGGCTTGGTGTCGGGAGTTGTGCGCTCGCGATGGGGAGCAAGGAAGTGGCGATCGGCTTGCCCGTGCTGGCCCTTTTTTTTGATCGGGCCTTCCTGGCCGGTAGTTTCCCGAAAGCGCTCCGGGAAAGTTGGTTCTACTACCTGATGCTCTTCGCCACCTGGTTTGTTTTGTGGTGGTCCATGAGCACTAGCGGCCAGCGAAACAACACGGCCGGGCTGGGGCTGGGGGTGAGTTCGTGGCATTATCTTCTCACGCAATGCGATGCCCTTGTGCTGTATGCACGTCTTTGTGTCTGGCCAGCGCCGTTGATTTACGATTACGGCACGCCAATCATCGAAGACTGGCGTGAGGTCTGGTGGCAGGGCGTGCTGGTGATCGGCGCTCTTATCGGGGCCTTTTACGCACTGGTGAGACGCCCCCGCCTTGGCTTCGCCGCCGCCTTGGTATTCGCGGTGCTCGCCCCATCGTCGAGTTTTGTTCCGGTGATTACCCAGACAATGGGTGAACAACGCATGTATTTGCCTAGCGCGGCGATAGTCACGATTCTTGGGTTCGCGGCCTATCGTTTGCTTGGAGCCCGAACCCCTCTGTTGCTTGCCCTTCTGGCGGTTTCCGCAGCAACGGCCAGCCACCTTCGGGTTCGCGACTATGCTACTGAAGAAACTATCTGGAAAGATGTTACGGCGAAATTACCCGGGGGGCCGCGAGGTTATGCCAACTTGCTTTACGTTCTGATCAAGCACGGTCGCGACGAGGAAGCGGTGCGTGCTCTGCCCGAGTTCGTCCATCGCCTTGGGCAGAACCACCAGGGGAGCGAGCCCTTTGTGGCCGATGAGCATACCGCGCAGCTGATGGCCCTCATGGGCTCGGCCTACGTCGATGTGAAAAAGATAGACGTCGCCTTGGATTTTTACCGCCGCGCCGCCGTTCTAGCGCCGAAAAACCAACTTGCTCATTTCAATAGCGCGAAACTGCTTTTCGATCTTAAGCGCCACCAAGAGGCCATGCCCTATTTGGAGACTTTCTTGGGTTTTCGTCCGGACGACACCGAGGCGCTCCAGATGTTTGGGCGTTGTTTGATGCTCACCGAACAATTTGCCCAGGCCGAAAAGATACTTGGCCAATTGGTGAAGCTATCGCCGCGGAATCTGGAAGCAGCCTTAGATTATGCGGATACAATAATTCTGCAGGAAAGATATCAGGAGGGGGCTCAGCTTTATCGAGATCTGCAACGAATCGCTCCGAAAAATCCGCGAGTCATCGAGCGATTATCCCAGCTTTCTCCGCTAATTTCGCCCAGTCTTATTCCATAAGTAATTGTTGTATAGAAAGAAATTCGATTTTTAGTAACCCTACGAGACTTCTCCGGCTCGAGTCGTGTTTGTTTTTCACAACTCAATTATCGCCTTCCGGTGTCATTAATCGCTCGCCATGTGAAGTTCCTGTGACCGAGAACTTTTATTCATGCCAAATCGTCAAAACCTCTTCGGTCTCCTTCTTCGCCCGCCTTCTCTCTGACTTGGCAGGCTCATTGCTTACCTTTTCCAGCCGAACCCGTTTTCCCTTTCCAACCTAAACCAAACTTATGCAACTGAATCTTCCCTTAGCCTTTGTGATGGGCCAGTCCCCGATGGAGCTATTTGTGCACGGAGGCTGGATCATGTGGCCGATCCTGCTGGTGTCGTTTGTAGCGGTGA
>CAMCHD010000181.1 GCA_945874545.1 Akkermansia muciniphila | reverse complement strand
ACGGGCGACAACGACTTCACCGGCGAAGTCCGGGTGGACAACGGTTCGCTCCGGGTTTCTGACGCGAAACAGCTCGGCACCGGCACGAAAAAAATCGTCGTCGCCAGCACCGCCGCGCTCCTCCGGCTCGATGGCTCGGCCGCGCCGGTGATTTTCCCACCAGAGTTTTCCCTCGTCACCAGCAACCCGAACGGAGCCATCCTTAACGAAGCGGGCGATAATGAAATCGCTGGCAATCTCACGATTTCGTCCGGCGCTGGCGGCACCCGCCTGACCGTCGCCACTGGTTCGCTCACCATCGGCGGCACCGTCACCTCGGATTTCACCGGCCGCGCCCTCGACCTCCGCGGCGCTGGCCTCGGCATCATCAATGGTGATTTCATCGACGGCACCGGCGCGAACACGATCTCCGGCTTCTCGAAAAACGACGCCGGCACTTGGATCCTTAATGGCAACAATTCCATCTCCAGCACCACCGTAGTCAGTGGCGGGAAACTCGTCATCAACGGCAGCCACGCATCGGGAAATGTCACCGTCGCCTCCGGGGCGGTCCTCGCCGGTCGCGGCTCGCTCACCGCCGCCACCACCATCACCGGCACCCTCGCGCCCGGCGATGCCATCGGCACGCTGAACTTTGGCAGCACCTTGTCCTTCGGTTCCGCCTCGAAACTACAGTGGGAAATCGCAGCAAACTCACTCGTCGCCGACCAGGCGGTCGCGGCTGGAACCCTCAGCGTCACCAACGGCGCAAAGATCGACCTCGTGCTCAACCGCCCCGGCAGCTCCGCGAATTTCCTTCTTAGCTTCTGGCGTTCGCCCCGCACCTGGCCCGTGGCCGGCGGCGCATCGCTCACCGGCTTCTTCCAGCTCGGCACCGTTTCAGCAGACTCCGCCGGTCACCCCGCCGCCACCTACGGATTGTTTTCCCTCCAACACACCGCCACCGGCGTGAACTTGGTTTGGACCCCGCTGCCCGGTTTCCCGCTCATTGACGAGCCGGTGGTCGCGTTCCTCTCCCCGACGGCCAACCCGGCCCTCCTCCCCAATCCGGAGTCAACGCTCCGCATCGCGGCCGCCGCCACCGGCACGGGACCGCTCACCTTCGCTTGGACTTCCTTCCCGGCGGACGAGGGCGCTGAGGGCACCGTCACTTTCGGCGATCCCGCCGCCGCCGAGACCGCAGTGACTTTCTCCGCTCCCGGACGCTACGCCCTGCGTTGCACCGCGACCAATTCCGCACTCGGGCTCGCCCGTAGCGCAGACTTGATCGTCGATGTTGGCCCTCCCTCGGACGGGGAACTGCCGCCCAACGCGCTACCCTCGCTCGATCCCGGCCCTCCGCCTGAGGCGGCCGCGCTTTTCCTTTGCCGGCTCGCCGGCGTCGTTACCAACCAAACCTCCCTTCACTGGGAGCAAATCTCTGGGCCGGCCGCGCCCGCCTTTTCCCAAGCGACCGATCCGACCACCGGTGTGATCTTCGCTCAAGCAGGCTCCTACGTCCTCCGCCTGAAAGCTTCCAACTCCGCGGGTGAAGTGTGGCGCGATCTCGCCGTCGAAGTGGCGAGCCTGCCGCCCGGCTACGGCGAGTGGCAGGAGCTCCATTGGCCGGGTGTGAGCGATCCGACCGTAGTCGCCCCCGCCGCCGACCCCGACCAAGACGGCGCAAATAACGCGGCCGAGTTTCTCGCCGCCACCGATCCGACCTCCTCTTCCTCCGTCCCGAGTTTCATTTGGTCCAAGCCGACGAACGGAAACTGGAGCGAAGCGGAACACTGGACGCCCACCGCCCTTCCAGGCTCCCACCCGCTCACGAAAGTGGAGCTCTTCACCGGCCTCTCCGTGTCCGGAACAGTCGAGGCGAACAACAATCTCGGCACCCCGTTCATCTTGCAGCGCCTGACGCTCAGCGGCGCGGGCCCCGGCACCGCGCGACTTACCGGCGGGGCGCTTCAGTTTTCGAGCGGCGGCGTGCTCGACATCGCCAACGGTGGCCCGGCTTACGAGATCGCCGCGCCCTTGGATTTCGCCGGCGCGACCACGGTGCAAGGCAACCACACCGTGCCGTTGCTCCTGAGCGGTGCGCTTTCCGGCACCGGCGCGCTCACCAAGTCCTCGAACGGCACGCTGGAACTCTCCGGCCCGCACGAGCTGAAGGGCACTCTCACGATCAACGGCGGCGCACTCCGCATCTCCGGGCCAGGCACCGGCACCGGCAACGTCACCCTGACCAAAGGCACGATGACCATCGCCGCAGGCGGAAGCATCGCACCGCCGGCCGGTGGCACGCTCACCCTCGGCAGTAACACTTCCGCCAACGGCCCCGTCACGCTTCACTACGACAGCGCACTGACCAGCCGCTTCGGCTCCGTCATCGTCGGCAACGGCAACGATGGCAGCGGCAACACCATCCTCAACCAAAGCGCCGGGACCATCCTCGCCACCGCGCTCACCCTGAACAATGGTTACACGAGCCACGGAGCCGGCGAGCTTAACCTCAGTGGCGGCACCCTGGCCATTTCCGGCACCACCGTCGTCTCCAACCAGGCCGCCTCCGACAATGTCTGGAGCACGCTCACGGTCGGGGCAAACGCCACCTTCTCCACCGGCGCGTTGAATCTCACCGGCGCGCCCGCGACCGGCCGCTGGGCCGCCGGGCGTGTGCTCCAAAACGGTGGCGCGGTCACCGTCACCGGCAATCTCACCCTCGCCCGCACCACCGCGACCAACGCCTCGCCTCGCCGGGGCGAATACCACCTCAACGCCGGCACCCTGGCCCTAAACGCGATCACTCAGGACCTGGCGTCCGACACCTTCGGCACCTTCATCTTCAACGGCGGCACCCTCCTGCCCCGCGCCTCCAGCACGACCTTCTGGCCCGCCAACCCGCAAACCAGCGCGCTGATCAAGGACGGCGGCGCGAAGATCGATACCGCCGGTTTTGACATCACCCTCGCGCAGCCGCTGGTTGACTTTGCCGGGGCCACCACCGCCACCCTCGCCAAACAAGGAAACGGCACGCTCACCCTCTCGGGTGCCAACACCTACACCGGAGCGACCGCTGTCGAGGCTGGCACGCTGGCTGTCACCGGTTCACTCGCCAACAGCGCGGTGCAGGTACTTAACGGCGCGACGCTCACGGGCACGGGCAGCCTCGGCGGCAGCGTGACCGTCCGCTCCGGCGGACGCCAGGCCTTCGCCATCGCCGCCGCCACAGGCGAGCAGACCGCCCGCCCGATCGCCGGCACGCTCGTGCTCGAAGCCGGTAACGTGATCGACCTGAGCGCGAGCACACCGCCCGCCCCCGGCGCTTACGTGCTCGCCACCGCCACCGGAGGCATCATCGGCGCTCCGGACGTGGTTAACCTCAACGGCATACCCGGCAGCGTGTCCGTCGTAGGCAACGAGCTACAGCTCACCGTCACCGCGCCGGCCACCGGCTACGCCGCCTGGCTGAGCTTGTATCCAGAACTTACCGACGTCACCGTCGGCGGCGACCCGGATGGCGACGGAGTAAGCAACCTCCAAGAGTATGTCCTGAACGGAAATCCCACCGTTCCCGACGCCGCCGGCCGCCTGCCGGCGCTCACCGTGGACGCAGAAAACTACGTCTTCTCCTTCTCCCGTCGCTCCGAAGCCGCGACCGACACGAGCCAGACGTTCGAATACAGCCTCGATCTTTCCACGTGGACTCCGCTCAGCGTCACCGCGCCGACTGCCGCGCAGGTCTCGCTCGGCGAGGTGACCGAGGGTTTCCAAACGGTCACCATCACCCTGCCCAAAACCAGCGTCCCCGGCGACCGTTTCTTTGGCCGCCTTCGCATCACCAAGAACCCCTAGGTGGGTTCTGCAAACACCGCACGCATACCGCCTCTTCCCCCAACGTCCCTCAACAGCCCCCCTCACTCCCATGCGCCTGTTCATCAAATTAGTCATTCTATTGTCGCTCTTTGTCGTGGCGTGCGGAGCCCAGACCGGCACCGGCCTCACCGGGAAATACTACGACACCGACACCTTCGGCACGCTCAAGACCACCCGCACCGACGCGACCATCAATTTCAACTGGGGCTCTTCCATTCCGTCCGGCACCGCGTTGACCAGCGGCGACACTTTTTCAGTCATTTGGACCGGTCAAATCGAAGCGGAATACAACGAGGTTTATACCTTTCACCTCGCCGCCGACAACTACGCCCGCCTCTGGATCGACGATCAATACATCGTCGGCCGGAGTTACTATCAAAACGGAGCCGCCATGCGGGGCCGCATCCGCCTCAAGGCCGGCCACAAGGTGAACATCCGCGTCGAATACGCCGAGGTCACCGGCTCCGCCGCCGCGAAACTCGAATGGGAATCCGACTCCCAGGCGCGGCAGGTGGTCCCCTCGAACCGTCTCTATACCACGACAGAAATCCCCAACGGCGGTGCCTTGATGCGCGAAGTCTGGACGGGCATTCCCGGCACCGACATCGCCTCGATCACGTCGCATCCAAATTACCCCTACAAACCTGCCTCGCGGGAATTTCTCACCTCCTTCGAGTGCCTTGCCCAAAACTGGGAGGACGACTTCGGCACCCGGGTCACCGGTTTCATCCGCCCCCCGGCGACCGGCACTTACACCTTCGCCGTCAGTGGTGATGAGGTCGTGCAGTTATCTCTCAGCACCGACGCCACCAGCGCGAACAAAGTACTCATCGCCAGCACCGCGACGGCGACGCCCTTCCGGAATTGGACCACCCACGCCACGCAGCAGTCGGCCTCCATCACGCTGGTCGCCGGGCGGGTTTACTATGTGGAGCTTTTCCACAAGGAATCCACGGGCGCGGACCACTGGAGCGTAGCCTGGAAAAAGCCGGGCGATGCATCCTTCAGCGTGATCCCCGGCAGCGCACTCATGCAGCCAGGCACCGAGCTTCCCACGCCGAGCACTTCAAACTGGTTGAACACTCTCGCCACCGAGCAGCCCCGACTGGGTGCCACCCGTGAGAGGTTCCTCTGGCTGAAGCAGCAATACCAAAGCCCGGTGGCATCGCAGGCGAAGTCGCGGGCGCAGTGGGTGGTTTCCACGGCCAACACCGACGTCGCGAACAGCGTGGAGCACTACGGCAACGAATACTACCGCATGGCGACGGCCTGGTGGCTCACCGGCGACTCGAAATACCCGGAAAAAGTCTGGAGCAAAATGGCCACGACGATCGCAAACGGCACCAACGCCGGATTCACCGACAAATGGAAAGGTACTACGCTCCGGGATTTCGCCGTCGCCTACGATTGGCTCTATCCCTACTGGGACGAGACCCGCCGCACGGCCCTGCTGAATTTTCTCATCAACAGCGGCCTCAATTCCCAGGCCAATGCCTACAGCAACAACATCGGCATCCTGAACGACAGCGGCTTCATCATGACCACGCTTGCCGTCGGCCTCGGCAACGAATCAAAGGCCGAAAGTAACCTCAATAAGGCGGTCTCGCAGCTTCTGCAAAAAATCAATCAGTGGGAACCGAACGCGGGCGTATGGCTGGAGGGCACCGACTACGGAATCTTTGCCAAGAACGGTCTTGCGCCGGCCATGCACGCGATGGAGACCGCCCTCGGCTCCACTTTCTCCGTCGGCCGCATGCCGGGCTTTTTCACCGCACGGCGCGAGCCTCTGACCATCGCCAGCAACACCCGCCAGCGTTTCACCTTTTCCGATGTCGGCACGGCCAGCAACAACACCATGGGCTGGGGGAACTGGTGGGGACGGCGCTACAACGCACCGGAAGTTTACGATTTCAGCAGGCTGGCGGGGAATAGCACTTGGAACGCGCTGCTGCTGCCGGAAACCACCATTTCCCCCGCCCAGGCGGACATGAATCCCGACACCGCCTTCGTCGGCCCCACCGACAGCGTCAGGCAGCTCTTCCAGAACGTCGCCACCTTCCGCGAAAACTGGACCGACTCGAAAGCCACCTTTGTCGGCGGCATGGGCGGCACGTTCATGTCCCACGGCATGCTGCAAAGCGGCACGTTCCAGCTCTCCGCCCGCGGCGTAAACTGGTTCGTCGATCTGAAGAGCGGCAGCTACGACGTGCCGGGTTACAACACCACCACGCCCAATCCGAACGGCGCGGATCGCTGGGACTACTACCGCAACCGTGCCGAAGGCCACAATTGCCTCATCGTCAATCCGACCAATATGCCGGACCGCATCTGGAACGCGCCGTCCGCCCCGTTGATCGCGTTTCAATCCGCTCCGAAGGGCCAACGCAGTTTCGCCGTCTGGGATCTGACCAACAACATCACCGGCGTGACGAAGGTGCAGCGTGGCATCCAGCTGTTTAACCAACGCAAACACGTGCTCGTCCAGGATGAGATCGTGAATCCCACTCCCGCGACTTGCTGGTGGTTCGCCCACTTCCCGTCCAGTTTCTCCACCACCATCTCCGCCGACCGAAGCTCCGTGATCCTGCAAAGCGGCGGCGAGCGGCTCTGGGGAAAAATCGTCAGCGGCGACGGTCTCTGGACCAATCGCACCGCGCAACCGCTTCCCGCTTCGCCCGCACCGGCCGAAAACGGATCCAACAGTGGCTTCCGCAAGCTCGCAATCGAACTCACCGGCGTCACCAACACCACCCTCGCGGTCTGGTTCGTCCCGCTCGCACCCGGCGAAGAACCTCCGGTCACGACACCGCTCATCACCCCGCTGAATACCTGGAACCTGACCGAAGACCAAAACGAAGCTCCCGTCGCGAAAATCGGCAGCGCGGAATCTGCCGGCGGCGCACCCGTGGATGTCGATCTGCGCGCCCACGTCACCGACGACTGGACCCCCGCCGGCCAGCTCGCCTTTTCTCTCGGCACCGCAGTTGGCGGCAGCGTCGCGCTGCAACCCGACGGCTTCACCGCCCGCTTCGCGCCGACGCCCGGCTTCATCGGCCTCCAGTCGTTTTCCTTCAGCGCCACCGATGGCGACGGAGCGACCGGCAACACGGGGACCATCGCCTTTTCGGTGCCCGCCGTGGTCACGAACTGGACCAGCGCCGCTTCAGGCAACTGGAGCACCGCCGCCAACTGGCAGAACGCCACCGCGCCCGTGAGCAGCCCGGGCAACGATCTCCGCTTCTTCTCCGGCCAGAGCCTCGGAGCCACCACCGTCACCGCGACGAACAACCTGGCCGGAACCACGGAACTAAACCGGCTTGAACTCGCCGGAACCGGCACGGCGACCACCGTCGTCAATCTGGCCGGCTCACCCTTGAGCCTGGTAAAAAATGGAATCACCGCGCCCCGGGTCCAGCTCTCCGCCTCCACCACCGGGTTCCGCTACAATGTCGGCACTCCAATCATCCTCGATCAAACCACCCGCTTCGATGCCGCCGGAAGCGCGACTTTCGTCTTCAACGGAGTCCTCTCCGGCAGCGGCGGACTCACTCGCACCGGCACATCCAGCACACTCATCCTCGCTGGAAACAACACCTACGCCGGCCCCACCACCATCAGCGCCGGCACGCTCCAGTTCGGCAACGACGGTTCCACCGGCCTGCCCGGCAGCGGCCCGATCGACATCGCCAGCGACGCCACCCTGCGCTTCGACCGAACCGGCTCGGTCGCCATTTCCAATGACATCACCGGAGCCGGACGAATCCTCATCAACGGCACCTCGTCCAGCGACGTCGCCAGCCTCACGGGCGACAACGACTTCACCGGCGAAGTCCGGGTGGACAACGGTTCGCTCCGGGTTTCTGACGCGAAACAGCTCGGCACCGGCACGAAAAAAATCGTCG
>CAMCHD010000180.1 GCA_945874545.1 Akkermansia muciniphila | reverse complement strand
TCAACCTAAAATCCGCAGTTGAAGAGCGATTTTGATGAGGGTTGTGAGCTGAATCGGGTGATTTATGAAGGAACAGGGATGGCGGTTTTCAACTGCGGCGCAGTTGTTCGTATCCAGTCGTGAAGCCGGAGGTAACCGTCGCGTAATTGTTCGGCCCAGCCACCGCGGATGGAGACTTGGACTTCTTTTTGGCGACCGGATTGGACGAGGCGCGCGGCAATCAGCAGGAACCATCGTCGGCCGCGTTTGGCCTCGGTGTGTTTGTGTGGGACGATAAAACGCACGAACAAGACCCACAGATTATACACCATCAGCAGGAGGCGCGCGGCCAGCTCGGTGGTCGCGCGGCTCTTGGCGCAAAAGCCGGAGAAGCCCCACTGGTTCTTGAGTTCGTCGAAGACGTTCTCGGTGTCGGCCCGCTCGCGGTAATATTGCAGGATTTGCCAGGCATTTATCTCCAGCGGCAGACTGGTCACATACACCGCGAACTCATGTTTGTTTTTGTCCCAAAGCTCGCCGCTTTTTTCCGAGGGCACCAGGCCTTGCAGCTGGCGGGAAAACACCACCCGGCGTTCCTGTTTCCAGCCGTGGAGCGTCAGGCGGCCTTCGGCCACCTGCCAGGCGCCGAGAACGTTCGGCCCCTGCCACGCCTCGGCGGGCACCCGGTGCAGGGCGGCGCGGACTCCCGAGGTGAGCTTGAGTTTGAACAGAAACATCGGCCGCGAGGCGCCTTGCTCGTGCCAGCTCATGACCGCGTCGTGGCCCAGACCGAGGTCGCCGCGATTGAGCCAGACGTGGCGCTCGCCCAGCCAGCGCTGCGCGTCCTCCATCGCCTCTTTCCACTGCGTGGCCGTCACCGTGTCGCCGGAACGGAAACGATACGCCGGGCACAGGCGAGTGCCGGACACCACGCCCAAAAGCGGATGAAACGAACGTCGCCCTGGCTTGCCCGGATTATAGCCGATCTCGGCCCCCTCTTGGTGCCCGTATTTTGGCTGCACGGTCGAATCCCAATCCAGGATTATCCGGTCGGGCAGCGCCCCCCACATCGGCTTTAAATTGCGGGCAATCCACTCCGCTCCGAGCACCGGATCGACCGACTTGAAAAAACGTCGCACCGTGTCGTCGCCCACCACCGACTCCATGCCGAAAAGTTCCGGTATGGTCGGATCTTCCCGCAAACGCTCCACATGCGAGAAGCGCCGGCCGTCGGTCAGCGCGGTCAACATGAACGATTGGATGATATCATACACCGGCGCCGCGTTCGGGCTGGTCCGCTTGACCGGACAATCCGCCGCGAGCTTCTCGGCGATGCCGATGTGTCTGGTATAAGCCGCCCACGGCACCAAGCCGCCGAACGGCGTCAGCGCATCCTGCGTCACCGATAAACGCACCCTGCCTCCCGCGGTCGGAAACGTGAATCCTGCTTCACCCGCCGGGTGAAGCTCACTTGCCTTCAATACTTCGTTCATAGACTTATCGCACAGCAGCTTCCGTGTCAGCCCACCGCCTCAACTGCGGAATTTAGGTTCAAACTGGATGCCGCCCAGATGAGCGAGGTCCCGATCCAGTATGACCCCACGCCCTTCATCGCGAAGCAGATCGACGTCCTCCCCGGCTACCTGACCAACCAGCCCATCACCCTCGGCAATCGCGGCATACCCACCCACACGATCACCGCCAAGGCATCCGGCCTCGATATCTTCGGAAACGTCTACTTCGTCACCACCGACACCCTCCAACGCCGCCCCGAAGTCGTGTCCGCCTTTCTGCGCGCCACGCGGCGGGGCTGGGAGCTCGCCCTTTCTTCCCCCGAAGCCTCCATCGCCGCCCTCCGGAAGCGTTCCAAGGATTTCGCCGAGGCCGACCTCCGACGCATCCACGCCGCCGTGAAGCCGTTTATTCTGCCGCCCGACGCGCCCGACTCGCTCATGCAGATGAGCCCGGAACGCTGGCGCAACACGGCCACCGTCCTCCACGCCGCCGGGCTCTCCCGCTCTTCCGAGACTTGGGCCGAAGCCTTTGTCCCCTACTCCGCCGCCCCCGCACGTTCCCATGCCGATTGAACTTCCCTCCCCCGCCGAGCTCCAGCAGCTCGCCGCCACGCTTTCTCTACGACTGGACGATGCGGACGCCGCGGCCTACAGCCGGGCCTGCGCCGGCTTCGCGCCCGCCTACACCACGGTGGAAAGTCTGCCGCAGGACATCCCCGCCATCGCCTACCCCCGCGGCACGCCGCATGCGCCCGCTCCCGAAACCAACCCCTGCGGCGGCTGGTATTACCAATGCGAGGTCAAGGGCGCCCCGCACGGCCCCCTCGCCGGCATGCGCGTCGCGCTGAAGGACAACGTCTGCCTCGCCGGCGTGCCGATGATGAATGGCAGCCGTTCCCTCGAAGGCTATGTGCCGGAGTTCGACGCCACCATCGTCCGCCGCCTCCTCGATGCCGGCGCCACCATCCTAGGCAAAGCGGTCTGCGAAGACCTGTGCATCTCCGGCATCAGCGAGACCGCCGCCACCGGCCCGATTCCCAACCCTTACAACCCCGCCCACGCCTGCGCCGGCTCGTCCAGCGGTTGCAGCGTCCTCCTCGCGAGCGGCGCGGTGGATCTCGCCATCGGCTGCGACCAAGGCGGCTCCATCCGCCTGCCCGCCGCCTGGTCGGGCACCGTGGGCCTGAAACCCACCCACGGCCTCGTCCCCTACACCGGGATCTTTCCCATCGAGCCCACCATGGACCACACCGGGCCGATGGCGCGCACGGTCCGGGACGTCGCCCGCATGCTCGACGTCATCGCCGGCAAAGACCCCGATGACCCGCGCCAAGGCGAAGTCCATCGCCCCGCATCCTACGCCGCCGACCTGGGCGCATCACCCAAAGGGCTCAAAATCGCCCTGCTTCGCGAGGCGTTTGCCTGGCCCGGCGTGAGTGATGAAGCGGTCGACACCGTCGTCCGCGCGGCCGCGCAAAAATGGGCGGAACTGGGCGCCAGCGTGACCGAGATCTCCTTGCCCGAACACCGCTGGGGACTCGACGTCATGATCGTGATCGGCACCGAAGGCGGCTGGCGCACCATGTTTGCCCAGGAGGGTGCGGTCATGGGCTGGAGAGGATTTTACCCGACCTCGCTGATGGAGGCCTTTGCGACCGGCCGCCGTAAACACGGCGATGCGATCTACCCCTCGGCCAAGATTCTCGCGCTCATGGGCCAGCACCTCCACCAGCGCTACCACGGCCAACACTACGCCAAGGCGCAAAACGCCGGTCGCGTCCTGCGCCGCGCCTACGATCGCGCCCTGGGCGAATTCGACCTCCTCGTCATGCCGACGATCCCTTTTCTCCCGCCCGCGCTTTCCCCGACCCCGCTCCCGATCGAGGACAAGATTCGCCGGGCCAACGAGCCCCTGTTCAACACCGCCCCCTTCAACATCACCGGGCACCCCGCGCTTTCGCTCAACGCCGGCTTCGCCCAAGACCTGCCCGTCGGCCTGATGATGGTCGGCCGCCACTGGCAGGAAAAACCCCTCCTCGAAGCCGCCCACGCGCTCGAAACCGCTCTCGCCCCGACCTTCTCACCCCCGGCGCTACGGATCAGCTATCCACGGGCCGGCTAGAGCCTTTCAAATGAAGCTATAGCCGCAAAGAGTCACATAATTTCTCTTCCTCCGGTGAATCACTTCCGCGCGCCTATAGGCGCCTGTGACGCTTGATGCGCGACGGGATCTTTTGCGCCTTTTTGCGGCAATTCTCCGTTTCCATTGGCTACAACTCCATTTGAAACACTCTAATGAGATCCTCATCGAGGACGTGGTGAACGAATTTTCCCGCGCCCCCCAGCTACCATCGCCCCGGGATCCGAACCGAGTAAGCGGAGACATCAAGCCAAAGAGCTTACCGCGCGGCGGGCCCGCCATGGGCCTGCCGCTATTCTGCGCCCTTCCCCGCCACCCGCTCGAAGCGCCGCGCCAACTCCACGTCCAAGGCCGTCACCCGACCACCAACGTCGTGCGTGCTCAGCCGCACCCGAACGCGGCGATAGGTGTTGGTCCATTCCGGATGGTGATCCATCGCCTCCGCCTCGACCGCCGCCCGCGCCATAAACCCCATTGCCGCCTGGAAACTCGCGAAGCAGAAGGTTTTTTCCAAGGCCCGCTCCCGCTCCACCCATCCCGGCAACCCCGCCAGCGATCGTTCGATCTCCTCCGTTGTAAGTGGTCTGGGCATGTCCCAGCTTGCGCCGGCCGGCCCGCGTCGCAAGCCCCGCCTCCCACGGCTCCGCCGCACCAACCCGCGCTTGCGCACAAGCCGCCTGAATGCCTTGCTGCGCTTTCCCCGCCTCCGCCAAGGTCGCAAAGAGTAACCCCGTCCTGATTCACCCCGTCCTACACCCAGGGTATGTGCCGTCCATGTATCCGTCGGGTGCGGCCCACTACACCCGCTCGGCCGCGGCGATCAAAACGGGAATCGACCGCCACCCCATGTCACCCCGGGCAACACCGCGCCCGCGGATTTCTCCGCCGAACCGCACGCGTGGTGGCTTTTTTGCGAACCACGCCGTTTCTCCCCGCGGATAACCGGGGCACCTGAGGCAGAACCGCACCTTTATCATGCCGACCGGTTTACCCCTCCTCTGCCGCCGCAGCCTCCTCTTTTTCCTGCTCACCAGTTTTTTGCCCGGCCAGACCATCCTCACGCTCGGCACCGGCAAGATCACCGGCACGACCACAAACCTCGGCGACGCCAACGCCCACGTCTCGGGCACGCCCCTCGGCTCCGGAGTCGCATTTGATCTGTCCATCACCGCGACGAGCGTCGCGACGCCCGACCTCGCCGTGTCCCTGCACCCGGACGGCCTCGGCGTGACCGGCGGTAGCGGTGCTTTCGAACTCGACAACCACAACAACCTCTCGCCCGACGACGACGAGTCGCTCGTTTTCACCCTGAGCAACGTCACCGGCCTCGCCCCCGGCCAGACGCTGCGCATCGCGGGTATAGGCACCCGCTCGGGAGGCACCGCGCAAAAGGAATACACACTCTTCGACGGCACCGTCGTCACCGGCGGGTCGTTCACCGCATCGCCGTATACGATCACCGTGCCCGAACTCGGCGGCGTGACACTCACCGCGGTCGGCCCCACCACCGCCACCGCCTTGAACTCGCGGTTCATCATCAACCAGCTGTTCTTCACCGTCACCTCCGCCTCCGGCACCGAAGAGCCGGGCACCGGCACCAACCCCGCGGCTCAGATCACGTCGTCCGGGATCGACGACGACGGTCATCCCTTTTTCACCTTCGGGAGCGTCGCCGGAGAAAGCTATGAGATCCAGTCGTCCACCGATCTGAGCGGTTGGACGCCGCTCGCCACCTTGTCCGGCACCGGAGGCTCCATCACGTTCACCGACGAGTTTGTGCACGTCCCGACCGTGCCGAAGATTTTCCATCGCGCCGTCACCGTGCGCACGCCCAACGGCAATCTCGCCAACACCACCCTCGCCATAAACCAAACCTGGGCGCAGGAGCCGGCCGGCTATTCCCGCACCGCCCTCGTGCAGGTTCCCTCGGGTCCCGGACCACACCCGGTCGTGATCCTGCTCCATGGCAACCGCGGCACCGGGGCCCAGACCATCGGCGCGCTAAATCCCCACCTCAACCACACCATCCGCGTGGCGCCGGATGGCTACCTGACCAGCTGGAACGTCGATGGGGAGCAGTCCCAAGCCCCAGACGTCGCCTTCATCCGCGACCTCATCGCCCTCCTCAAAACCTACGACAACGTCGACGCCGGTAAAATCTCGATTTTCGGCAACTCCAACGGCGCCGGACTGACCAACCGCCTGCTGATCGAACTCGACGGCGCGGCGTTTCAAAACGCGGCCTGCCAGGTTTCCCAAATGCTTGTGAAGATGCACCACGACAACGCCTTTTGGTTCAATGCATCCGGCACCAACGCCTACGACCAATCGATCGTGCCCGCCCCGCGTCGCCGCATCCTCGCCATCGGCGGCACGGTCGACCCCACCATCCCCTACCACGGCGGCACCAACCTGATCGGCACGTTTATGCCCGCCCAGGAAAGCATCCACCGCTTCGCCCGGGCGATGGGGGAAACCGGCCCCCAACTGGCCGATGCCGCCGGCATCCCCGGAAACGGCGCCAACGGTTACTCCGCCCCCTTCGTGAAATACACCTACCGCGACGGCCAGGTCGTTCACTACAAGCTGATCGGCGGCGACCACGGCCTCCTGGTCGGCGGCGGCACCGCCTACGCCGTCGAGGCCAGGGAGATCGTCGCCACCTTCCTCTCGCAGTGAGTTTACCGAGCCCCCCATCCCGAGGCGGGCGGCCGCGCCGCAAGCGGACCGGAGACACCACGCCCGGCCCGCGGGTCATGCTTTTTTATCTCAAATTCCCGCATGATCTCCCTTGGGAACGGCGCGAAACCGCGTTCGCTTGAATCTCCCTTTCCCGGCCACCCCACCCAAAGTCCCGCCGCCAGGCCCCCCGCTTCACGGCGCCACCCCGCCACCGTTTTTATCTTCCACCCTCCGCCGCTCCTCGCCCCCGTCGCACACCTCCGTCCCCATCGTCACCTTCGGCTAAACTCCTCCCTCGCCGCGTTTCCGCTTTTTAAACTCCCAGCCCTTTCCCCATGCCCTCCCTCCCCACCCGCCGCCGTTTCCTTCAAACCGCCGGTATCGCCGGCGCCGCCCTGGTATCTGCGCCCTGGATACGTTCCGAGACCCTGCCCGACAGCCCCTATCGCCACCTCGTCCGCGGCCGCAAGGTCCGCGTCGCCTGCGTCGGCGTCGGCGGCAAGGGCCACGAGGACACCATGAACTGCTCCGGCGAGGAGCTCGTCGCCCTCTGCGACGTCGATTTCGCCCGCGGCGCCCAGACCTTCCAGCTCTTCCCCCGGGTCCCGCGCTTCCGCGACTACCGCGTCATGCTCGACCAGCTCGATAAACAGATCGACGCCGTCACCATCTCCACCCCCGACCACATGCACGCCCCCATCGCCCTCGCCGCGATGGAGCGCGGCAAACACGTCTACGTCCAGAAGCCCCTCACCCAGACCATCGGCGAGGCCCGCCTGCTCAAGGCCGCCGCCGCCCGGGCCGGCGTCGTCACCCAGATGGGCAACCAGGGCCACGCCTTCGACGGCTGCCGCCTCATCAAAGAGTGGATCGAGGCCGGTGCCATCGGCCGGGTCCGCGAGGTCCACTGCTGGACCAACCGCCCCGTCTGGCCCCAGGGTATCGCCTGGCCCACCCCCGACGTCCGCCCGCCCGAAACCCTTGATTGGAACCTGTGGCTCGGCGTCGCCCCCCACCGCCCCTACGTGAAGGATATCGCCCCCTTCAACTGGCGCGGCTTCTGGGACTACGGCTGCGGCGCCATGGGCGACATGGGCTGCCACGTGCTCGACGCCCCCTTCTGGGTGCTGAACCTGCGCGGCCCGGTCAAGGTCCGCGGCGAGAGCGAGGGCAACACCGCCATCTGCGCGCCCAAGTCCTCCCACGTGGTGATGGAGTTTCCCGCCCGCGGCGATCTCGCCCCCGTCCTGCTCACCTGGTCCGACGGCGGCCGCCTTCCCGCCCGCCCGCCCGGCCTCGACCCGGCGGAAAAACTGCCCGGGAGCGGCACCTACTACGTCGGCGACGCCGGCATCCTGTATTCTCCCGGCGACTACAGCACTTCGCCCCGCCTCCTGCCCGAGGCCCGCATGGAGTCTTTCAAGCGCCCCGCCCGCACCATCCCGCGCATCCCCAAGGGCAGCCCCTACCTCGAATGGCTCACCGCCATCAAGGGCGGCCCCGTGCCCGGCTCCAACATCATCGACCACGCCGCCGACCTCACCGAGTTCACCCTCCTGGGCAACCTCGCCATCCGCCTCGGCCGCCCCTTCGAGTGGGACCCCGCCGCCG
>CAMCHD010000179.1 GCA_945874545.1 Akkermansia muciniphila | reverse complement strand
GCCGGCGAAAACTTCGCCCTTCCCCGATGATCTCGCCCCCCGTGAGTGTTCTCCGCTCCCCCGCCCGCCTCGTCGCCGGCGTCGTCCCCGCCCTCGCCCTGGCCCTGGCCCTGGCCTCGCCGCTCTCCGCCCAGCTCTACCTCGAGTCCTCCCACGTCGACCTCAACGTCGCCTACGCCGCCACCGCCACCCCCGAGCGCGCGGCCGGTTTTGGCCTCTACGCCCATCATGTGTCCCCTCTCGCCGGTGGCGCGACGGTGGACGAACCGACCGACCACACCGTGTTCCACCTGCCCGACACCGGCGGACGCTACCCCACCGCCGGCGGCCTCCTGCCCTTCCTCGGTCAAAGCGGACAACCCATCTGGCTGATCCCCCAAAACAGCCCGCCCGCCACGATTCCGTGGGTCGGCTTCGGCGGCTACGGCCTCGCCGGCGCCGAGGGCGCCCCGACGACCGATTTCGACGCCTTTGATCCCCTGCCGGAACTCACCGGCAACTCGACCGTGCCGGCCGTGCGGGTGCGCTACCTTTCGGCCCTGACCCCGGCCGGCGCGGATTTCGCCCTGTGGCAAACCGGCTCCGGCGGCGCGATCAACCTGCTCTTCAGCAATCGCCCCGCCACGACCGCCCCGCAGGTCTTTGGGCTGCGTCGTAATCAACACATTCATTTTAACTGGGGTTTCAGCCAGCCCGGCTACTACCGCATCCGGCTCCGGCTGGAAGGCACGATCGGCGGCACCCCCGTGGCACCGCGCGATGTCGCGGTCGATTTCGCCGTCAGCGTGCTTCCCCTCTACGAACAGTGGCGCCGATCCGGCGACCGCTTCACCGCCGCAGAACGCGCCACCCGCGGAATCGGTGGGCCGCAGGCCGACCCCGACGCCGACGGCCGGCCCAATCTGCTCGAATACGCCCTCGGCACCTCGCCCCGCGCGAGCGACGACGACGACACCGCCCCCG
Source organism: Akkermansia muciniphila (assembly GCA_945874545.1). Lineage (GTDB taxonomy): Bacteria > Verrucomicrobiota > Verrucomicrobiia > Opitutales > Opitutaceae > IMCC26134_A. The sequence goes on along the minus strand of CAMCHD010000179.1, from coordinate 6,964 downwards.
CGCTCACCCTGGCCGCCACCACCCCGGGGCCCATCCCCGCGCTCACCTTTAACCGGCTCGCCGATCCCTTGTTGGTCTACCGGGTGGAGTCCACGCCAGACCTCGCCACCTGGACCGAAGTCTGGACCAGCACCGGCGCCGAAAACGTCGCCGGACCGGTCACCGTCCCCGCCGCCACGCCCCTTTCGACCGCCAGCCCCCGCCGGTTTTTCCGCCTCGGTCTGAGCCACGTCGAGTGACCCGGCCGCCGCGCCGCCTCCCCTTTCTGCCCGGATGCACCGGGCAAAAAAACACCCAACCGCATGAACAAACTCCACCGCATCCTCGGCGGCGCCACCGCGCTCGCCTTTATCCCCGCCCTCACCTACGCCCAGGTCCAGCTTCCCGCCGACCACGTCGATCTCGGCATCGGCTACGACGCCGGCGCGCTCGAGCTCCACTGGCACGTGGAAGACCTTGGTTTGGAATACGCCCCGGACGAGGCCTACGCCTTTGTCCCGCTCTCCTCCACGATCACCCGTCCGGGCGGCGTGGCCTGGGACTTCACCGGTGCGCTCGAAGGCCAAACCCTCTTCGTCGCCCCCGGCACCGACCAGACCCCGACGGTCTTGTTTCTCGGCGTGGGATCGGAAGAAATCACCAACGGCACTTTCCAATCCGACAGCCTCGTCTTCAGCCTCGGCGGCGTCACCGGTCCCGGCGTCTTTTCGCTGTGGCAGACGGACGGATTTGGCACGCCGACGGCGGCGCTTTCCTCGGTCTCCGGCGGCCCGACGTCCTTCAGCCTCACCACCGGTGGCCACGCCCACTACGACTGGGGCTTTACCGCGCCTGGCGTGTATGAACTGACCTTCAGCGTGAGCGGCACGCTCGTCGGAGAGACGCTGCCCATCGCCGACACTGCGACCTACACCTTCGCGGTCGGCACCGCCATCCCCGAGCCGTCCAGCTTCGCCGCCCTCGCCGGCCTGGCCACGCTCGCCCTCGCCGCCACCCGCCGCCGCCGCGCCTGAGCCCCTGACCTAAGAGACCCAGCCGGCTCCCGTCCGCCACCCTTTCCCGGCCCTCACCGGCCGGGCGATGGCTACCGCCTTGCCTGGCGACAGCCGAAATCAACCCAAAGAAAACCAATCGTCAGGAAAATCCAAAATATGAATACACTCGTCAATACGCTCCGCCAAAACGCCCGCGCCGGCCTCGCCGCCGCCGCCCTGCTCGTCGCGGCTTCCGCCGTCTCCGCCCACGACCTCGATATCCCGAGCTACATCGTCGGCGTCGACCAATTGACCACGATCGCCACCGGCCCCTTCACCGGCCTCGCCAATCCCAACTACAACCGCCTCACCTTCCTCTTCGCCCACTCCTATGTGGACACCCCCGGCAACAACCACTACCACAGCAAGGGCGTGTATCGCTACGATCCCGCCTCGTCCGTCTCTTCGCCGGTCGTCGAGATCAGCACGTCCAACTACGTGCCCGAGGGAACCAATCCGCCCGTCAACCTGACCCCCGGCTCCGGCTTCTACTCCGGCAAACTCGTCACCAATCTCCTCCCCGAAAGCTCCCCGAGTTACGCCTTCAGCTTCATGACCATCGCCGACGTCGACTCCTTGCGCGGTTTTGGCGCCGGTTCGCCGGAGGAAATCATGCTCAACTCCTCTTCCGGCCGCTGGTCCTCCACCATCGTCGGCGCCGACGTCCACCTCGAACTTGTTTCGCTTAGCCCCGGGTTGAACGTCGGCGACGCCTCCGGCTTTCATCTTGTTAGCGGCGTCGGCGACGAGATCCACCTCGGCGACAGCTTTTCTTTCACTCCGGTGTTCTGGACCGACTCCACCGCCGCCTTCGGCACCTATGTCGCGCAGTTCAAACTCACCGACGAAAGTGGAACTTTCCTCGACTCGGGCGTCTTCGAGTATCGTTTTCAGGTGGACGCCACCTCGGCCATCCCCGAGCCGTCCAGCTTCGCCGCCCTCGCCGGCCTGGCCACGCTCGCCCTCGCCGCCACCCGCCGCCGCCGCGCGGTTTGATGGCGGTTTCCCCGCACCAGACCCGGCCCGCCTCCCGCCCGGCGACGCAAAAGCGCCGCCGGGCGATTTTTTTCCACCGGGGGAATTTTGCCGCCCACTCCGGTCTCCCCTAGTTACCTACCCACCACCTTCGCCTTCGCCCCGACCCTCCGCACACCGTTTCCTCAATCACAGGAGTTTAAAGCGCGAAGACGCAAAACCGCAAAGTAACACACAAAATCCTGATTTTCATCGTCTTAATATCTACCTTTGCGCCTTCGCGTCTTTGCGCTTAGATCTGAACTTTGATTCCCATCGATATCGATTCCGGCTCCTAAGCCCTCCCCCCATGCCCGTCCTCGCCCGCCCGCTGCGTCTCCTCGCCCTGCTGCTGCTCTGCGCCCTGCCGGCCGGTTCCGGCCTGCGCGCCCAGGTGGAGGCTTCGCTCGTCGCCCTCGCCCCCGGCGAGGCGGCCGAGCCCGGCGAGCTCGTGGTCGGCCTCCGCCTCGTCCACCAACCCCACTGGCACACCTACTGGCTGCAACCCGGCACCGGCTACCCCACCAGCCTCGACTGGCAACTCCCCCCCGGCTGGACCGCCGGCCCCATCCGCTGGCCCGCGCCCCACCGCGTCTACGACACCGCCAAAAACCTCGCCGGCAACGGCTACGAGGGCGTCGTCACCCTGCCCGTCACCCTCGCGCCACCCCCCGGTTACGATCCCACCACCCCCGTGACCCTGCGCGCCAAGGCCGACTGGCTGATGTGCAAGGACGTCTGCGTGCCCGGCTCGGCCGAGCTCACCCTCACCCTGCCCGCGCACGCCTCCGGCCCGGCCCGCAACGACCTCATCCGCGCCCTGCAAAACCTGCCGCAACCTCCCCCGCCCGACTGGGAAATCACCGCCACGCCCCTCGCCGGCGGTAAAACCATCCGCCTCTCCGTCCTCACTCCCCGCGCCTCCCCCACCCTGGCCGGCGAAGCCTGGTTTTTCGCCTCGGACGCCGGCATCGCCTACGATCAACCCCAACCGCGCATCGCCGCCGGCCTCCCGACCGAGAACCTCGTGCTCGACCTGACCGTCGCCGACTACGCCGACCCCAAACCCACCCGCCTGACCGGCGTGCTGACCTTCACCGACGGCTCCGCCTACACCCTCGACACCCCCTTCACGGCCCCCGGCTCGACCGCCGTTTCCGCCGACGCGCGACCTGCGAGCCAGGACGCGCGACTCTCCCCTTCCGCCGCTTCCGCCGCCCCCGCCGACTCCGCCGCGCCGCTCACCGCGCTGTCCCTCGCCGCCATCCTCGCCACCGCCTACGTGGGCGGCCTCATCCTCAACCTCATGCCCTGCGTGTTCCCGGTGCTGGGCCTCAAGGTCCTCGGCTTTGTCCAGCAGGCCGGGTCGGACCGGAAAAAAATCACCGCCCACGGTCTCGTGTTCACCAGTGGCGTGCTGCTCTCGTTCTGGACCCTCGCCGCCGGCCTGGCCGTGCTCCGCGCCGGCGGCCAGGAGCTCGGGTGGGGCTTTCAGCTTCAGGAACCGGCCTTTGTTTTCGCCCTCGCCGCCGTGCTCCTCGCCTTCGCGCTCAACATGTCCGGCGTGTTTGAATTCGCCCTCGGCGCGACCGCGATCGGCGGCGACCTCCAGCAAAAGCAGGGCCTCGGCGGCTCCTTTTTCACCGGCGTGCTGGCCACCGTGGTCGCGACGCCGTGCAGCGCGCCCTTCCTCGCGCCCGCGCTCGGCGCCGCCCTCGCCCTGCCGGTCGCGACCGGTTTTGTGGTGTTCACCGCGATCGGCCTCGGCCTGTCCACGCCCTACCTGGTGCTGGCCGCCTACCCGGCCGCCGTCCGCGCCCTGCCCCGCCCCGGCGCGTGGATGGAGGCGTTTAAGCAGGGCATGGCCTTCCTGCTCTACGGCACGGTCGGCCTGATGGTCTGGATCCTCGCCGGCCAGCTCTCGGCCGAGCGCCTGCTGTCGGTTCTGCTCGCCCTTACCGGCCTGGCCTTCGCACTCTGGCTCTACGGCCGCGCCACCCAGCCCGGCGCCCGCCGCACCACCGGCAACCGCATCACCCTCGGCCTGTCGTGGGCGCTCGCCGCCGCGGCCCTCGTCGCCGGCTGGCCCCGGGCGGACGCGCCGAACGAAATCGTCTGGGAGCCGTGGAGCGCGGAACGCGTCGCCGCCCTGCGCGCCGAGGGCCGCCCCATCTACGTCGATTTCACCGCCCGCTGGTGTTTCACCTGCCAGACCAACAAGAAAGCGGTGTTCTCCGGCCCCGGCTCCGCCGAGGTGTTGAACACCTTCCGCGCCCGCAAGGTCGCCACCCTGCGCGCCGACTGGACCAACCGCGACCCGCTCATCACCGCCGAGCTGGCCCGCTGGCAGCGCGCCGCCGTGCCCTTTAACCTCGTCTACCTGCCCGGCGCACCCGAACCCAAGATCCTGCCCGAATTGCTCACCCCGGGCACCGTGCTGGACGCGCTCGGGCCCTGAAAACAGACCAGCCACCTTGCTTGCCGACAGGGCCAGGCCACGAGTCGCGGAAACTCCCATCCGTTTTTTCCTGGATTCAGCGGCTCGAATTGACCGCGGATCGCTCGGATAACTCGGATCCAGACTTTTATGGATGAAAGTGCCGCGGCAATTGATTCACCCGCAAGAGGCCTATCTCCAAGTTCATAACGCCTGGTTTATCCGTGCCCCTTTGGTATTTAGACCCTCCATCAGCCTGATTTTTTGACCACGGATATCACGGATGACACGGATAAAAAGGACTTTGTATGGATCCGTGCCCATTCGTGCCATCCGTGGTTAAAGTCCGAAAGCTTGGGGTGTTTGGTATTATCCGTGCCCATCCGTGAAATCAGCGGTTCCAACGGCCGAATCCAGCGTATGTCTGGGAAATGAACTCGCCGTGCGCCCGAGGAGAAACTCGTTCGACCAAGGCGTCCGAGGCGGAGGTGGACCGGCGGTCCATGCCGCCGAGGGCAACGCTGGACCAGCGAGTTTCTTCTCGGGTCTGCGCGCAGGATGAGTTGGGTCTAAATCCCAGACACACCCGTGGTGAATGTAGGCGGCCGGCGGCGGGATTTTTTTCCCGCCCGGGAGATTAAGCCTTTCGCCCGACCGCTCGCCCCGTTTCGCTGCCCGGGCCGACCCACCGCGATCCACCCCATGCCCACCGCGAAAAAGCCGAGCCGCCCCCGGGCCATCCTGGTCAAGGCCCCCTCCGCCAACCGCCCCCGCTCCCCCGGCGCACGCACCGCCGGCGCCGACCGCATCCCGCGCAAAGTCTACGACACCCACACCGCCCGCCTGCGCGAACGCCTGGTCGATTTGCAAGTCGAGCTGAAGGAACAACCCTTCCGCGTGCTGCTCATCGTCGCGGGCGTGGCCGGCGCCGGCCGCGGGGACGTGTTGAACACCCTCGGCGGCTGGCTCGACCCACGCGGGGTCGAGACCTTTTCCTTCACCGACCCCACCGACGACGAACGCCGCCGCCCCTTCCTCTGGCGCTTCTGGCGCAGCCTGCCCCCACGCGGTAAACTCGGCGTCTACGCCGGCTCCTGGTATACCGAGACCCTCGCCGAGGAGGCCCGCAGCCAGCAGGACCTCGTCGCCCTCGACGCCGACCTCGAACGCATCCGCCGCTTCGAAAAAGCCCTGGTCGACGACGACACCCTGGTGGTGAAGATCTGGCTCAACCTCGACAAAACCACCCAGCGCCAACGCTTCAAAACCCTCGAGGCCGACCCCAACACCGCCTGGCGCGTGACCGAGGAGGACTGGCGCCACCACCGCATCTACGACCGGTTGGAACGCACCGCCGTGCACATCCTCGGCGCCACCCACCGGCCCCACGCCCCCTGGGTGGTCGTGGACGCCGAGGACGAGCGCGCCCGCAACCTCGCCGTCGGCGAGCTCCTGCTGGAAAAATACGCCGCGCACCGCCGCCGCCTCGCCCAGCTGGCCCGCACCCGCCCGCCCGCCCGCCCCGTCCCCGCGCCCGTTTCCCTGCGCCCCACCGGCCTGCGCCGCCTGCTCGAATTGCCCCTCGACCAGTCCCTCTCGGCCGAATCCTACGAGGAAAAACGCGACAAATGGCTCGGCCGCCTCAACGCCGCCGTGCGCGCCGCCAAACTCGCCGGCCGCGCCATCACCTTTGTGTTCGAGGGCTGGGACGCCGCCGGCAAGGGCGGCGCCATTCGCCGTCTCACCAGCGCCATCGACGTGCGCGACTACCGCGTCTACTCCGTCGCCAAGCCCACCGAGGAGGAATACGCCCACCACTACTTCTGGCGTTTCTGGCGCCACCTCCCCCGCGACGGCCAGGTGGCCATCTTCGACCGCAGCTGGTATGGCCGCGTGCTGGTCGAGCGCCTGGAGGGCTTTTGCCGGCCCGACGAGTGGCGCCGCGCCTTCCAGGAACTGAAGGACTTCGAGCGCGAACTCACCGACCACGGCCAGATCGTGATCAAATTCTGGCTGCACATCAGCCGCGAGGAACAGCTCGCCCGTTTCCGCGCCCGCGAGGAAACCAATTTCAAAAAACACAAAATCAACGCCGAGGACTGGCGCAACCGCCGCAAGTGGAACGGCTACGAGATCGCGGTCGGAGACATGCTCGCCCTCACCGACGCCCCCGCCGCGCGCTGGCACCTCATCCCCGCCAACGACAAACGCTACGCCCGCCTGCACGTCCTGCGCACCGCCTGCCGCACCATCCAGTCCGCCCTCGAGGCGCCATAGTCGCCCTTTCCGCTTTCCGCGTTTCAGCGTTTCAGCGTTTCCGCTTTTCCGCTTTCCCGCATTCCACATTTTTCGGCCCGCCGCGTTTCAGCCTTTCCGCTTTCCGCGTTTCAGCGTTTTCCCCTTCCCCCGGTGCATCGGGCCGCGACGCGGTGTTTTCGCCCGCTGCGCTCGCGTGGCCGGCTCCGTAGTTTCACGCTTT
>CAMCHD010000178.1 GCA_945874545.1 Akkermansia muciniphila | reverse complement strand
ATGAGCGCGACCTCGGTGCCGTGGGCGGGGCGGAAACACGAGGAGTGGAACCTGAGCGTCTCCGACTGCGTGGTGCCGGATCTGGCGGAGTGTTCGGGCCGGACCCTGGCGCAGCTCGGCCTGCGTTCGAAATTCGGCTGCACGGTGGTGGGGGTGGAGCGCCAGGGGCGGATGATTTCCCTGCCGGGTCCGGGCGAGGCGCTTTTCCCCCGGGACAAGGTGCTCCTGCTCGGCGCGCCGGAGCAGATGGCGGCGGCCAAGGCGGCGCTCGGCGCGGTGGCGGTGGCGGAGGCGTCGGACTTTGATGCGGTCGGTCTGGAATCGATCCTGGTGCCGGCGGGCAGCCGGGCGGCGGGCGCGACGCTGGCCGATTTGGCTCCGTCCGCGGCGCACGGCGTGCAGTTGGCCGGCATCGGTCGCGGCGCGCTGCGTATCCTCAATCCCGGTCCGGGCGAACGCTTGCAGCCGGGGGACGAGCTGCTCGCCCTGGGCACGCCGGTGAAGCTGCGCGCCTTCCGCACCTGGGTGCGCGAGGTTTGAGGACCGGGGCGGGTCAACCCGTGGCGGCGACGGGGGCGGGCGGGCTGATGGCGAGGTGGATCGCGTCGCGCAGGCGTTCGAGCCGCGGGGTCTGGACGGTTTCGGACGGGCGGGCGTTTTCGATGTAAAAGCTGTCGATGGCGACGTCCCGCTCGGTGCCGATGCGGGCGAAGGTGATGTCGAAGCCGTGGTCGCTGATCAGCTTGGCCAGTTTAAACAGCAGGCCGATCTCGTCGCGGGCCTGCACCTCGACGATGGTGCGCTGCATCGAGAGCTCGTGGTAGACGTCCACCGTGGGGGGCAGGCCGCCGAGGTCGGCGGGTTTTTTCTCCAGACCGAAGCGTGGACCGCGGACCTTTTTGGCCTGGGCCACGATGTCCGGGTAAAGGTCCTTGTTGGTCACGAGGGCCTCCTCGACGGTGCGGGCGAAGATCTCCTGGGCTTTGGCGGATTGAACGACGCCGCGACCCGGCTCGACCACGTGGAAGGTATCGATGGCGATGTGGTCGTTGCGCGAGATCACCTTGGCCGACAGGATGGACAGCCCGGCGACGGAGAACGCGCCGGCGAGTTTGTAGAAAAGACCTGCGCGGTCCCAGGTGACCACGTTGACCACGGTGAGGGAGCGGTTGATGTCGTCGTGCCAGGTGATCACGGGGCGCAGGCTGCCCACCGCGTCGGTCTGGGCGATGGAGGTGAGCAACTGGTTCACCATGCGGATGTGTTGGGCGATCTGATCCGCGTCGGTGTGCACGAAATAGCGTTCGGGCAGCAGGTGGAAATGGGCGGTGATCTCGTCCGCGCTGATGCCGGGGATTTTTTTGGCGACGAGATCCTGGTAGGTGGACTGCATGCGGGCGGTGTTGCGGTCGGCGATTTGGACGGCGCCGTGGGTCAGGTGTTCGAGCGTGGCGCGATAAAGCGTGCCGTGCAGCGTGTCCTTGTAGCTGTTCCACAGGCCGGCCGCGGTGCCGCGGGCGTCGCAAAAGGTGTGGACGTAAAGGTAGCGCAGTTTGTCGGCGTCGGGGACGAGTTCGGCGAAAGCGGCGGCGGAAGCGGGGTCATCGACATCCCGCTTTTGCCAAAACCGTGCCATGATGAGGTGAAATTTTATTACAAAGGTAACGATCTCCCGTTCCGCGGGGTTGATTTCCATGCGGGCCAGCAAGGGGCGGGCGATCTCCACCCCGAAGTCGGCGTGGCCCTTGATGCCCCTCGCCTTGCCGATGTCGTGCAGAAGGAGGATCAGGTAAAGCAGGGTGGGGTTGGCGGTCTCGTGGAGCACGTCGCGGTATTTTTTTCCGACGTCGTCGGCGCCGGCGAATATCTGGTCGAGTTCGCGGACCGCGTTGAGGGTGTGGATGTCGGCGGTGTAGCGGTGATAAAACTCATGCTGCACGAGGCAGGTGAGGCCCTGGAACTCGGGGATGAAGCGGCCGAGCACGCCGAGTTCGTGCATCAGGGCGAGGGTGGGGTGGACGTTGCCGGCGGCGTCGAGGATCGCCTTAAAACTGATGTTCGCGTCGAGGTCCTCGGAAACGCGCCGGGTGAGCAGCGGCAGGGACTCGCGGATGAGGGATTGCAGGGCGAAGTCGGGCTGGGCGTTGAGCGACTGGGCGTGGCGGAAGACGCGCACCAGCCGGACGGGATCGGCTTTGAACACCTGCGGCGTCTCGGCCATGAGCTCGGCGCCGCGCAGGACAAAACCGTCGATGCGTTTGGACTTAACGTAGCGATGGGCGCGCACCAGTTCGCGGAACGAGATGGCTTTGTCGTCGGTCGCGTCGAGGGTCAGGGCGAGGCGGTTTTCGACCAGCCGGGACGTGCGGTAGATGATCTGCGCCGCGCGGTAATAATCGTGCATGAACTGCTCGACCCGACCGAGGATGTCCTGGTTGGTGTAGCCGATGCCGAGGGCGATGCGCGGCTGGGCCTCGAGGTCGAGCAGGTCGGTGGGGCGTTTGCTCTGGAAATGCAGTTCGTTGCGGGCGCGCAGGAGGAATTCGTAGGCGCGGTGAAAGTCGCGCAGCTCGTTGCGTTTGAGGTAGCCCTGCTCGACCAGCTCGTCCATCGAGCCGAGGCCGAGTTTTACCCGGGCCATCCAGAGGGTGTTCTGGTAGTCGCGCAGGCCGCCGACGCCGTTCTTGATGTCGGGCTCCTGGAGGAATACGGAATCGCCGTATTTTGCCCGCCGGGTGGCCTGATCCTCGAGCCGGGCGCGGATGTAGCCCTTGGCGCCTTCCTGGGTGTAGTAGCTGCGGTAGGCGGCGGCGAAGCCCTCGAACAGCGGTTGGGCGCCGGCGACCAGGCGGGCCTCCAGCAGGGCGGTCTTGGTCTGGATGTCCCGTTTCGCCTCCTCGAAGACGTCTTCGACCGTGCGGCTCGAGTGGCCGACCTTCAGCCCGCAGTCCCAGAGCACGTAGAGCACCTCGTCGATCAGGTGTTGCTGGAGGGGCTGGATGGCGGCCGGCCGGCTCTTGGACGGGAAAAGAAACATGATGTCGACGTCGCTCAAGGGGCTCAGCTCGCCGCGTCCGTAACCGCCGAGCGCGAGCAGGGCGCAGGCGGCGGGTAGTTTGCCCTGGCCCAGCTCGAAGCTGGCGAGGGCGTGTTTGAACAGGTGGGACAGCATCACGTCGACCATCGCGGCCCGGGCCTGCGCCACCACCCCGCCGGACTCGCCGCCGTCGTGGCGCATGCGGATCATCGCGCTCTCCAGGCGGAGGAAGGTCTTGCAGGCGGCGAGTCGTTCCGCGCGCGCCGCGCCCGGGGCGAAGTCGAGCCGCTCGAGGGCGTGTTTTTGGATGCGACCGTGGATGGGGGAGGTGCTGGGCATGCGCGTGGCGACGGCGCGGACGGGAGCCGTGGAGCGCCACGCTGGGATTTATCGCCGGCCGCGCAATGCGGGAAACTCGCGTCGAGCGCCGGCGCCGGGGCTTGCGTCGCGCCGCCCCCGCCGGTTGCCTCGCCCCTTTCGCCCCTTCCGACCATGCCCGAGATTTCCAAGAGCTACGAACCGCGTGACGTTGAGACCAAATGGTATGCCGCCTGGCAGGAGGCGAAGTGCTTCGCCGGCCGGGCCGCCCCCGGCCAAGAAACCTACACCATCGTCATCCCGCCGCCGAACGTCACCGGCATCCTGCACATGGGCCACGTGCTCAATAACACCCTCCAGGACGCCCTTATCCGCCGCGCCCGCCTCGAGGGCAAGGCCGCCTGCTGGATCCCCGGCACCGACCACGCCGGCATCGCCACGCAGACCATGGTGGAAAAACACCTCAAAAAAACCGAGGGCAAGGGCCGCCGCGATCTCGGCCGCGAGGAGTTCCTCAAACGCGTCTGGACCTGGCGCGACGAAAAGGGCGACCACATCCTGAAACAGCTCCGCGAGCTCGGCTGCTCCTGCGATTGGGACCGCACCCATTTCACCATGGACCCCGGCTACTCGAAGGCCGTGCTGACCTCCTTCACCAAACTTTTCGAGGGCGGCCACATCTACCGGGGCAAACGCATGGTCAACTGGTGCCCGGTCTCGCTCACCGCGCTCTCCGACGAGGAGGTCGAGATGCGCCCGACCAAGGGCCATATCTTCCGCTTGCGCTACGAACTGGTCGAGCCGTCCACCACCACCGACGCCGAGGGCAACCCCATCCCGCTGACCCACCTCATCCTGGAGACGACCCGCCCCGAGACCATCGCGGCCGACGTCGCCGTCGCCGTCCACCCGGCCGACGCCCGCTACACCCGCCTTGTCGGCAAGTCCGTCTGGCGCCCGCTCGGCGAGCGTATCCAGATTCCCATCATCGCCGACGAGGCGGTCGATCCCGCCTTCGCCGCCGGCGCCCTCAAGGTGACGCCCGCCCACGACAAGGTGGACTTCGAGATCGGCCAGCGCCACCGCCTGCCGGTCATCGACGCGCTCAACGCCGACGGCACCATGAACGAGCTGGCCGGCCCCGAGCTCGCCGGCATGGAACGTTTCGCCGCCCGCAAGAAGGCCGCCGATATCCTCCAGGAGCGCGGCGCGCTCATCGAGGCCAAGCCATACGAGAACAACGTCGGCCACTCCCAGCGCGCCGGCGTGCCGATCGAGCCCCGCCTCACCCAGCAGTGGTGGCTGCGCTACCCGCGGGTCGAAGAGGCCAAGGCCGTCGTGCGCGACGGCCTCATCCAGATGCACCCCGAACGCTGGTCCAAGGTTTACCTCAACTGGCTGGAAAACATCCAGGACTGGTGCATCTCCCGCCAGCTCTGGTGGGGTCATCGCATCCCGGTGTGGTATGCCAAGGGCGTGGACCGCGAGAAGCTCACCGAGGCCGATCTGCGCGACCCGAAAAAGATCCATGTTTCGCTCGAAGGCCCGGCCGACCCGGAAAACTGGGACCAGGAGGACGACGTGCTCGATACCTGGGCCTCCTCGTGGCTCTGGCCCTTCGCCACCCTGGGCTGGCCCGACGCCGAGGCGCAGGTCAAGGCCGGCTTCTCGCAATTCTACCCGACGACCACCCTCGCGACCGGCGCCGACATCATCTTCTTCTGGGTCGCCCGTATGATCATGGCCGGGTTGGAGTTCACCGGGAGTGAACTCCGACCCGGAAATCCGAATGACGAAGCCCGAAACCCGAGTGTCTCGACCGCAAAGCCCGATTCCGGGGTTGGGACTTCGTCATTCGGATTTCGTCCTTCGGATTTGTCGCGCGAGGAACTCGCGCGGCGCATCCCCTTCAAGCACGTCTACTTCAACGGCATCGTGCGCGACAAACAGGGCCGCAAGATGTCCAAGACCCTCGGCAACTCGCCCGACCCGCTCGATCTCATCCAGAAATACGGCGCCGACGGCCTGCGCTTCGGCCTGCTCCAGATCGCCCCGCTCGGGCAGGACGTGAAGTTCGACGAGGACCGCATCGAGAGCGGCAAGGGGTTTTGCAACAAACTCTGGAACGCCTGCCGTTTCCGCCAGATGAGCGGCGCGATGAGCGACAACTCCTCGCTCGCCGCCATCCTCGGACGCCTCGACCCCTCGCTCTTCGACGATGACGACCACGCCATCCTCGCCGCCCTGCTCGACACCACCCGCACCTTGGAAAAGAGCTTCGCCGACTTCGAGTTCGCCGGGGCCACCCAGCGCTTGTATTCATTTTTCTGGAACGATTTTTGCGATTGGTATGTCGAGGTCGCCAAGACCCGCGTGCAAGATCCGCGGGCCAAGGACCACGCCCTCGCGGTGCAGGATTTGGTCATCCGCCAGTTCCTGCTGCTCTTCGAGCCTTTCGCGCCGTTCATCACCGAGGAACTCTGGACCCTGCTCGGCTACGCCACCGCCGACAAAAGATTCGTGCAGGACAATCGCCTCGAAAGCGCCGAGGCTCTCGCCGCCGCCATCGCGGCGCGCGGCACGCCGCTCGACCCCGCCGCCGCCGGCCGGGTGGAGCTCCTCAAGCAGGTCGCGTCCCTCGCCCGCCAGCTCAAGACCGAGCAGGCGGTGGCCCAGAAACGGGACGTGAAGTTCTTTGTGCTCGCCGCGCAGCCCGACTGGCTGGCGCTGGAGAAAAACGCCGCCAAGCTCGCCCGTTTGGTCGGCGCGGCCGATATCGGCCGGACCACGGAAAAACTCGCCCTGCCGGCGGTCGTCACGCCCCTCGGCACCTTGTTCCTCGATACCGGGGTGAAGATCGACCCGGCCGCCGAGCGCCTCCGGCTGTCCAAGGAGCTGGATCAAGTGGCCAAACACATCGCGGGCACCGAGGCCCGGCTGAGCAACGAGGCCTTCACCAGCAAGGCCCCGCCCGCCGTGCTGGAGGGCGCGCGCCGGCAACTCGCCGAGCAACGGGCCAAGGCCGCGGAGCTCCAGCGCCTGCTGTCCGCCCTGGGTTGAGGATGCTCCGCCCCGGTCGGGAAAGACCGGGGGCCGATCAAAAAACACCAGCGCGGGAGCTCCGCGGGTGAAATCCGCCGGACGGTCGACCGCGCGGCTTGGCCGCGTCTAGTCCCTGAGATGTTGCAAATTGCGGCATGTGTTTCGCCGACCGGCGCGGGTTTGCCGCGCATCGCGACAGTCGATTGTCGGGTCTGACGATGCACCCTGGTTAACCACGATTTTTGGGGAAATTTATCTAGGTTTAACAGGATTGGCATAATCGTCGCTTAGCTGGACTGGAACCAGTCTCCGACCGCTTCCCGCGGGCGGCCTCCGGTTTGAGCAAACCCAACAACCATCCGACCAAGCATGAAATCCCGACTCCAACTCGCCGGTCTCTCGGCCGCCCTCGTCACCACCGCCGCCCAGGCCGAAGTGAAGATCAATGACAACCTCGCGGTCAGCGGCTACGCCGTGGCCGCCCTGACGTTGACCGATCCCGACAGCGGCGACACCAGCGGTTCCCAGTTCAACTCCGGCAAAGGCAACTACGACGCCGTCAAGTTTGCCGTGACCGGCAACTACAACGACCTCTCCGGCAAGGTCAGTGTGTTTTATTTCCCGGTGGACGAGAGCGACGGCGAAGACACCGCCGGCATCCTCGACGCCTATGCGACCTACACCGCTGGTTCGGTTTCCATCACCGGTGGCAAGTTTCTGAGCTATCTCGGTTACGAGGCCTTCGATCCGATCAACATGACCACGATCACCTATGGTAATTCGTGGAACCCGATCCCCGCCTACCACACCGGCGGCAAGATCGATTTTGCCGGCGAAGGCTTTGCCGTCGGCGCCTCGGTCACCGACCAGCTCTACACCGCGCCCGAGGAGTTCATCGGCGGCGACGGCGACTTCTCCAACGGCCTCGGCTACGAGTTCATCGCCAGCTTCACCGGCATCGAGAAGCTGACCGTCTTCACCGGTGTCGGCTTCGAGGTCCTCGACGACGCCGAGGACCAATTCGTGTTCGACATCTGGGCCAGCTACGCCGTCAGCGACTCCCTCACCATCGCCGGTGAATACAGCTACGCCGACAACGCCTTCGGCTCCTCCATCGTCACCGACTACTGGGCACTGTTCGCGACCTATACCGCTTCCGAGACGGTCTCCGTCACCGGTCGGGTGAGCGCGGTGCTGAACGACGAGGCCGGCTCCCAGTTCACGATCGCCCCCACCTACACCCTCACCGAGAACTTCAGCCTGCGTGGCGAGCTCACCTATTCCGATAGCGACCAGAGCTCCGTCCAAGTCGGCTCGAAGGGCATGTTCTACGCCGTCCAGGGCGTGTTTAAGTTCTAATCGCCCGGGGTAAACCATTCAACGGGACCGCGCCGAATCGGACGGTCCCGTTTTTTAGCGCCTTTTGTTCTCCGCTTCGATTTTCCTGGTTAGGTAAATTTTTGTTTAGGAAATAGTTAAGAATCTCTTTTCCCATCATGCTCAAAAAAATCGCTCAGACTATCGGCCTCGGCGCGTTCGCGCTCAGCGCCCTCGCCCCCTCGGTTGTTCGCGCTCAAGACACCGTCAAGGTCGGTGTGCTCCACTCCCTCTCCGGCACCAT
>CAMCHD010000177.1 GCA_945874545.1 Akkermansia muciniphila | reverse complement strand
ATGGCCTCCACCCGCGATATCCGCCGCCGGATCAAGTCCGTCAAAAACACCCGCCAGATCACCAAGGCGATGGAGTTGGTGGCGGCGTCCAAGATGAAGAAGGCGCAGCAGGCCGCCCTCTCCGGCCGCCCCTACGCCCAGCTTCTGGCGCGCATGCTCGCCCGCCTCGCCCCCCGCCTCGCCGAGGTCCAGCACCCCTTCCTTGCCCAGCGCGAGATCAAGACCCGCGGCATCCTCCTCCTCACCACCGACAAGGGCCTCTGCGGACCTCTCAACGCCAACCTCTTCAAGCTCGTCATCGAGGTGAAGACCCCGGCCAAGTTCTACGCCGTCGGTCGCAAGGGCAGCCAGTTCCTCGCCCGCACCAAGCGCGATCTCGTCGCCGACTTCACCGTCTCCGACCGCCTCGCTTTCTCCGAGGTAAAGCCCGTGGTCGAGCTGATGGTGAAGGCCTATCTCGACGGTGAGTTCGACACCATCGAGGTCATCTACCCCCGCTTCAAAAACACCCGCCAGATCACCAAGGCGATGGAGTTGGTGGCGGCGTCCAAGATGAAGAAGGCGCAGCAGGCCGCCCTCTCCGGCCGCCCCTACGCCCAGCTGCTCGCCCGGATGCTCTCCCACCTCGCGCCCCGTCTCGCCGAGATGCAGCATCCCTTCCTTGCCCAGCGCGAGATCAAGACCCGCGGCATCCTCCTCCTTACCACCGACAAGGGCCTCTGCGGACCGCTTAACGCCAACCTCTTCAAACTCGTCCTCGAGGTGAAGACCCCGGCCAAGTTCTACGCCGTCGGCCGCAAGGGCAGCCAGTTCCTCGCCCGCACCAAACGCGACCTCGTCGCCGACTTCACCGTCTCCGACCGCCTCGCTTTCGCCGAGGTAAAGCCTGTCGTTGAGCTGATGGTGAAAGCCTACCTCGACGGTGAGATCGACACCATCGAGGTCATCTACCCGCGCTTCAAAAACACCCTCGTCCAGGAGCCCCAGGTCCGCCCGGTGCTGCCCCTGGCCAGCCTCGGCTCCTTCCTTGCCGCCGCCCAGGCCGATGGCGGCGCACCCGCCGAGACGACCGACGACCGCGACATGCTTTTCGAGCCCTCCGCGTCCGAGGTGCTCGAGGCCCTGATCCCGTTCTACGTCAACCGCCACATCTACCAGCTCGTCCTCTCCGCCCGCGCCTCCGAACACTCGGCCCGCATGGTCGCGATGAAGACCGCCAAGGACAACGCCACCAAGCTGCTCGGCGAACTCACCCTCGAATACAACAAGGCCCGCCAGGCCGCGATCACGGCCGAGATCCTCGAGATCGCCGCCGCCCAGTTCGCGACCGGCTAAGCGGAAAAAGCGAAAAAGCTGAAAGGCTGAAACGCTAAAAGTCCCAAGCCCTCGAATCTCTTCATAAGCCCCAATTTCGCCCTCTTTTTTCAACATTTCCGCTTTTTAGCATCTCCGCTTTTAACACATGAACTCCGGTAAAATCGTTCAAGTCATCGGCCCCGTGGTGGACGTTAAGTTCGCCGAGGGCACCATCCCCCCCATCTACCAGGCCCTGACCGTGGACTTCACCGTCTCCGGCCGCCAGGAGAAGCTGACCCTCGAGATCCAGCAGCACCTCGGCGACGGCGTCGCCCGCACCATCGCGATGTCGTCCTCCGAGGGCCTCTCGCGCGGCATGTCCGTGCTCGACACCGGCGCTCCCATCTCCGTGCCGGTCGGCGACGGCATCCTCGGCCGCATCTTCAACGTCACCGGTGACGTCGTCGACGGCAAGGGCCCCGTCCCCCACACCAAGAAGTATCCCATCCACCGCGCCGCCCCCGCCCTCGTGGATCAGGACACCAAGGCCGACATCCTCGAGACCGGCATCAAGGTCATCGACCTCATCGCCCCCTTCACCAAGGGCGGCAAGGTCGGCGCCTTCGGTGGCGCCGGCGTGGGCAAGACCGTTGTGATCATGGAGTTGATCAACAACATCGCCAAGACCCACGGCGGCTTCTCGGTGTTCGCCGGCGTCGGCGAGCGCTCCCGCGAAGGCAACGACCTCTACCACGAGATGTCCGAGGCCGGCGTCATCAAGCAGGACAACCTCGCCGAGTCGAAGGTCGCCCTCGTCTACGGCCAGATGAACGAGCCCCCGGGTGCCCGTATGCGCGTCGCCCTCTCCGCCCTCGCGATGACCGAGTTTTTCCGCGACGAGCAGGGCAAGGACGTGTTGCTCTTCGTGGACAACATTTTCCGCTTCTCGCAGGCCGGCTCCGAGGTGTCCGCCCTCCTTGGCCGCTCGCCCTCCGCCGTGGGTTACCAGCCCACCCTGTCGAACGAGATGGGCCAGCTCCAGGAGCGCATCACCTCCACCAAGAAGGGCTCCATCACCTCCTTCCAGGCCGTCTACGTGCCCGCCGACGACTTGACCGATCCGGCCCCGGCGAACACCTTCGCCCACCTTGACTCCACCATCGTGTTGGAGCGCTCCATCGCCGAGCTCGGTATCTATCCCGCCGTCGATCCCCTCGCCTCCGTCTCGAAGGCTCTCGAGCCCTCCATCGTCGGCGCCGAGCACTACCAGGTCGCCCGCGAGGTCCAGCGCGTCCTCCAGCGCTACAAGGATCTCCAGGACATCATCGCGATTCTTGGTCTCGACGAGCTCTCCCCTGAGGACAAGCAGACCGTCTACCGTGCCCGCAAGATCCAGCGCTTCCTCTCCCAGCCCTTCACCGTGGCCGAGGTCTTCACCGGCTCGCCCGGCAAGCAGGTGCCGGTCAAGGAGACCATCCGCGGCTTCAAGATGATCCTCAGCGGCGAACTCGACCACGTGGCCGAGGGCGACTTCTACATGAAGGGTGGCATCGACGAAGTTTTGGCTGCCGCCAAAAAATAAACGCTGAAAAGCTGAGATGTTGAAAAGCTAAAAGCCCGGATCATTCTCAGCATCTCAGTTTTCTGCGTTTCGGTATCTCCGACTTTTAGTTTTTCCGCGTTTCAGCATTTCCGCTTTTTCCGCCATGGCCCTCACTCTCGAAATCGTCACTCCCGAAGCCCGGGTCTACTCCGACACCATCGACACCGTGGTCATCCCCACGACCGAGGGTGAGATCGGCATCCTGCCCGGGCACATCCCGCTGCTCACCCGCGTGGCCGACGGCGAGCTGCGCGTGACCAAGGGTGGCGTGGAGTCGCTCCTCGCGGTCGGCGGCGGCTTCGCCCAGATCGAGGGCGACACCGTATCCGTTTTGGCCGAACAGGCCATCACCGCCGAGAAGATCGACGAGGGCGTGGTCGAGGCCGCGCTCAAGCGCGCCGAGGAACAGCTCAAGAGCGCCCCCGCCAACATCGACACCTCCGAACTCGAACGCCTTCAAGGCGCGATTCGCTTTGCCGGCGTCCAGCTCGCGCTGAAACGCCGCGGCCGCTGAGCCGGATCGAAATCAACGATCGAAGGAAATCCGCCCCGCCACCCGGCCGGGCGGATTTTTGTTTTAAACGCCCTCCAGGACCTGCCGGATGGTCTTGGCGAAGTCCGTGATGCGGTAGGGCTTGGGAATCATTCCGGCAAAACCGTAGGCGCGGTGGTCACTCATCACCGGGTCGCTGGAATATCCGCTGCTCACGATCGCCCGCACCCCGGGATCGATTTCTTGGATCTTGCGCATCGCCGCCAGCCCGCCCATGCCGCCGGGCACGGTCAAGTCCATGATTACCAAATCAAAGCGACGTCCGCGGGCCATCGCCGCGCGGTAGGATTCGACCGCGTCGGCCCCGTCCGATGTGGTCTCGACCGCGAAGCCGATACGCCGCAGGAGCTGCGCCGCCATATCGCGGATACCGGCCTCGTCGTCCATCAGCAACACCCGCCCGTTCAGGCCCGCCGCACCAAAAGGCGGGGCGGTGGAGACCCGTTCGGCGGGTGTCGCCCGGGTGGCGGGCAGCCAGACGGTGAAACATGTGCCGTGGCCGGGTTCGGAGTCCACCTCGATGTGGCCGCCATGTTTTTTCACCACCGCGTAGACCGTGGCCAGACCGAGCCCGCTTCCCTCCTCCTTGGTGGTGAAGTAGGGATCGAAGATTTTGGCGAGATGCTCCGGCCGTATGCCCTCACCCTCGTCCCGCACCGCCAGTCGCACCGCCGACCCGACCAGGCCGGTGCGCAGCGGCGGCGACGCGTCGTTCGCCAGCTCGATCCGGATGACACCGCCGCCCGGCATGGCCTGGACCGCGTTCAACACCAGATTTTGCACCACCTGCCCGATCTGCCCTTTGTCCACGTCCGCCGCCCACAAGTCCGGTTCGATCGCGAACTCGCCGCGCACGTTCGCGCCGTGGAGCGAGAATTTGGTCGTTTCGCGCACCACCTCGGCCAGTTGCACCACCGATCGGATCGGCTCGCCGCCCTTCGCGAAGGTGAGCAGCTGGTGGGTGAGGTCCCGCGCCCGCAGCAGCCCTTTTTCCGCCTCGTTCAACCACTGCCCGTTGAGGCCGAGGTTTTGGGAATCGAGCATCGCCAGGGTGACGTTGCCCATCACCACGGTCAGGAGGTTGTTGAAATCGTGCGCGATCCCGCCCGCCAGCACCCCGACGGATTCCAGTTTGGTCGCGCGCAAGAGGTCCGCCTCCAGGCGCGCGCGCTCGGTGACGTCGCGCAGGACCAGCACCGCGCCGGCGGGCTGGCTGGCGATGTCGCGGATCGGGGCGCAGCGCCCCTCGACCAGTCGGCGCGCGCCCTCGCGGTGGAGCAGCATGGTCGCGGGCGGAAGGTCCACCACCACGGCCTCGGCGAGGGCCCGGGAGTGAGGCGAAGGCAGCGCGGCTTTGCTGCGTTCATGTTGAAACGGGCAGACCTCGGCCAGGGAACGTCCCACCGCCGAGCCCTCCGTCCAGCCGGTCATCTCCTGGGCGGCGTCGTTGAGGTAACTGACCACCCCGTGCCGATCCGTGGTGATCACCGCCTCCGCCATGGCGCGGAGCGTGACGCGCAGGCGCTCGCGCTCCGCCGCCAGTTCGCCTTCGGCGGTCTTGCGCGCGTGGATATCTGAATACGTGCCGACAAAACGGATAGGCCGGCCCTCGGTGTCGAACTGCGCCAGGCCCCGCGTCATCACCCAGCGGTAGCGCCCGTCCCGGCAGAGCAGGCGCAACTCCCCGCGGGTGCCGTCGGTGCGCCCGGCGAGATGGTCCTCCAGCCCGCGGGCGGCGGCCGCCCGGTCTTCGGGATGCACCAGGGCCTCCCAGCCGGCCCGTGATTCCTCCACGTCGCCCGGCGCGTAGCCGAGCATTTCCCAGCTACGTGCCGAGACAAAGAAGCCCCCGGTCGCGAAATCGATTTCGGTGATGCCGGCGTTGATGCCGCGCACCGCGAGTTCCCAGCGCGCCTCGCTACGGCGCAGGCGCTCCTCGGTGCGGCGCAGTTCCGTCATGTCGCTGAAGACGGACATCGCCCGGGCATAGTCGGGGCGCCCGCCCTCCATCGGGATCGACCAGTGCATGACCGCGTGCACCACCCCGTCCGCCGCGCCGCGCACGCTCACGTCGTGGACCAGTTCACGCCGGCCCGCCCACAGGGCCAGGAGCTGGGCGAGGAAGGCCGCTTGAAAGTCCGCCGCGAAGCGCCCGATCTCCGTCCGCACCTGGGCCAGGTCGCGCAGGCCGCCGAGCTCGAGCAGACGACGATTGACGGCCACCACCTCCTGGTGGGTGAAACGCGCGCGGAGCTCGTCCGGTCGGGCCTTCAGGTAGGCCTCCAGGTCCACCACGCCCTCGGATCGCAAGGTCTCCAGCCAGGCGACCAGTGGGCGGACGTCGGTCACCACGACCGCCGCCGGCAGGCTGTCGAAGATGAACTGCAGCTTTTCCGCCGATGCGGCGAAGGCGCGCACCCGCCGCCGGTCGCGCGCCCGCAGACCGAGGTAAAGCGCACCGACCGCGACGGTGGCGATGGCCAGGGCGGGAAACCTGCCATCGCCGGCCACGACCGTCACCGCGTCGACGTCCGCGGCGGAGAGGGTGAGCGGGACGCCGGCGGCCGCCAGCACCGCGCCCACGGCCCGCCGGAGGCGGGGCCAAGCAAGGGTGGGCGTGAATTCCGTGGCCATGGTCCACAGCAGACCAACCCGCGCCTCCCGCTGTCGAGGCGGCAATGCAACCGGCACCGTGGGGAATACCCGCATACCGTCGGGCCGGGAGGCTCAACGTTCCTCCAGCCAGGCCGACAAGGTGGCCGCGTCGCGCAGGAACGACGCCTCGCTGTCGTCCGGCACGAATTCGAGCAGGGCGAAACGCTCGCCCGGAAGGGCTTTGAGGACGCGCCAAAACTGCGCCCAGCGCGCCGCGCCTTCGGCCAGCGGGTGCCGCTCGGCCGAGCTCGGCCACCAGTGGAACACATGCACGTTGTCCAGCCGCGGCGCGATGTCGCGCAGGCCCTCGACGCAGGTCGCCGTGTCCTCGCCGTTGTGGGGTTGCCAGCCGGTGTGGAGATTCGGGTGGTCGACCTCGACGAGCAGCTGGTTGGCCGAGGCGTTGGTGTCGGTGAGCGTGCCGCCGTGGAATTCGGTCGCGACGCGCACGCCGACCTGCCCGGCCATTTCCGCGATCCGCCGCAGGTCCTCGATCACCGCCCAGCGCCCGGCCTCGTCGACGTCGGCCGAGCCTTTTACCCCCGGCCACACCCGGATGCTCGGCGCGCCCAGCTCGACGGCGGTGTCGAGCACGCGGCGAAAGGGGAGTCCGTCGGACTCGCTCGCGCCCGCCCGATAATAGCTGCCGTAGGCCGCCACCCGGAGGCCGGCCTCCCCGGTCCGCGCGCGCACCTCGCGGGCGCGTTCCACGTCGCCGTGCGGCACGTGGATGTCCCCGCCCCATTCGATGCCGGTCAAACCGGCCTTGCGCACCAGCGCCACGATGTCGGCGGGAGCGAGTTTGCGAAACGTGACCGAGACGAGACCGGCGTGGATCATGCCGCGAATCAACCGTCCGCGCCGCCCGGCGACAAGCCCGGCCCGCGCGGACGGAATTTCGACTTCAGACCCGTTTGAGCATCTTCGCGATTTCGGGGGCGACGGCGGGTTCGGCGCCGAGGGTGCCGCGCAGCGTCTCGACGTAGGCCGGGGAGGCCGCGGCGCGGGCCCGGGCGACGACGCGCTCGACCCGGCCCTCGATGTCGAGCTGCACCGACACGTCGGCGTAGGTGGTGCGCTTCAGGAATTTCTCCAGGTAGCGCGCGTGGGCTTCGAGCGCGGCGGCGTCGATCTTGCGCTTCGCCTCGAGCCGCGCGGCATACCAGTCGCTCTTCAACATCTCGGCGCGGTCGAAGAGCCGGCGCACCTCGGGCGAGGCGAGGTCGTGGCCGTTCCACACCCCGTCGCGCATGATGTGGAGCAGCGCCTGGAGTGGTGGGCAGGCGTCGGCCACCGAGCCGTCGGCGAAATAGTTTTCGGCCGCGGCCTTCATCGCGTCGACGATGTTGTCCATGCCGTCGGCGAAGATCGCGGGGTCGGACAGCTCGGGCTTCAGGTGCTCCTCGTCGAAAACGGTCGAGGGGTTGCTCATCACGCGGCCGAGGAAGGTCTGGGCGAAACGGGCGGTGATGCGGTAGCCGAGGCGAGAGGCGAGCACCGGTTTGCCGTCGTGGACAAGGTCCTCGCACTTCTCGAGGTAGCCGTGGTCGATGAGGTATCGCGGGGTGCGCTCCTCGGCGGTCATGCGGCACCAGAGCTCGGGCACGAGCAGGGACACGTCGTGGTCGACGCGCAGCTTCGGGCCGACCCAGCCGGCGGCGGTGGAGAAGGCGGGCAGGTCGGTGAGCAGGAACGACACGAGCGCGGCGTTCAGGTCGTAGATGGGCGGGAGGGCGTTGAAGGGCCCCTTGGTCAGGGCGCCCTCGGAGCCGGCGCCGGTGGTCGAGGGCGACTTGCCGGTGAGGCTCGCGATGAGATCCATGAAGGCCTCGGGCAGCTCCTGGTAGTGGATGGGGCTGAAGACGCAGAGCGCGCGCACGCCTTTTTCCGGCGGGTTCTGACGGCGGCCCATGAGGATGGCGCCGACCGGGAAGGTGACCGGGGCCTCGGCCGGGAT
>CAMCHD010000176.1 GCA_945874545.1 Akkermansia muciniphila | reverse complement strand
GCCTGGTCAAAAAGGGCCTTGAAGCGCGCCTCGCTCTCGCGCGCCTGGCGTTCGGCGTCGAGCAGGCGGTCGCGTTCCGAAATCAGCAGCGCCTGCCGCGCCGCGGCGAGCGCGACGACCAGGATCGCGCCGAAGCCGACCACCACCCGGAGCGTTTCCGAAAACCCCGGCAGGACCAGCACGAGGATGAGGGCCGCCGCCGCGCCCAACACCGCGGCCAGGGGCAAAAGGCGGAGGATGGCCTCGTAGACCCGTTCGCGGACGGTGTTTTCCACCGGCCGGGCCTGCCAATGCAGCGCAGCCCAGCCGACCGCCAGCGCGCTGGGGGAAAAGAGGAAATTGAGCAGACTGCCATCCCCCTGTTCATCGCGCAGGAGCAGGGCGTTCCACTGCATCCAGAGGGCGCCGCTGAGGAAAAGGGCCGCGAAGACCGCGAGCCAGCGGCGATCCAGCCCCAGGCGGAAGTGCAGCGCGAGCACCACCGCCAGGCCGGCGGCGGCGAAAAAACCCGCGGGGTAGGCGACCAGGACCACCCAGGCGGGCCAGTTGAGGTCGCCACGCAGCGGCAGGTAAACCACGAGGATCACCACCAACGCGGTCGTCGCGAGCATGGTCGCATCGAGCGCGGCGGCCGGGCCTTGGTCGGGTTTTCGATGGCTGCGCAGGGTGTTCGCCAGCGCCCACACACAGGCCGGGCCGAGCGCGCCGCAACCGAGGTCGGTCGGCCCGGGAAAGGGGGTCCAGTCGGCGAGCACCTGGCCGACCCACAGATACTGCCCGACCGCGTAGGCGCTCAGGCCGAGGGCGAAGCGTCGCCGGGTTTCCCGCTCGTCCGGTCGCTCCGCCCGCCGGACCCCGATCCAGCCCAGCCAGGCCGCGGCGGTGTAGGCCACCGTCCAGTGCACGTTATCCAGGATGCGGGAGACGAGCGGACCGAAGTCGCACAGAATTCCGACCCAGGCCAGAAAAACGATCCCGCTCGCGACAAACAAAACCCGCCCGGCCTCGTCGCCCCGCGGATGGATTTGGGCCTCGGCTGGGTTCGCGACGTCCATCTCGCGGGAGGGGATAGAGTTGACCAAGGAATGTCAAACCGCGGCAGGAGCCGGGCGGAACATCGGGCCGGCTCAGGCGGCCGGCGAAGGGTCGTCGGAACGGCGGGCCAGCACCGTCTCGACCGTGATGAGAAAATCATTGCCGCCAAAGGGTTTGGCCAGAACCTCATCCGCGCCCATGAGTTTGGCGGTGTTCAGGTAACCCGGGTCTTGGAGGCGTCCGCCTCCGGACATCACGATGATTTTACTTTCCGGCCAGCGCGCCCGGACCTGCATCAAGAGTTCCAGCCCCTCGGTCTCCGGCATCACGATATCCGTGACGACCAGGTCCATGGTCTCCTTTTCCAGCGCCCGCAGGCCGGCCCTGCCATCGCCCGCCAGCACGACGGTGTAGCCCGCGCGCTCCAAGGTCCGCGCCAGCACGGTGCGGATGGTCTCGTCGTCGTCGATGATCAGGATTCGCGGCATGGTAGGTTTCTTTAATCACGACCCCCGGAGCCAAAAGTTAAACCCGTGGGTAAACTTTCCGTCCAAATCGCGTGGTGTCCGGGCGGCGACCGGTCGGCCAGGGGCTGGTGGCTCATCCGGTCGCGTCTTTCCCAAGGAGCGAGTGGAGGGCCGCGAGCAGTTCGTCGCGTTGGATCGGTTTGGTGAGAAGGGGCCCGACCGCCAACGCTCTCACCTGCTCGATGTGATCGTGCTCGTGCAAGCCGCTGAATACCAGCACCGGCAGACTCGGGTTTGCCCGGCGCAAAGCGCGGACAAGGGCCACGCCGTCCATGCGCGGCATCATGAGATCGGTCACGACGGCCCGGATGGCCGGGCCGTGGGTCTGAAACAGGACCAAGGCCTCGCCGCCGTCGGCCGCGGTCAGCACTTGGTAGTGGTGCCTTTGCAGAATGGCGGAAAGCGCGTGGCGAACCGATTCCTCGTCGTCGACGACCAGAATCAATTCCTGATGCCCGTGTGCGGGCGGGAAAGGCACCGCCGTGCCGGGACCGGGCAGCGGTTCGGCGAGGGGCAGAAACAACTCGAAGACGGTGCCTTGCCCCGCTTCGCTCTCCACGGTGATGAAGCCCTCGTGACCGCGCACGATGCCGAGCACGGTGGAGAGGCCGAGGCCGGTGCCTTTGCCTGCTTCCTTGGTGGTGAAAAAAGGTTCGAAGATCCGCTTCAACACCTCGGGCGGGATGCCCGCGCCGGTGTCGCGCACGCTGAATCCCGCATACGCGCCGGGTCGGGCCTCGGTGGTCCCGGGCCATCCCTCCGGTCCGACCGTCACGCGGCGGGCCGCGAGCATGAGCCGTCCGCCGGCGGGCATGGCGTCGCGCGCATTGACGCAAAGATTCAGGAGCACCTGGTGGAGCTGCGTCGCGTCGCCCAGGACCGCCGGCAGGTCGGTGGGGATTTTGTCCTCCACCTTTATCTCGCGCGGAAAGGTCTCGCGGGCGACGGCCACGATCTCCGCCGCGAGGTGGCGCAATTGCACCGGCCCCCGTTTGCCCTCGATGCCCCGACTGAAGGTCAGGATCTGGCGCACCAGGGCCATGCCTCTCCGGGCCCCCTTCTCCAGCAAGGCAAGCAACTCGGCGTCGCGGGTGCCGTTGAGCTTTTCCTGCAACAAGGGCACAACCAGCAGCATGGGGGTGAGGATGTTGTTGAGGTCATGGGCGATGCCGCCGGACAAGGTGCCGATCGCCTCCATGCGCTGTGCACGCAGGAACTGTTTCTCCAGTTCCTTGCGCGTGGTGATGTCCTCCGCCACGCCGACCACCCGATGAACCGAACCGTCCGGGCTCTGCACCGGGAAGCCGCGGTCGCGAATCCAGCGGAGGGTCCCGTCCGGCCGCAGGATGCGGTAGGTGAAGTCGTGGGTGTCGGCCGGAGCGGCCCTGACCTTGGGCTCTATGGTCTGTCGGTCCTCGGGGTGGAGGGTGTTGATCCAGGCGTTGGGAGCGGAGTAAAAATCCTCGCACGGCCGGCCCCAGATCAATTCAAAGCCCGGACTGAGATACACCACCCGTTGCGCGCCGACATCATAGATCCAGAAAACCTCCTGGATCGTCTCCACCACTTGCCTAAACTGTTCCCGACTCGCCACCAACGCGGCGTCCGCCTGCATCTTGGCGGTGATGTCGTGGGCGATCACGACGATACCGACCAGATTGCCCAGAGGATCGAAATAGGGCACCTTGTCGGTCTGCAACCAATGCCGACTGCCGTTCGCCGCGTCGATCGACTCCACGTAGCCGAGTTTGGGCCGGCGGGTTCGGATCACTTCCAGGTCATCGGCGTAGAAGCGCGCCGCGTCGCGGGGGTAGATTTCCTCGCTGGGTCGGCCCTCGATTTGATCGACGGTCAAGCCCACGGCGTCCGCGACCCGTTGATTGACCCGGAGGATGCGATTGTGGGTGTCCTTGAACCAGATCAAGGCCGGCACGAGGTCGAAGAGGGCCTGCAGTTCGTTCTTTTGGCGTTCGAGGGCGTCGCTGAAAGTCCGCAACTCGGCCTCGGCCCGTTTGCGGGTGGTGATATCCTCGCGGATCGAGACGTATTTTATCACCCCGCCCGCCGGGTTGAGGAAAGGCACGATCGTCGTGTCGACCCAGTAATGGGACCCATCTTTGGCCCGATTTCGAATTTCGCCTCGCCAGACCGTTCCGCGCCGAATGCTCGCCCACATCGCCGCAAAAAACTCCGGGGGATGATAACCCGAATTGAGCACCCGATGGTTTTGGCCGATCAGTTCCTCACGGGAATACCGTGAGATCGAACAAAATTTATCGTTGGCGTAGGTGATATCCCCCGCCGGATCGGTGATGGCCACGATCGCGTGGGTATTCAGGGCCGCCATCAAAACATCGAACTCCGAGGGGGAGGCGGTTTTGGGGGTTTGGCTCGGAGAAAGGGGGGACATGCAAAGGACTAACTCGTGGCCCGAATGAACCGTCCAACCCTAAGCCGGGGGGATGTTCACATAGGGAATCATGACGCCTCTGGTAGCGTATTCCTATCTTTTATCGATAGGGTGTTTACCCTACTCGCCCATCCGTTTGGTGACGGAAGGGCCGGCCCCCGGCCCGTGTGCTCGCGGCCGCCGGGAGGTGGTGCGGCCCGGATCCGCCACTCCCCGCTTGCCTCCCTTCGCCCGGCGCGGTGTCCTGCGCCCTTTTCCCCTCGCCGATGACCTCCGCGCAAATCCGCCAGTCCTTCCTGGATTTTTTTCACTCCCAGCAGCACACGATCGTTCCGTCGTCGTCGCTTCTGCCGGATTCCCCCGGACTGCTCTTCACCAACGCCGGCATGAACCAGTTCGTGCCCATCTTCCTCGGCGACAAACAGGCCGACGTCTCGAAATGGGCCGGCGCCCGCGCCGCCTCCGACACCCGTGCCGCCGACACCCAGAAGTGCATCCGCGCCGGCGGTAAACACAACGACCTCGAGGACGTCGGCTATGATACCTACCACCACACGCTGTTCGAGATGCTGGGCAACTGGTCCTTCGGCGACTATTTTAAGAAGGAGTCGCTCACCTGGGGCTGGCATTTGTTGACCAAGGTCTGGGGCATCCCGGCCAAACGCCTCTTCGCCACCGTTTACGCGCCCAAACCCGGCGACCCCTCCGAATTCGACCACGAAGCCGCCGCCATCTGGACCGAGCTCTTCCTCGCCGAGGGCCTCGATCCTGCCCTCCACATCGTCCACGGCAACCGCAAGGACAACTTCTGGCAGATGGGCGACACCGGCCCCTGCGGCCCCTGCTCCGAGATCCATTTTAACCTCCTCCCCTCCGACGACGAGGCCGAGGGCCGCAAGGGCGTGAACAGCTCCAGCCCCCGCTGCATCGAGATCTGGAACCACGTCTTCATCCAGTTCAACGCCAACGCCGACGGCACCTTCTCCCCCCTCGCCGCCAAACACGTCGACACCGGCATGGGCTTCGAGCGCGTCGCCGGCATCCACGCCAACACCAAGGGTTTCACCGACTTCGCCCCCGAGCCCTCCAACTACGCCGCCGACGTCTTCGCCCCGCTCTTCGCCAAGATCGCCGAGCTCGCCCCCGGCAAGGTTTACGCCGGCACCGTCCCCACCAAACGCGAAGGCCTCACCGAGCAGGAAAACATCGACGTCGCCTATCGCGTCCTGGCCGACCACGCCCGCACCGTCAGCCTCTCCATCGCCGACGGCATCATGCCCGGCAACGAAGGGCGCAACTACGTTATCCGCCGCATTTTGCGTCGCGGCATCTTGTATGGCACGAAGCTCGGCCTGAAAGCCGGCTTCTTCGAGCAACTCGTCACCCCGGTGGTCGAGAGCCTCGGCGACGTTTTCCCCGAGGTGAAGGAACGCCAGGATATCATCCGTCGGGTGATTCGGAGCGAGGAAGAGAGCTTCGGGCGGACGCTGGATCGCGGTCTCGCCATTTTCAACAAAGCCGCCGCCGGCGCCGCCGTGATTTCCGGCGCCCTCGCCTTCGAACTTTACGACACCTACGGCTTCCCCCTCGACATGACCCAGCTGCTCGCCACCGAGCGCGGGCTCACCGTGGACACCGCCGAGTTCGAGCGTCTCATGGACCAGCAGCGCGCGCGCGGCCAGGCTTCCACCAAAAAGGTCATCGTCGTCGCCGCCACCGAGGGCGCCGAGGCGGCCGAGGCCAAGCCCACGCCCTTCATCGGCTACGTCATCGGCAAATCCCAGTCCTACGCCGTCACCGTCACCGAGGTCGTGCGCTCCGGCGACGACACCTACCTGGTGTTCAATGAGACGCCCTTCTACGCCGAGATGGGCGGCCAGCTCGGCGACTGCGGCGTGCTCCTGCCACTGGGCCAGCCCGGTGCCGCCGCCGTGCAGATCGGCGACACCATCAAGGACAAGGCCGGCCGCCACCTCCACCACGTCTCCAATCTCGAAGGCCGCATCCTCCCCACCGCCCCGCGCGGCAGCCAGCCCGTCTCCGCCGACTTCCTCCGTTCCCTCGTCGGCACCGTGGTCGAGGCCGGGGTGAACATGATCCACCGCCGCGCCATCCAGCGCCACCACACCGCCACCCACTTGCTGCACTTCGCCCTGCGCCGCGTCATCGGCACCCACGTGCGCCAGGCCGGCTCGCTCAACGCCCCCGACCGCATGCGTTTCGATTTCGCCCACTTCGAGGCCGTCACCCCGGCCCAGCTCCGCGAGATCGAGGCCATCGTCAACTGGCGCATCCTCGATAACGCCGAGGTGAAGGGCTACGAGACCGACTTCGACGCCAAGCCCAAGGGCACGCTCGCGTTCTTCGGTGAAAAATACGGCAAACGCGTGCGCGTCGTCGACATCGGTGGCTACAGCCGCGAGCTCTGCGGCGGCACCCACGTCAACACCACCGGCGAGATCGGCCTCTTCAAGATCGTCAGCGAAGGCGCGGTCGCCGCCGGCACCCGCCGTATCGAGGCGGTCTGCGGCCAGGCCGCCTACGACCATGTCGCCGCCGAGCAGGCCCGCCTGCACGCCCTCGCCGAGCAGGTCGGCACGCCGCTTTCCCAGCTGGAGCAGCGGCTCACCGCCCTGCTCGCGGAAAAAGCCGAGCAGGCGAAAAAACTCGCCGCGCTCGAACAAGCCGCCGCCGCCGCCCAGGCCGCCAAGCTCGCCGCCGCCGCCAGCACCCGCGACGGCCTGCCCTTCGTCTCCGCCGTGGTCCAGGCCGACGGTCCCGAGGCGCTTCGCCAGCTCGGCAGCCAGGTCCTCGCCCAGCTCGGCGGGGAAGGCGTGGTGCAACTGGGCGCCGTGATCGGCGACAAGGCCAGCGTCGTCGCCCTGTGCGGCCCGTCCGCGATCAAGGCCGGCAAAAACGCCGGCAAGATCATCCAGATCCTCGCCGCCGCGCTCGATGGCAAGGGCGGTGGCCGCCCCGACTCCGCCATGGGGGGCGGCAAGAACACCGCCAAACTCGCCGAAGTCCTCGCCGGCTGACCTTTTACCAAACACCCCACGCTTTCAGACTTTAACCCGGATACCGCGATTATCGCGGGTCGTCTCTCGCAACCTGTTGGCCGCCGACTCGCCGCGTCACCCGCGACCAGCACCTTCCAGGTGCAGGCCGGGGATTCCGCACCGACCCCTCGGCTCAACACCTTGCGCGATATTCCGCCGGGATAAACGCGGTATCCGGGTTTAACCACGGATGGCACGAATGGGCACGGATCAATACAAAGTCCCTTTTATCCGTGTTATCCGTGATATCCGTGGTCAAAAAATCAGGCTGATGGAGAGTCTAAATACAAAAGGGAATTGGTATTACCCCGGCGTGGGGCCAAGCCTGCGCTCGGCGAGCCGTTATCCGGGGTGGTCTCGTTCGCGGCGGGGCTGAAAAGCCTTTTTGCCTAGCTCGGCGACCGGCCCATCGGCCGGGTGGTCGCTCCGGCCACCAGGCGGGAGGGCACCAGGATGGATCGGCGGGATTCCCCGGGATTCTCCAGCCGGTTGATCAGGCGGCGCACGGCCGCCGCGCCGAGCTCCTCGTCGACCACGTCGGTGGTGGTGATGGCCGGCAGGTCTCCGGCCCGTGGATACGACCCGCCGTGGTAACTCGCGAGCGCCACGTCCCCGGGTATGTCGAGCCCCGCGTCCAGGAAAAAGCGGCAGAGGGTCTGGGCGGTCATGGCGCTGGCGCAGACCCACGCGTCCACCCCGTCGCGCAGGCGGGTTTTGATCGAGGCTCCCCACGCCCCGGCCGGAAACTCCTCGGCGGCGAGGGCGGCCGGCAGCCCGATGCGGATCACGTTGCGCAGATCGAGCTCCAGGTCCCGCCGGGTGAGCGCCTCGAGGTAGGCGGCGTAGCGTGCGCAGGACCAGCTTACCTCCGGGCAGAGCCCGAAAAAACCGATGCGGCGGTGTCCGCCGGCCTGCAGGTGGGCCACCAGTTCGTCCACCCCGCGTCGGTCGTCGGTCCCGATCAAGTCGATGTCGGCGCCACCGTAGTCGTGCACCACCGACACGGTGGGAAACATGCCCGCGATCGTCGCCGCGACATCCGCGGGCCAGCGGTGCAGCAAGATCGCCCCTTTCACCAACCCCGCCTTCA
>CAMCHD010000175.1 GCA_945874545.1 Akkermansia muciniphila | reverse complement strand
GAGGAACTCGGCGACGGCTCCGCGCCCATCCCGCTGCGCGCGCGCTTCGCCTGGGTGCTCGATCCCATCGACGGCACGAACAACTTCGCCGCCGGCATTCCCTTCTGCGCCATCTCGCTCGCGCTGCTGGAGCACGGCACGCCGGTCTACGGAGTCATCTACGATCTCTCGCGCCGGGTCCTGATGCACGGCGGCCCGGCCATCGGCGCCTGGGACGGTGATCGTCCGACGCGGGTCAATTCCGGCACGCCGGCGGGGCGCCGCACCCTCGGGTTTCACAGCCCGATGGATCGGAGCTTTTCGGCCCATGCGACCCTGTTGGTCGAGCGTTACAAGATTCGCGGGCTGGGCAGCAGCACGCTTCACCTCGCCTATGTGGGTGCGGGGCTGCTCGACGCGGTGGTCGACCACAACGTCAAGGTCTGGGACATCGCGGCGGCGGTGCCCTTTTGCCAGGGCGCAGGCGGCGAGGTGCGCTACCTGCGCGCGCCGCTGTTTCCACTCGCGGTCTTCGATTTGAACATGCCCCGCGTGCCCTTCATCGCCGGGGATGCTGCGGCCTGCGACGAACTGATCGCCCTCCTCGCTTAGCGGACGCGCGCACCACTGTTCGTGGTAAACTTCGATTCACATCGCCGCGGCCGTGCTCGGTTTCGCGGAAGGCTGGGTCGTCGACCGGCGGGGTCACGAGTTCTTGATTTCTTTCTGTGGAGCGTCGCCGGAGGCGTCTTTGGCCGCCGGCTGGCCTGGTGACTGCATCGGAAACCACCTCGTGCAAAGGGATGGTCCCAAATGCACCCGGGCGGTCTGCTTTCAGGGCTACACGCCGCTTCATCGCCGTTTCCCGACCTGAATCAGTCGGTTCAGCGTCACGTCATCGCGTCGAGCACGGCGGCGAGGGACACGGTCGCGAAGCGGGTGGCGTAGTCGGAGACCGCGTAGGGGAGGATCAGTTCGCCGCCATGGAGGATCGCGCCGCAGGAATACACGACGTTCGGGACGTAGCCCTCGCGTTCGTCCTCGGCCGGGGTCAGCAGTGGCTCGCGCAGGCGGCCGAGGACCTTGGTCGGGTCGGCGAGGTCGAGCAGGACGGCGCCGATGGAGTATTTGCGCATCGCGCCGACGCCGTGGGTGAGCACGAGCCAGCCGCGTTCGGTCTCGATGGGCGAGCCGCAGTTGCCCAGCTGGACGAATTCCCAAGCGTAGGTTGGCTTCAGGATTAGCGTCGCGGTGCGCCAGAAGTGCAGCTCGTCGGAGAACATCACGAAGATGTTCTCGTTGTCCTGGCGTGACAGCATCGCGTAGCGCCCGCCGACTTTCCTGGGGAAGAGCGCCATGCCCTTGTTCTGCACGGCGGCGCCGCTCAGCGTGATGAACTTGAAATCGACGAAGTCCTCCGTCTCGAGGAGCTGCGGGGTAGTCTTGCGGCCGTCGTAGGCGGTGTAGGTGGCGAAGTAGCTGCTCGTGCCGTCGTCGTGTTTAAACAGCACGAAGCGCGCGTCCTCGATGCCGTTGCTCTGGCTGGGGGAGCGGGGGAAGAGCACGCGTTCGGAAAGCCGGAGACCAGGGGCGAAGCGAACCTCGTGGTTGGACAGGGCGAGCTCGAGGATGGCGACCGGGGGCGCCGGGTGTCCGTTGGGCTCGGCGAGCCCGAGTTGGTTTTGGGTCAGGGCGATGGCGGCGCGAAGTTCGGTGAGGGTGAAAAAATCGCCGAGCGCGGCCATGGTGCGGCGGGTGAACACGCCGGCGAAGCCGCCCTCGGCGAGTTGCAGGGAGAACCGGGCCTTGTCGTAGGGCGCCTCGGGCAGGGAACGGGGCTCGGAGACGAAGCGGGTGGGCGGGTTGACCGTGATCGTATGGTCGGCAGCGACTACGCCGGTGCGGAAGGTGATCGACGACACGTGGCCCTCGCCGGTGGCGCGCAGGCTCAGCACAAACCGCAGCGCGCCCGGCGGCAGGTCGGACTGGTCGGGATGCGGCACGGCGCAGGGGTTGAAAAGCGCGGCGGACTCCAGCGAATACTCGTGGGTGAAATACGCGCCGATCACCAGCCGCCGGGCCTCGGACAGCTCGAGGTCGGTGACGAGCTGCGGGCGCACGAACTCGAAGCGTTCGAGAAACTGGTCCTTGGTGCGTTGGTGGCGCTCGGAGAACTCCCGCATGATCTGGACGAGCAGGGCGTCGATGTCGGCTTCGGGCAGGGAGAGCAGGCGGGCGATGATCTTGACGATGCGCTGGTCGGTGGCGGGCGCGAAGGGGCGGATGAGCACGCGGGCGCGATCGGGGTTGATGAAAACGTTCGTGCGGGTGACGACGGGGCTGCTCATGGGCGGGCGGTCTCCAGTGCGGCGGCGCGGCGGGGCGCGGCCGGTTCGGGCGCGAGCTGGCGCAGCTCGGCCAGCGCGAGGTGGAAGGCGAGGGTGGACTCCGCGCCCTGGTTTTCGTTCACGCGGTCGGCGTGGAGGGCATCGCGGCAGCCGCCGGTGGCGGCGTCGTAGAGGACCAGGCCGAGGTCGTTGCGGCCGAGGAACCACTCGAAGGCGCGGTGGGCGCGGTCGAGCCAGACGCGGTCGTCGGTGGCGCGGTGGGCGGCGAGGCAGGCGGACACGGTGGAGCCGACCTCGACGGGTTGCTGGTCGAAGCGGGCTCGGGTGCCGTCGCGGTGGCAAAAGCCCTCGGAGCCGATGGGCTGGAAGCCGCCGGTGGCGGAAGTCTGGAGACGCAGGAGCCAGTCCAGCGCGCGCAGGCCGGTGTCGAGCGCGTCGCGGTTGTTCAACGCGACTCCGGCGAGGATGAGGGCGTGCGGCGGGCGGGCGTTGTCATAGGTGGCGTCGTCGGCGAGCCAGTGCCAATCGTCGCGGGAGTGCTCGGCGAAGCGGCGCAGCAGGCGCGAGACGAGGTCGGCGCGGAGGGTGAGCGCGCGGTCCTCGCCGGGTTCGCGCCGCAGGTATGCGTCGAGGCCGAGAAGGGTGAAGGCCCAAGTCCGGGGGTGGACGAGCGAGACGGCGGCGGGCAGGGCGGCGAGGAAGAGTTCGCCGGCGAGGCGCCGGTGGCCGGATTCGCTCGCGTGGGCGGCGCAGACACCGAGCGCCCAGACGGCGCGGCCGTGTGAGTCCTCGGAGCCGGTCTCCTCCAGCCAGCGGCGGTCGTAGCCGAGGAAATTGCGGAAGCGGCCCGTCGCGGGGTTGAACGCGTGGGAGAGGAAAGCGAGGTAGCCTCCGACGAGCGGGCGCGGGGCCGGCGACGTGTCCCCGGGGCCCTCCCAAAGCAGGGCGAGAAGCAGGGCGCGGGCGTTGTCGTCGGCGCAGTAGCCGTGGGCGTAGTTGGGCACCGTATACAAGGCGTGCTGGAGGATGCCGGTCGAGTCGGTGAGGCGGAGCACGTGCTCGCGCCGGAGGGTGGGCAGGGGCAGGGGCGGCCGGGCCGGGGCGCGAACGAGCAGGGTCTGGCGAGGGGTGGCGGTGTGACCCGCCCGGGCGGAGGCGAAGCTGGCGCGGTAGCGGACAATCGCGCGGCTCCAGATCATTTCGCGCCCGGTCTGATGGGCGCGGCGGCGGAGGGCGAGGCGGTGGGCCGGGTTGCGCAGGAGCCCGCCGACCTCACGGGCGATGGCTCCGGGGTTGGCAAAAGGCACGAGCACGCCGCGGCCGTCGGCGAGAAGTTCGGCCGCGTGCCAGTATGGGGTGGAGACGACGGACTTGCCCGCGCCGAAGGCGTAGGCGAGGGTGCCCGACACGACCTGGCTCTCGTTGAGATACGGCGTAATGTAGACGTCGGCGGCGCCGATGAAGTCCAGCAGCTCGGGCAGGTCTACGTAGCGGTCATAGAAAATCACGTGTTTCTCGACGCCGTTGTCGTGGGCGCGTTTCCCCAGTCCGGTGCGGTAGGCTTCGCCGTGTTCGCGCACGAGATTCGGGTGGGTGGCGCCGACGACCAGGTAGACCACGGCGGGAAACTCCGCGGCGAGGGCGGGCAGCGCGTCGAGCACGTGTTCGATGCCCTTGTTCGGCGAGAGCAGGCCGAAGGTGAGCAGGACCAGGCGGTCCGGCACGGCGAAGAACCTTTTGAAGCGGTCGGGCTCCTCGAAGGGCACGTCGTGGATACCGTGGGCGATGACGTCTATCTTGTTGGCTGGGACGGCGTAGGTTTCCCTCAGCATGCGTCGACCGCGCTCGGTCATGACCACCAGGCGCCCGGAGACCTGGATCAGGCCTTCCATCACGCGGCGCTGTTCCGGGTTGGGATTGCAAAGGACGGTGTGCAGGGTGGTGACGACGGGCATGCGCAGCGCGCGCAGGAGGGCGAGCACATGGCCGCCCGCGCTACCCCCGAAGATGCCGAACTCGTGTTGGACGCTGACCAGATCGACATCCGAGCGGTTGAGGAACTCGGCCGCGCGCTCGTAGTCGAGGAGGTCGGGCGCGGAGATTTGGAAGACGACCTCGGGTGGGTAGGCGTGGTGCTCGACAGAGTCGTTAAGCGCGACGACCGGACACGCGTCTGCGCCGCAGCGGGCGACGGCGACGGCGGCGGCGCGCAAGTCGTGCGTGAAGGTTGCGATCCCGCAGCGGCGTGGCGGGTAGGTGCCGATGAACGCGACCTTGGTCGGCTTCGATGGCGCGGCCGATGCAGTCGAAGGAAAAATCAGTTCGGCTGAGATCATGGCGAGGCGATCAAGGCGGCGAAGCCGGGAAGGGAGTGAGATGACGGTGGTTTAATAGCGTGGGTGGGGAGCCTACGCTTCGGAGGAAGGCGGCGGTATGGGGTTTTGCCCTAACGCGGAGTGATGGTTTGCCCGCTCGGCGGACTTGGAACGGAGGGTGCGTGCCGCTCGGCTCCATCGTTAGGCTCCGGTCTGAAGTTTTACTCTGAGTTCCACTTCGTCCGTTTTACCCGGATACCGCGACTATCACGGGCCGGGGAATCCGCACCGATCTGACGACTCGATTTTTGCGCGATGTTCCGTCGGGCCAATCGCGGCATCCGGGTATCGCGCTATTCTGGAAGAATCGTTCCTGATTGCGGGGTTGAGATCGAATCAATCGCGGAGGCGCAGGGTGTGGCGGCGCTCGGCGCCGGGGGCGTGGCCGAGGTCCAGATGGAGCGCGGTGGTAGGCAGCCAGTCGGCGACTTTTTCCGGCCACTCGACGGCCAGCCACCAGGGCGGGACGAGGAAATCCTCGATCATCAGGTCCGTGAGTTGCGCGCCGGAGTCGAGGCGGTAGGCGTCCAAATGCACGAGCACGCGGCCGGCCTCGCGGTGGAGGGTGAAGATGTTGAAGGTCGGGCTCGTGACCGCCGCGCGGATACCGAGGCCGGCGGCCAGGCCCTGCACAAAGGTGGTCTTGCCGGCGCCGAGATCGCCGTGCAGGGCCAGCACGGATCCCGGCGGCAGGGCGGCGGCGAGGCGCGCGGCGAGGGCGCGGGTGGCCTCGGCCGAACCGGTGACGGCCCCGGCGCGGAGTTCAGCCAAAATGCTCGAAGCCATGGTGGGCGGAGAGATCGATCGTGCCGGCGCCGGGGGCGGACGCGGGTTCGAGGCGACCGATCACGGTCAGCGGCACGCGCGGAAATTTTTTGCGCCACGCCATGACCAGCCGGCGGGCGGCGGCGGGTTCGCCGCGCAGGGTGAAGAGGAGCTCGTAGTCCTCGCCGTCGCCCAGCGCGGCGCGGAGATCGTGCCCCCGGCGGATCGGGAGCAGGTCCTCGAACAACGCGGGGCGGGCGCGGGGCGGGGTGAGGGCGTGCAGGTCTTTGCCCAGGCCGTCGCTCAGGTCCATCATGGCGGAGACTTCCGGGCGGGCGGCGAGCCAGGCGCCCTCGGCCAGGCGCGGGGTGAATCGCCAGTGGTGGCCGGAGGCTAGACTGCCGCCCAACACACCGGTGACGGCGATAAAATCCCCGATGCGGGCGCCGGCGCGGGTCAACACACGGGGACCGGCGGCGCGGCCGAGCAGGGTGAGCGTCGCGACCAGCCCGCCCCGATGGCAGGCGAGGTCGCCTCCGACCAGGGGCACGGCGTGGCGACGGGCGGTGGCAGCCAGGCCGCGGTAAAATCCTTCCAGCCAGTCGAGACGCACGCGGGGATCGAGGGCGAGGGCGACCACGGCGGCGTCGGGACTTCCTCCCATCGCGGCGAGGTCGGACAAGTTGCGCGAAAGCAGTTTTTGCCCCACGGCACGGGGCGGGATGGCGGCATCAAAATGTTCGCCGTAGATCACCGGGTCCACCGTCACCAGCGCGGCGCGGCGGCGACCGGTGCCGCGGGGGGCCGGCAGGACGGCGCAATCGTCGCCCATGCCGTGGGGCGCGGCGGGCATGGCGGATCCGAGCCAGCGGCGGATGCGGGTCAGCAGCTTTTGTTCGCCCAGGGCGGCGATGGTCTCGGCGGGGGAGTCGGAAAAGGGGTTCAAGCGCGGGCGGGGGCTTAAACGGGGTAGCCGGCGAGGACCAGCGCGACCGTGTTCAGGTTGAACAACGCGTGCGCGGTGATGGGCACGAGGGGGTGGCCGGAGCGTTCGTAGGCGAGGGCGAGGCACACGGCGAGGACCACGATGGGCAGGAAAACGGCGAGGTAGCCGTGGAGGGCGGCGAAACCGGCGGCCGGCA
The DNA here is from genome assembly GCA_945874545.1 of Akkermansia muciniphila. Taxonomy (GTDB): domain Bacteria; phylum Verrucomicrobiota; class Verrucomicrobiia; order Opitutales; family Opitutaceae; genus IMCC26134_A. The sequence goes on along the minus strand of CAMCHD010000175.1, from coordinate 1,523 downwards.
CGAACAGGGCGACGCCGCGCGGCGGGCGGGTGCGCAGCCAGCGGAAGAGGCCGACCCGAAACACCAACTCTTCGGTCACGGGCGCGATGCCCACCGCCAGCACCACCATGATCGCCAGCGATGGAAAATCTCCGGTCCGGGCAAAGAGGGACACCAGTTCTTGGGGCGGGGCGGGGATGTCGAGGCGCTCGAGGACCGCCTGCCAGCCGAAATTCACCAGCCAGACGACGGGCAGCAGGGTGGTGAAGGCGAGGAAACCCTCGCGCAGCGCGGCGGCGGCGGAGAGGCCGGGGAGGGGGGCGGCGGCGGGCGCGGGCGGCGGTGGGGCGGGCGCGGCGCGTTTGGAGGGGCGCAGGTGCCAGAACCAGGCGTGGCCGAGGCCGGCGAGGGCTCCGAGCTGCATGCCGGCGCCGACGATGGCATGGTGGCGGCCGAGGGTGCCGTCCGACGGGGCGGGGAACCAGCGGTCGGCGATCCACCCGGCCGCGACGTGAAAAACCACCGCGCCGCCAAAAACGCAGGCGGCGCCGAGGAAAAGCTCGCTCGCGCGCAGGGGCGACGGGGTGAGGCGGTTGGGCGCGAGGCCGACGAAGCGGGCGGGGGCGGAGCGCACCCGGGCGACGAGGATGGCGCAGCCGGCGAGCAGGAATACCAGCTGCAGGCCGAGCACGGCGGACAGGGCGGGAGTGAGCGCGAAGGCGGGCGTGGAGTCGGGCACGAGGGCGAGACGAGAGCCGGTCCGGCCGGGTTTGGCGAGCGTCGGAAGCGGCGGCCGCGCCTCAGTCGGCGAAGACCGCGGCGGATCGGGCCCAGAACCAATCGGCCTCGGCCGGGGGGCGTTCGGGCGCGACCGGGTGCATGCGGCCGTTTTCGTCGCAGGCGTGGGGCGCAAAACCGCGGGCGGCGAAAAAGGCGACCAACTCGGCGATCTCGAATCCGTAGCGGGCGGCGTGGGCGGGGACGATCTCGGTCTGGACGACGATGCGGGGGTGGGCGGCGAGCACCGCGACGGCGCCGCGCAGGGCGGCGAGTTCGAAGCCCTCCACGTCGATCTTGATAAAATCCACCCGGGGCAGGGCGAGGCGGGCGCACTCGGCGTCCAGGGTGGTGACGACCACGCGGGCGCGGGTGGTGGCGGCGGGCGCGGTCGCGGCGGGGGCGAGGTGGACTTCGCCAAAATTGGCGGCGTTCACCACCAGGTCGCAGTGGCCGGGCTCTTCGCCGACGGCGGCGCGGACCACGCGCACGTTGCCCAGGCGGTTTTGCCGGATGTTTTGGCGCAGGCAGGCGCAGGTGGGGCGATTCGGCTCGAAAGCCACCACGCGGCCGGTCGGCCCGACCAGGCGGGCGAGGGGCAGGGCGTAGGTGCCGATGTTCGCCCCGACATCCAGCGCGACAAACCCCGGGCGGATCCAGCGGCGCAGAAAACGCATCACGTCCGGATCGCGCTCGCCCAGCACGGCGACGGCGAAGGACGTGAAGTTGTTCTTCATCGACACGTAGCGGTTGCCCTCGCCGTCGGT
>CAMCHD010000174.1 GCA_945874545.1 Akkermansia muciniphila | reverse complement strand
TAGACCGGCGTGCCGTGCTCCAGCAGCGCGAGCGAGATGGCGCAGAAGGGAATGCCGGCGGCGAAGTTGTTCGTGCCGTCGATGGGATCGAGCACCCAGGCGAAGCGCGCGCGCAGCGGGATGGGCGCGGAGCCGTCGCCGAGTTCCTCGCTCAACAACTCGTCGTCGGGGAAGTGAGCCGCGAGCTCCGCAAAGATGGCCTTGGAGATCGCGATGTCCGCCGAGGTGACGCGCGTGCCGTCCGCCTTCCACTCGCTTTCCACCCGGCCGAATTCACGGTGCAGGAATTCCGTCCGGGCGAGGACGGCGGCCTGGGCGGCGGCGATGCGGGACAAGAGCGCGGAAGACGACATTCGGCGAGCGTGCCGGCCTACTCGTAATCGTAAAGCTTCGGGTCGCGTCTCGGCGCGGTCAGGGCGCGGCGCAGTTTGTAACGCATGCGCGCCTCCTTTTTCTCCGGCTCGGGGCCGGCCGGCCCGGCGGGACCTTCACCGTAGGGGTCTTCCTCGCCACCCTCGGGTCCGCCCGCGCCGAGTTTTTCCTCCAACGCATCCGGGTCGACGCCCTCCTCCAGCTTCCGGACGACCTCCTCCATCTCGCCGTCGATCTTTTCACCGGTCAGCTCGGACATGCGGCGCATCATCCGGGCCATGGCGCGGGGGTCGTTCTCATCCATGGAGGAGAACTCCTTCTCCATCGCGCCCATCGCCGCCTCGAGGCGCGCATCCTCGACGTGGTCCTCGCCCGGACCGCCGGCGTCGGGCTCCTTCGGCTCCTGGGCGCGGCCGGTGAAGGCGAACTGCGAGACCACCCGGCGCAGCGGCCAGCGGGGGTTGTCCGGGCACCTGGGCGTCAAGCGCCCCTGGGCCAGGCTGCGGGCGAAGAACTGGTAGACGGTGTGATTCTTGGCACAATAATACTCGTAAATGGGCATGACGGATAAAGGGGAAGCGTCACAATGCGGTCAAAAGCGCCCATCCTCAAGCGTCCTGCGCAAGGTCGCATGTTTGGCGTTTTCACCACCGCCCGACCCGACTAGACCCACGCCAATGTCCGCTCCACGCCGTCCCGACACCGCCGACACCGACCAGGCCGCGCTGCTTTCCCAGGTGAAGCTGCGCCCCGCCGACGGGGTCCGGGTGGTCGATATCCGCGCGGACCGCGTCGCGCTCAAACGCAACGACAGCGGGACCTACCTCGTCGTGACACGCGCCCAGCGGGACATCCTGGACCGCTTCGAGGGCGGGCGGACCGCCCCGCAGGTGCTCTGCGATCTTCTCTCCGAACGCCTCAGCCCACCCCTCCGCGAATACTACGAACTGCTGCTCAAGGCGGTGAGATCCGGCGCCTTGATCGCGCCCGGCCGCCCCCAGCCCCCGGCCAAGCCCTTCGTCGCCTGGCGTTGGCGGCTGTCGGGCCGCATCGGTCGTTTCTTCGCGCTCACCACCATGTGCGTGGCGATGATTCTGGTCACCACCCACGCCCTGCAACTCCCGACCCACCCCTGGCAACTCGTGCTCGGTTGGGTCGTGGTCGCGCTAAGCGTGAGCCTCGGCGAGTTCGCCGGCGCGAGCGTGGTCGCGGCGGGCGACGGCGAGATCTACAAACCGCGCTGGACCTTCCGCTCGCTCCTGCCCGGCTTTCGGTTCGACGACTCCGACTCCCTCATGCTCGGCCGAGAGGGCGAGATCGACCTGGCGCTGGTGCGCATCGCCCCGCTCTTCGTGGCCACCGCGTTGGCCTCCCTTTGGCTGCCCGCGATCGTGCTGCCGCTTTTCGCCGGCCTGCTTTACCAACTCTCGCCCTTCTCCCGCACCCCCTTGATGGCCCTGCTTCGCGCCGCCTACCGCGACCCCCAGCTGGACACCTCCTACGACCTGCGCTTCGCCCAGAACCAACTTTACCTGATCCTGCTGCGTTCGCGGCTGAAGTTCGCCGATCAACGTTTTCTGCTCATGTCCGCCGGCTACAGCGTGGTCTGGCTGACCCTGGTTTTTCTTTGCGGGTGCGCCCTGCTCCACGCCAACGCCGGCGACCTCATCCGCACCTTGCTGAAACACGGCGGCACCCGTCTGACCGCCGGTGTGCTGCTGATCGGCATGGGCACCTTGGCGGCGGGCGCGGCCGGTCTCGCCGTGTGGTTCGCGGTCCGCCACGTGCGCCTGGCGGTGGGCTCGTGGTTTGCCCGACGGGCCGCCCGCCGCCGCCGTCCGCTGGTCGCGCCCGAATCCATCCTCGCCTGCCTGGCTGCCACCCACCTTTTCCGGACGCTCCCCCCCGAAGACCTCGCGGTGCTCGCCACCGCCGTGCGGACCGAGGAGGTGAAGACCCGCACCAACATCGTGCGCCAGGGCGAGGCCGGCGACCGCCTCTACGTGGTGTTTTCCGGGGCGGTCGAGATCGTGCGCGAACCCCCGGTCGGCCGCCCCGAGGTGGTGGCCGAACTCCAGGCGGGCGAGGTCTTCGGCGAGATTGCGCTGCTGCGGGGCGGCCTCCGCACCCGCACGGTTCGCGCGTCCTGTCCCACCGTGCTGCTGAGCATCACCAAGGATGACTTCGCCGGACTGGTGTTGTCCCATCTCTCGCGTGAGGCGGTGGAGACCGCGGTGCAAAAACTCTCCTTCCTCGCCCGCATCCCGCTCTCCCGCGCCTGGAGTCCCCGCGCCGCCGGCATCTTTGCCCAACGCAGCCAGTTTAAGGAGTTCCCGGAACACGAGTCCCTGATCCGCGAGGGCGAGGGCAACCAGTTTTTCCACATCGTGCACGAGGGCGAGTTCTCGGTCCGAAAACGCGACGTGGAGATCGCCCGGTTGCGCGCGGGCGATTTTTTCGGCGAGATCAGCCTGTTGCAAAGCAGCGTGGCGACGGCGTCCATCGTGGCCGTCACCCCGGCGCGCTGCCTCGTCATGCCGCGCCGCGATTTCCTCGATTTTATCACCCACGATTTCCTGATCGGCCTGCAATTCGAGGAAATCAGCTCGCGACGCCTGGGCAAACCCATCTTCCCCTTGGGGCAGGCCGCCTTCGCCGAGGCGCGCTGAGCCTTCCGCTGCGGGCGGAGCGTTTTTTTCCGCGCGGACCGTAACGCCGGCTCCGCCACCCCGTAGCAGAGGGCGCATGAAAATCCTTCGCCGCCGCCTCCTCCCCACCGCCGCTCTCCTGCTCGCCACCCTCGACGCGCCCGCCCAGGTGCTGGTGAGCGATTACAACCTCGGGCGCATCGTGCGCTACGCCGCCGACGGCTCGGACCCCGCCGTGCTCGTCGCCCCCGCCGCCGGCGGCCTGGACCAGCCCCACCGCGCCCGGATCGGCCCCGACGGCCTGCTCTATGTCGCGAGCGCGGGTTCGGACCAGATCCTGCGGTTTCAGGCCGACACCGGTGCCTACCACGACGTGTTCGCCGACACCACCAGCGGCCTGGATTACCCGGTCGACTTTATTTTCCGCCCCGACGGCTTTGTCTACGTCTCCAGCCAGGCGAACAACGCCATCCTCCGCTACTCCGCCGCCACCGGCGCGCGTGATTTCGGGTGGATCGCCAGCCACCCGAGCCTCTCCGCGCCGTCCGGCATCGCCTTCGACGACGCCGGGAACCTCTACGTGTCCGGCAGATTCAGCTACAACCTGGCCCGCTTCGACGCCGCCACCGGCGCGCACGAGCTGACCTTCGGAGACGTGCCCTTCGCGCTCGGCCTGGTCTGGTCGCCCGACAGCCGCCTGCTGGTCGCCTCCGGCTATGGCAACACGGTGGAAGCCTTCAGCGCTTCCGCCTCCGGCGCACCGGTGCAAAACACCTTCGCGACCGGCCTGTCGTTTCCCGTCGGCGTCGAATTCAGCCCGTCGGGAGACTCCCTGTTGGTGGCGAACTACGGCGCCGGCAGCATCTCGCGTCACGCCCTGGCCGATGGCACGCCGCTGGCCCCGTTCGCCGCCGGCGGCCTTTTGTCGGGGCCGAATTATTTCACCGTGCTCACGCCCGCCGCCGTGCCCGAACCGGCCGCCGCCGCCTGGTGCGCCGGAATGGCCGCGCTAAGTCTCCCCGCGCTGCGTCGCCGCCGCCTTCAACCGCCCCAAACCAGACCCGCCGCCAAAACCACGCCGTAAATCGCCAGCCAGCGGCCGGTGTCGCCCAGCAACACGATGCAGGCCGCCGGGGTGTTCGCCCGGGCGAGGTCACGGGATTGTTTAAAACCCATCCCGCCCGCCAGCCCCGCGAGGATCACCGCCACCGCCGGAGAGAGCACGCCGAGGCCGGCCAGCGCCCCCGGAGTGATGCCCGCCAGGAGGTGCGCGGCCGCGAATTGACCCCGCCCATAGGCCCGCCCCCAACGCACCAAAAGCGTGCGTTTGCCCGCCTTGGCGTCGGTCTCCACGTCACGATAGTTGTTGGCCACCAGAATGTTGGTCGCGAGCGCGCCCAGCCCGGCCCCGGCCACCCAGGCCGCCGCCGACCACCGTCCGGTCTGGACCAGGGCGGTCGCGCCGACCGCGACCAGACCAAAAAAGAGGAAAACAAAAACGTCGCCCCAGCCGTGGTAGGCCAGCGGATACGGTCCGCCGGTGTAGGCGACGCCGCAGAGAATACTGGCCACACCGATCACCAAAAGGGGCCAGCCGCCGTATCCGAGCAGGGTGAGCCCGACTAGAAAAGCCGCCGCAAACACCGCGACCATGGCCCGCCGCATGGTCGCCGGCGCGATCAATCCCGCCGCCACCGCCCGACGCGGCCCCACCCGCTCGGCCGTGTCCGCACCCTTGAGAAAATCAAAATAGTCGTTGGCTAAATTCGTGCCCACCTGGACCAGCAGGGCGAAGCCCAGACACGCCGCCGCCGCCCCGGGCCGAAACAGGCCCTCGCGCGCCGCCAACGCCGTGCCGACCAGGACCGGCGCGACCGCCGCCGGGAGCGTGCGCGGACGTGTGGCCTCCAACCAAATCCGCACCCGGGCCCACCGCCCCGCCAAGACGGCCGCCTCAGTCGTCCCGGCCATCGCGGGGCACGACCTTGAACTTTTTGTCGAACGAGCCGGTGAGCCGCTTTTTCAGCAATACACTGATCAAGACCGGCATCCAGATGACCCCGGTCAGGACCATGCCCGTGACGGGCTGCGCGTCCTTGATCAACAGCGCGAGACAAAGGGTGAAGCCGCCCTGGACAAAGAGCAGCGCGCCGAACCCGGGCAAAACCGGGGACAAGGCCCACGCGCCAAACATGGCGATAAAGCCGATCACGCTCCCCATCACCCCGACCCCGAGGCCTTGCAGGAAAAACACCGGCGCGAAGAGCCCCAACCGCCCTTCCCACCGCACCATCTGCACCAGCGCCCCGATCCCCCAGGTGAGGCCCGCGACGGTGAGCACCCAACCGGTCGGAGCCGCGTCGGGCACACGGGTCCACTGGGCGGCGACCAACATCACCGCGTAGCCACCCACCGCCGCCCGGAAAAAATCCACCCAGTTGCGGGATTTGGCCATCTCCTGCAGCGGCTTGGGCGCGCGATCATACGGATCCCGCTCGACCTTGTGCTGGTTGACTTTGCGCGGTGGCTTGGGCGTGACGCGCATCCCGAAACGCATCCAGCCGCGGGGAAAACAAAGGAGGACGAGGGCGATGGCGAGGTAGACGTAAAGGGTGACGGACACGGGGAGTGGAGGCGAATTCGCCAATTATATGCCGGGAGCATTCCCGACATGTAAAGCCGTCGTTTTACCCGGAGATACGGAATCAATCCCGCCCGGCCAGCCAGCGCTCATACTCCGCGCGGGGCATGAACCGCAGCGCGGCGGAGTTGATGCAGTAACGCAGCCCGGTGGGCCGCGGCCCGTCCTCGAACACATGCCCGAGGTGGCCCCCGTCGACCGCGCAGTGCGTCTCGATCCGCCGCATGCCGTGACTCTCATCGACTTCCGTCGCGACAAACCGGGCCTCGATCGGCCGCCAAAAACTCGGCCAGCCGGTGCCGCTGTCAAATTTGTCCCGCGAGTCGAAAAGCGGCGTGTCGCTGCCGACCGAGAAATACACCCCGTCCTCGTGGTGGTCCCAGTAGGCGTTGCGAAAGGGCGGCTCGGTGCCCTGCTGGCGGGTGACGTGATACTGCTCGGACGTGAGCAGCGCGCGCCACTCCTCGTCGGTGCGCCGCACCGCCCGCCCGGCCATGTCGATGACCACCCGCGAGGGCAGCCCGCAGGCGGATTTCTCCACGTTGGTGTTTTCCATGCCGGCACCATGCCCATCCGGTCCTTTCGCGCAATCCCGACTCGACGCGCCGGGCCGCGCCCCGCGCCGGACGGCCTCCCGCTAAAGCGCGTGAGCAGTTCCTCCTTTTGACCCCTCCGCGCGCCGCGCCGAAGCTTCAGCATGAAGTTTGCCCGCATACTCCGGCTTTGCCTTTTTGTGGCGTGCGTCGCCGTTCGCGCCGCCACGCCCTCCGAGGCCCCGGCCGCCCTCGAGCCGATCCGCGGCCTGAACTTGATCGGCGACGGCGGCGGTGACGCCGACAGCTTCCTCGTCACGGACGGCGAGCGCACGCTGCACCTGCGTCTCTACCTGGTGGACGCCCCCGAGACCTCCGCCGCCGATCCCACCCTGGCCCGCCGCGTGCGCGAGCAGACCCGCTATTTTGGCCTCCCTTCGCCAGCCGACACCCTGGCCTTCGGCCGCACCGCCGCCCGCCGGACACGCGAATTGCTCGCCCGCCCGTTCACCGCCCACACCGCCGGCACCCGCGGCCTCGGCCGCTCCGCCGAGCCCCGCGTCTATGCCTTTGTCACCACCGCCGACGGCGCGGACCTTGGCGAAATCCTCGTCCGCGAGGGCCTCGCCCGCGCCCACGGCGTCGGTCGCACCAACCCGGCCGGCGTGACCCAGGAGGAACAACGCGCCCGCCTAAACGACCTCGAACTGGCCGCCGGGCTCGCCCGCCGCGGCATCTGGTCCGCCTCCGATCCGGAAAAACTCGCCGCCGCCCGGGCCGAGGAACGCCGCGACACCGCCGAACTCGCCGCCGTCTCCGCCGCCGCCAAAACGCTCCCGACCACCGCCTCCGGCGCACCCGGTGCGCCCACCCCCATCAATCTCAACACCGCCTCCGCGGCCGAACTCGACACCCTCCCCGGCATCGGCCCCGCCCTCGCCAAACGCATCATCGCCGCCCGCCCCTTCGCCGACGTCGACGCCCTCGCCTCCGTGTCCGGCATCGGGCCCGCCGCCCTCGCCCGCCTGCGTCCACTCGTCACCGCCCCCTGAGCTACCCAACCGAATCGCCAAGTCGGTCAAACTATTCTTCGCGAAAATAATTTGACATCGTAGTAAATAGCGATCTCATCTCTGTCCATAGCGCAACCGCCCTCCATGTCCGCGCCCTCCATCACCTCCCCAGCCCAGGCCGTCGCCCTCGACGCCTACATCAAGTTGATGCGCGCCGCCGAGTCGGTCACCGCCCGCGCCCACACCGTCCTCGGTGGCGACCTTACCCTGACCCAGTTCGGCGTGCTCGAGGCCCTCTTCCATCGCGGGCCGCTCTGCGCCGGAGCCCTGGCCCAAAAGATCCTAAAAAGCGCTGGAAACCTGACCCTTGTGTTGGCTAACCTGGAACGAGACGGCCTGGTCGCCCGCGAGCGCGACCCCTCCGACGCCCGCCGCTGGATCATCGAGCTCACCCCCGCCGGACGGGAGCGCATCGCCACCCTTTTCCCCTTGGTCGCGACGTCCCTGACTTCGGAGTTTTCCCGGCTTTCCCCCGCTGAACAAGCGATGCTCGCCGAACTCTGCAAAAAGCTCGGCCGCGCCCCCGATACCACAGCCGAAGCCTGATTTTTTGCGTCAATTAGTTTAACATCATATTAATAACATGCAACTCATCGGACTCCATCATGTCACCGCCATGGCCGGCGATCCCGCCGCCAACGTCGCGTTCTACACCCGCGTGCTCGGGCTGCGCCTGATCAAGCGCACGGTCAATTTCGACGATCCGTCGACCTACCATCTTTATTTCGGCGATTCGGTCGGCACGCCCGGCTCCGTCCTGACTTTCTTTTACTGGGCCGGCCAGGCCCGGGGACGCATCGGCGCCGGGCAGGCCACCGCGACCGCCTGGTCCATCCCGGCCGCCGCCGCGACTTTTTGGCGTGAGCGCCTCGAC
>CAMCHD010000173.1 GCA_945874545.1 Akkermansia muciniphila | reverse complement strand
TCGGCCCCGAGCAGGGAATCGATCGAGCCGGTGCGAAACCGGATCTGGCGGTGGGCGAGCAGGCGTTGGCGCGTGGTGGCGTCCAGAATCGCGCGGGCGACCTCGGGCGCGTTCGAGCGGACCACAAAAGCGGCGTCGAAGCGGGGGTCGCCCACTTTCAAATCCGCGACGCCGGCCGCGCCGGCGAGGACGGCGACCGGATCGAGGCTGGAAACCTGCAGGTAGAGCGGGCTCGGGGCGGCCAGTCTGCCCCATATCCGGGTCATGTCGCCGACCGGTTTGTAGAGGGATGCCTCCACGACGTAGCCACGGGCGGCCAAGGCGGCCCGGGCGGCTTCTACCCGTTTTTTCATGCCCCGGGAAAGCCGGGGTAGGACCACGAGCAGGAATACGCCCAGCACCAGGATCGCGAAGCCGAAAAAAAGGCGGTCGAAGAGGGCCATGGCGGTGGGGACTGTTTTACGCGTAGCGGGAGGCGAGGCTTTGGTAAGCACAAATCGGGTCGGCGGTGAAACCCGCGCGAGTAGGCGTGACTCCTGCATTGGCCAGCCCGTCGCGGTAGGCCGAAGGGCAGCGCGGTCATCGCCGGCGAGCCTGCGTCGCCAAAGGCGGCATGGGCCGCCGGCATCCTTCCCCCTTTTTGCGCCCTGGCCCAGCAGGGAGTCCGGATGCCTTCGGGCTCAGGCCATGGTCACGCCCGGCAGGGCGGCCAATATTTTTAAATGTCGGGCATAGATCTCGTGCAGGGATTCGATTTCAGCGGAGGAAAACACCTCCGAGACGCGCGGCCGCGTGCCGTCGCGGTGCTTTTCGATCAGCTCGTCACACTCCTCCTTGGTCGGCGTTCGCAGCGCGGCCAAAGCCCGCACCGCCGCTATCGCCTCGGTCGTGGGAGAGGCGTTGAGCGCGGCGGTTTGGGGGAAATTCGCGATCAAATCGCCCTTACATCCCGTCAAACGGGTGAAACGCGCGGCAAGGTCGAAGGTTTCGTGCGGCCACACCGTGAGCAAGGCATCGGGAAAAAGTCGCCGGATCGTCGTTACGACGCGGACCCAGCCGCCGTGCGTATCCACGCTGGCCGGCGTGACGGGCGCAAAGTCGGAGGTGCGAAGTCCGTAGATGCAGGTCATCAGATACGCGGAGAGGCAAAATTCGGCATAGGAACGAATCCCGAGGAAAATGGTGGTCGGTTGGGTGCGTGCGAAACGGCTGAGCAACCAAAGGGACGAGTCCAAGTGCGGATAGATTTCCATTTTGTATCTCCGGTCGAAAACGGCCCCGAGGAACTCTTCTTCGGAAAGGATCAAGGTCTGGCAGCGGGGGTCCACGCGGGTCTCGAGTTGTCGCCGAAAGCGCCGAAGGACCAAGGGCGCCACCCACACCCGGCCCGGCAAAAAACGTGAAGCCCGGGCGTAACGTCTCTGGTGGGCGCCGTAGTGGGCGCGCAGCCACTTGCCTTTCCGTTGTCCCGGCCGTGGGGGCACCAGCGCGACCACTCCGGCGTCGTGCAGCGGCGTCTGGGCATGGTCGAGGGCCGCCTGGAGCGAGGTGGTGCCGGTTCGATGAGCTCCCAGATGCAGGACGAGACGTCGCATAGGCATCTGTGTTTTCCATTTCGTTCCGGGGTCAATGGGAGAAGCTCGAACGGGCGTCGCCCCGCGCACCGGTTGGACGGTTCGGGAGTTGCCTCGATCCTTCTCGGCGCGGGAACCCGCGCGGTCTCGCTCAGGGGGATTGCAAACCCGACGACGGTGGCAGCGGGCAGTCGAGGGCGGCGGCGATGGCCCGCAAAAGCTCCGCTTCGGGGGCGGAGAGGGTGCCGTCGGCGGTGAGGGCGGCGGCGAGGGCGGTCAGGATGCGTTTGCGGAAAGGGGCCGGGGTGAGGGCGAGGCGGTCCAGGGCCCGGTCGAGGTGGCCGAGGGTGGTGTTTTCCGCCGTTTGGTAGGTGATCGGCGGCTGGAGGCCGTTGAACTCGGCGGCGGCGCGGGCGAAGGCGAGTTCCGCGGCGCCGGGTTCGGGCGCATCGATCCGGGCGGCGGCGGAGAGCGCGACGGCCAGGTCGGGCACGATCTGGGCGGGGGCCAGCGAGTCGAGGGCGTCGCGGGGCGCGGCGGCGAGGCCCAGGGTGCGGGCGATGATTTTTTGCAGGGCAAACTCGTGCGGCGTCACGACGCCGTCGGCGTGCACGAGCTCGTCGAGGGTTTCGAGCAGACGGTCGCGCGCGGTCGGATCGAGGCGGCGCAGCGCGGGGGTGGCGATCTGTAGCAGCGGCAGACGGCGGCCGCCGGCGAGTTTTTCCAGGGCGGCGTGCAGTGAGACGGTTTGATCGGCCGCGGCGAAGGTGGCGTGGCGGGCGATCACCTCGCGGCGCGCGCCCAGGGTGGTGGTATCCATTCGTCCGGGCAGGCAGATGGCGTAACAAAGAGCGGATACGCCGGCCGGGTCGTGGGCGGCGGTGCGGAGCAGCTCGGGAAGGCCGTCGAGCAGGGCGCGGCCGGCGTCCGCCCCCGCGAGGTTGAGCTCCCCGGCGGCGCCGATCAGGCGGCCGGCGTCGACGCGACGCGGGGGCAGGGGAGGGGGCGGGGCCGGGCTGGGGCGCGAGGGGGCGGCCGCGGCGGGAACGGCGGGGAAACGACCGTCGAAAGCGGGGTCCAGCGCGCGGATGCGTTCCTCCAGCGGGGGGTGGGTGGCGAAGAGGCCCGCGAGGTCGGCGCGGAAACACTGCGCGAAACAAAAATGGCTGATCTGCGATGTGCTCGGGGCGAGCAGGTGGCCGCGGAGGGACTGGCCGCCGACTTTTTTCAGCGCCCCGGCCAGGCCGGCGGGATTGCGGGTGAACTGCACCGCGGCGGCGTCGGCCAGGTGTTCGCGTTGACGCGAGACGGCCGATTGGATGAGCCGGCCGAAGAGGTGTCCGCCGCCGCCGATGAGCATCAGGGCGCCGCCGCCCACCGCGAGCGGCACGCCGATGGCGAGACCGTTTTTCTTCGAATCGCCCGAGCCGCGGGAGAGCTCGAAGGCGGCGCGAACCAGGCCGCGGCCCAGAAGCATCAGCGAAAGGATGCCGTAGAGCAGGGCGAGCAGGCGGGTGTTGAGCCGCATGTCGCCGTTGAGGATGTGGCTGAACTCGTGCGCCACCACGCCCTGGAGTTCGTCGCGTTCCAGGCCGTGCAGGGCGCCGCGGGTCACCGCCACGGCCGCGTCCGCCTGGGAATAGCCGGCGGCGAAGGCGTTCAGGCCGGCCTCCGACGGCAGCACGTAGATGGCGGGCACGGGCAGGCCGGAGGCGATCGACATCTCCTCGACCACGTTCAACAGACGGCGCTCGGCGGCATCGGTGGGATTGCCGACGATGCGCACCCCGCCGACGCTTTCGGCCACGGCCGGGCCGCCGGCGCGCAACTCGAACCACTTCCACAGGCTGGCCAGTCCGATGGTGGCCGCGACGAAGGCGGCGACGGCCTTGAAGGCACCGGGCTGCCACCACACGATGGGGTCTTCGAGCGTGGGTCCGCGCTCGAGTCCGCCGCCCGACTCGGTCACGTGCAGGCCGAGCCAGGCGGTGCCGAGGATAAACGCGAGATACAGGGCCACCACCGTGCCCGCCACCGCGAGGGCGAAGAGAAGGACGAGACGGCCGGTGCGGCGCCGGGCGCGGGCCTGGGCCTCGAAAAAATCCATGGCGGCGGCGGGACGGGCGGGCGAGGTGGCGGGCGGCCGGCGGATTGCCGGAGGGCTGCGGGGCCGGGTTGATAACCGCGTTTCGGTGCCGTGCGTTTCCGCTCTCTCAGCCGAAACTCACCTTGGGCGCGGCGCGTTCGGCGGCGTCGGTCAGGGTGAAGAGCTCGGCGGGTTGGAAACCGAGGGCGCCGGCGACGAGCACGGTCGGGAAGGTCTCGCGGCGGGTGTTGTAGACCATCACGGCGTCGTTGAAGGCCTGGCGGGCGAAGGCCACCTTGTTCTCCGTGCTGGTCAGCTCCTCGCCGAGGCGCAGCATGTTCTCGTTGGCCTTCAGCTCGGGGTAGGCCTCGGAGACCACCATGAGGCGCGAGAGGGCGCCGGCGAGGCCGCTCTCGGCCCCGGCGAGGCTGCGCAGCGCGTCGGCGTTCGACGGATCGCCGGCGGCGGTGGTGGCGGCGGCGGCGGCGATGTTGCGGGCCTTGATCACGGCCTCGAGCGTCTCGCGCTCGTGGGTGAGGTAGCCCTTGGCCGTCTCGACCAGGTTGGGTATGAGATCGTAGCGGCGTTTGAGCTGCACATCGATCTGGGCGAAGGCGTTTTTGAAGCGGTTGCGCAGGGTGACCAGGCCGTTGTAAAGCCCGGCGAGCCAGAGGCCGGCGAAACCGGCGAGGCCGAGGAGGACGAGCAGGAGGATGAGGACGGGAGTCATGGGAGCGGACGGTTCGAGGAGGCGGGTGGAGGGCGACGCGGTCGGGCGCGGTGAAAAACGATGATGGGACGATGGAACGTCCGGGTGCGGGGGCGAGTCCGAATCTCGGTTGCCATGGGGGCGGCCGCCTCGCCAAGTTGACCGGGCCGTCCTCGTTTCGGCATCGATCCAACCACCTTCATGGCGCGCCGTTATCCGTTTATCCTGTGTTTGCTGGCCCTGCTCACGGGCGGGCGCGCGCAGACCGGGCCGACGCTTTTCGCGCCGGTGCCCCTGGCGCCGACCCCGGCCGATTCCGGCGCGCTGGTGGTGAGCGAGGAGTCGGCCCGGCGGGCCCTTGCGCTGGGCTTTGTGGCGGCGGCGGCGGCGCAGGCGGAAAGGCTCTGGGAAAGGGCGGCGCCGGGCGGTCCGGCGCGCGACGCGGCGGCGCTCGTCCTGTGTTCCGCGCGGCTGGAACTGGGGGATACGGCCGGGGCGGCGCGCGCGCTGGCCGGGCACGGCGACCCCGCCGCGGCGGCGCGGCGCCTGCGGGCGGGCTTGATCGCGGCGCGCGAGGCGCGCTGGCCGGCCGCGCAGGCCGAGCTGGCGGCCTTGCGGCCGGAAATCCTGCCCGAGGAGGAGCGGGCCTGGTTTTGGTTGTTGTCGGGCATGACCGCGGAGGGCCTGCGCGACGTGGCGCGGGCGGGCGAAGCCTACGATCTGGCGGTGGCGGCGGCGGTCTCCGAATGGCAGCGCGCGCGGCTGCGCCTCACCCGGGAGCGCCTGAGGCTGGAGCAGGGGCCCGGGACGGAAAGCCAGGCGACCGCGCTGCGCGAGCAGGCCGAGCGTTACGCGGGGCGCGGCATCGCGACCGACTACGCGGTGCAATACGCGGTGGCGGTCACGCTGCTCGGACGGCCCGGGGCGGCGGCGGATTACCTGCGTTCCCATCTTGATCAACTGCCCGAGGCGAATGCGGCGGCGCGGGACGACGCGCGGCTCATGCTCGGTCTCGTCGCCGGCGCCGGACGGGCGGCGGGGCGCGTCGCCCTGGAGGAACTGCTCGCGGCCGGGGAGGATCCGGGCAAGCGTC
Source organism: Akkermansia muciniphila (assembly GCA_945874545.1). Lineage (GTDB taxonomy): Bacteria > Verrucomicrobiota > Verrucomicrobiia > Opitutales > Opitutaceae > IMCC26134_A. Next base: position 2,694 of record CAMCHD010000173.1, on the reverse strand, counting down.
GCATGGCCCTGCATCTTCTGGTCGGGGGCGCCGACACCCCGGAGGCGCGGCAACGCCTGTGGCGCACGCTCGATGAGCTGCTCGCGCCGGTCGCGGCCCACCCGCTCGCCGAGGAGCTGCTGCTCGCCCGGGCCGAACTGGCCCTGGCGGACCAGGCCTACGGCCGGGCCGAGGCCGACGCGCGGGATCTGCTCGTGCGCTTCCCGGCCTCGCCCCTGCGCGCCCGGGCTCTGACCCAGCTGGCCACCGCGGCGTGGGAGCTGCGGCGTTTCCGCACCGCGGCGGACTACGCCGGCCAGGCGGCGGCGGCGGCCGGGGGCGGGACGGCCGCCGCGCTGCGCCTGCTCTCGGCCGAGGCTTCGTATCGGGCGCAGGACTACGTCGCGGCCGCGGCCGCCTACGCCACGGTCGAGGACGAGCCGCCGGACGGCGTGACGACGGCGGCGGTGATGTTCCAGCGGGTCATGTCCGAGATCGAGGGGGGGCGCCCGGCCGAGGCGGCCCGGCTGCTCGACCGTCTGGGCGGCGATTTCCGGCTGGATCCGCTCACCCGGTGGCAGGCGGAGTGGAACCTCGCCCGCGCCCTGCGGGCGGCGGGCGAACCGCGGACCGCGCTGGACCGCCTGGCCGCGCTCGCGGCCGAGCCGGACGCGGGGTCGAGGCCGGCGGACCTGCGGGCGCGCCTCGCCTGGTTGCGCGCGCGGCTGGCCCAGGACGCCGGCCGGCACGCCGAGGCCCTGGAACTGGCCCGGGGCGCGGAGGCCGGCCTCGAGGGCGTCGAGGCGGGTCTGGCGCGGGAGGTCGCGGGTTTGGCGCGGCTGGTCGAGGCCGAGGCGCTCTTCGGCCTGGGGCGGGGACCGGAGGCGGTCGCGCGGTTGCAGGACCTCCGGGCGAGCGAGCCCGGCACGGACGCCATGGTCCAGTCGTTCTTGGTCGAGGCGGATTACCAGGCGCGGGCGGGCAACCTGGTGGAGGCGCAGGGGCTCCTCATTCGTTTCGCGGACGACTACCGGGACCACCCCAACGCCGACTTCGCGATCTTCCAGGCGGCGCTGAACGCCGAGCGCCGGGGCGAGGAGGCGTATTACCGCGAGGCCTACGTCCTGCTCGAGGAGCGGCTGGTGCGTCCCCATCCGCGGAGCGAGTTGTTCTTCGCGGCGCGCCTCAAGCAGGGCGATCTTTTGCGGCGCCTGGGCGACTTCGCCGTCGCGCAGCAGATCTACGAGTCGCTGACCAACGGATACGCCCAGCACCCGGACGTTCTCCTGGCGCAGATCGCCCTGGCGGACTGCCACCGGGCCCAGGCGGCGCAGGAGGCCTCCCACTTCGAAAGCGCGATCACGCTCCTCGAGCGGTTGCGGGATCTGGCCGGGGCGCCGGCCGACCTGCGGGCCGAGGCGGGTTTCAAGCTCGGCGACATGCTCGCCACGCGGGATGCCAAGGAGGCCCTGGCGGCGTGGTGGCCGGTGGTCGACGCCCTGCTCGTGGACCGGGCGCAGGCGGAGCGCCTGGGCGACCCGGGCCGTTATTGGCTGGGTCGTTTGTTGACCCGGATGGCGGGTGTGTTGGAGGAGGCCGGCCGCCCGGACGAGGCGGGCGAGGCCTGGCGCCTGATCGTGGATCGGGGCCTGCCCGGGTCGGTCATCGCACGGGCGAGGCTGGGCGGGGCCCGGCCGGCCGGCGCGCCCTGAACGACCCGGCGGGCGTTTGAATTTATCAGAACCATGGATGCATCCCAAATCAGTCTGCTCCAGGCCGGCGGCCCCGTCATGTGGGTGTTGCTCGGGCTGGGCGTGCTCGGCCTCGTGTTGTTCATCGAGCGTTTGCTCTACCTGCATCGCGGGCAGATTCGTTCCACCGAGTTTCTCGACGGGGTGAAAAACATTCTCGTGCAGCGGCGCATGGCTGAGGCGGTGACGGTCTGCGAGGAGGCGCCGGGACCGGTCGCGGCGGTGGTGAAGGCGGCCTTGTTGCACGCGGCGGACGATGAGGTGCGTTTGCGCTACGCGGTGCAGGACGCGGCGGTGACGGAGCTGCCCGCCTTGGAACGCCGTCTCGGTGCGCTGGCCGCGATCGCCCAGATCGCCCCGCTGGTCGGGCTCCTCGGCACGGTCCTGGGCATGGCCACGACTTTTCGGGCCTTTATGGAGGGTGGTCACTACGCGACGGCGCAGGCGCTGGCCGGAGGAATGTGGCAGGCGCTCCTGACCGCCGGGGCGGCGCTGGCGTTGGCGATCCCGGCGCATCTCGCGCATCATTTTCTTCAAGGCCGGGTGCGAGCGATCGTCCGGGACGTCGAGTGGGCGGGCAACGAGATCATGCGTTACTTGCTGGTGGATTATCGTGCGGCGACGCCCCCGAGCGGAAACGCTCCGGAGCCGATCGCGGGAGGGCGTCCGGCGTGATCACCCGCCCCTTGGATCTGGCGTCCCGACTAAGGCCGATCGCGCGCGGTTGGGACACCTTGTTTTACGTCAACACGGGCGCGTTGGCGTTGTTTTTTCTTTTGTTCGGGTCGCGGCATGTGCTCGCGCCGGGTTTGGGGGTCGATTTTGCCCTGCCTGCGGCGGGTGGGGCCGCCCTCTCCACCTTGGTCACCGACCTGGTCATCGCGGTGCCGGCGCCGGGAATGGTGGTGGTGGATGGCGCGGTGGTGGATTATGTCGGGCTCGCGGTTTGGTTGCGGACCAAGGC
>CAMCHD010000172.1 GCA_945874545.1 Akkermansia muciniphila | reverse complement strand
GGGACGACGAGGCGCCAGGTGAAGGGGCTGCAGGTGATCAGGCTGAAGACGAGGGTGCGGGGAAAGCCGGGGGCGCCGATCCACTCCATGGTGTCGGCGGCGGCGTAGAGTTTTTCCAACTCGGCGGCGACCTCGGCGGGCGGGCGGCTCGTCATCAGGCCGCCGACCTCGTAGCGGACGGTGGCGATGACCGCGTCATCCCGCACCAGCGCCCAGCCGCCGTCCTGGGCGGCGACGGCGTTGACTGCGGCGGCCATGGCGGCGTCGCCGGTGCCGACCACGATGATGTTGTGCAAATCGTGCGACACGGAGCAGGCGACGGCGGAGCGAGGGGTCTTGGGGCCGAGGCCGGTCCAGAACATTTTCCCGAGGGCGGCGAGGCCGTGGTAACGGTCCACGGTGGCGACCTTGATGATGTCGCGCTCGGGCGCGCGTTGCACCACGCCGTCGAGCACGGGCAGCTCGGCCATGTCCTGCTCGGGGGCGGTGTAGAAGGGGCGCTGGATGGCGGCGGTGACGGTGGTGCGACCGGCCGGAGCGGGGATGACAAAATCGTCGGACACCAGGGCGCGGCCGATGTTCATCGTTTTGGTCGCCCAGGCGGGCCAGGCGATCTTCGGGACGGGCAGCAGGTAGTCGCGGCCTTCGGAGGCGTGGCGGCCGTCGGCGTAGACGCGTTTGATCGCGACGGTCGCGGGATCGGTGAGCAGCACGAGGTCGGCGTAGCGGCCGGGGGCGATCGAGCCGACGAGGTGTTCGAGGTGGGAGTGGCGGGCGGGGTAATAGCTCACCATCGCGTAGGCGGCCTCGACCGGCGCGCCGGCCTGGATGGCGGCGCGGACGGCGTAGTCGGTGGTGCCGAGCTCCAGCGAGTGGGCGACGTCGCGGTCGTCGGTCACGAGGGACACGTTGGACCAGTCCTTGATCTCCTTCGCGACCAGCTGGCGGATGCCGCGGGCGATGTTGTCCTGTTTCAACTGGAGGAAGATGCCGCGTTGCAGTTTGTCCCAGGCCTCCTGGGGTTGGCGGATCTCGTGGTCGCTGGAAAGGCCGGCGGCGGCGAAGGCGTTGATGGTGGGCAGATCGGTGAGGCCCGCGCCGTGGCCCTCGACCACGCCGCGGTTGTCCCAGGTGGCCTGGATGTTTTCCCAGATGCGTTGGTAGCCGGGGTGGGTGGGGTCCCAGACCGAGGGCCAGTCCATCACCTCGTCCAGGCCGGCCACCATGGGATCCTGTTTCATGGCCTGGTCGATCTCGCGGTAGCCGTAGTAGCCGCCGCCGGACTCGTAGGCGGTCGGCGGGGTGGCGGAGCCGAGGGACGGGAAAATCTTGAGCGGGCTGCCGTGTTTGCGGGCCTCGAGCCAGAACTCCACGTTGTGGTCGCCGTTCACGTTGGAAAACTCGTGCGAGGCCTCGAGCGTCCAGGTGTTCCCGAAGGGCACGACCAGGGCGGCCTCCCATTCGGGGGAGAGGTGGGTGCTCTCGATGTGTTTGTGGGACTCGCCGAAGCCGGGCACGGCCCAGAGCCCGGTGGCGTCGTGGATGGTCGTGGCCTGGCCGGTCCAGGAACCGACCGGGCCGACGTAGGCGATGCGGTCGCCCTTGATCACGATATCCTGGTCGGGCATCCAGGTGAGGGAAAACACGTCGAGCACGGTCGCGCCGCGCACGATCAGGTCGGCCGGGGCGCGGCCGAGCGACACCAGCAGGAGTTGTTGGCGGGTGCGGACCTCCGGGCTGAAGGCGAAGGCCGGGCGTTTTGGCGGGGCGGGGAGCAGCGCGGGCGCGGCGGCGAGCCCGGGGGCGGCGCCCAGGGTGATCAGCAGAAGGCGGAGCAGGCGGGTGGTTTTCATAAATGGGCGGCGGGTGGAGCGGGAGGGGGCGGCGGGATCAGGCGAAGGTGCGTTCCACCGTCCAGTAGAGGCCGATGGCGGCGATGACGGCGCAGCAGGGGAGCGTGATGGCCGGTCGATACCAGGTGCGGGCACGGAACCAGCCGACGGCGAGGAAGGCGGCGGCCAGCACGGCGAGCTGGCCGAAGTCGACCCCGAGGTTAAAGGCGAGGAGCGCGGTGAGAAACTGGTCCCGGGGCAGGGCGATCTCGGCCAGGCTGCCGGCGAAGCCCAGGCCGTGCAGGAGGCCGAAGGCAAAAACGAGCGCGAGGCGACCGGGCCCGAGGCGCGGGCGGAGGATGTTTTCCAGCGCGACGAAGGCGATGGACAGCGCGATCAGGGGCTCGACCACGGCGGGCGGGAGGTTCAGCACGCCGTAGGCCGCGAGGCCGAGCGTGGTGGTGTGGGCGAGGGTGAAGGTGGTGATCTGGGCGGCGAGGGCACGCCAACCGGCCCCGAGAAAATACAGGCCGAGGACAAACAGGATGTGATCCAGGCCGAGGGGAAGGATGTGATGGAAACCGAGTCGCAGGTATTGCGCGGACGTCTCGAAAAACCCGGCCGAGTCGCGGTAGACGACGGCGGGGGCCGGTGCGGCGGGTGGCGTCGCCGGCGCCGGAGTCGCCGCGGGTGGGGCCGTCTCGGCGATCGGGAGGGGTGCGGGCGCGGCGGCGGCGAGGGGGACCGGGGCGAAGGCGGTGGCGGGGATGGCGAGGGGCCGGGACGCGACGCCGGAGAACTCGAGCCAGCGCGTGAGGCTGGTCGCGGTGGCGGGGGTGACGAGCGAGTAGGCGAGGGGAAACTCGAGGCGGGCGGCGGGGAGGGTGCGGATGATGAGGACGTGGTCGGCGGGGGCGGAAGGTAGGCTGGCGCGCCAGCGCAGCGTCGTCATCGCGGCCAGGCCGGGATCGTCGAACTGGTCGGTGCGGAGGTCGGGGAACCGCCAATCGAGCAGGCGCCACCCGGCGGCGGCGGGCGTGAACTCGACCCGCAGTTCTTGCAGGATCTCGGCGGCGAGGGCGGGGACTTGGTCGGCGTGGCGGGAAGGTGCGCTCTGGATCAGGGCCGCGTAGGCGGCGGGTCCGCCCAGCAGGGCGGCGAGGTCGGCCTCGACGCGGAGTTCCACCTCGTCGCCCGCGACGGTCGCGGACAGACGCGTCATGTTCAGCAGGTGGGCGTGCAGCGCCGGGAAGACGGCGGCGAAAAAAAAGGCCGCGACGACGAGCCGGCGAGGGAGGGCGAAAAACGGGGACGGCACCTGCCCCGGAGGCTAGCAGCCGTTATACCACGGCCGGAAAATCCGGTGGGACGCCTCAGGTCAGGTCGGGCGGGACGGTGGAGATGGCCTCTTCCAGGGTGGTGAGGCCTTCCTTCACCTTCAGCAGGCTGTCCTGGTGGAGGGTCTTCATGCCGGCGCGCATCGCGATGCGTTTCAGCTCGGCGGCCTCCATGCCCTTGTTGATGGCCTCGATCAGCTCGTTGTTTGTCACCATCAGCTCGTGGATGCCGAGGCGGCCCTTGTAGCCGGTCGAGTTGCACTTCGGGCAGCCCTTGGGGCTGGCCTTGTAGATGGGGCCGGACCAGCCGATGGCGGCCTCGAAAAGATCGCGCTCGCGGCCCTGGGGCTCGTATTGCACACGGCAGGTCTTGCAGACGCGGCGCATGAGGCGCTGGGCGCAGACGCAGAGCAGCGACGAGCTGATCATGAACGGCTCCACGCCCATGTCGGTGAGGCGGGCGACGGTGCTGGGCGCGTCGTTGGTGTGGAGGGTGGAGATCAGCAAATGGCCGGTCAGGGCGGCCTCGACGGCGATGTTGGCGGTCTCCTTGTCGCGGATTTCGCCCACCAGGATGATGTCGGGGTCTTGGCGGAGGAAGGCGCGCAGGGCGGACGCGAAGGTGAGCCCGATCTGCCGGTGCATCTGCATCTGATTGATGCCGGCGAGGGTGTATTCGATGGGGTCCTCGGCGGTGCGGATGACGATGTCGGGGGCGTTGATCTCGCCGAGGGCGGAGTAGAGCGTCATCGACTTGCCCGAGCCGGTGGGGCCGCAGTGCAGGATCATGCCGTAGGGCTGGCGGATGCAGTCGCGGTATTTCGCGAGGTTCTCCTCGGAGAAGCCGAGGGCGGGAAGGGGCAGGGTGGACTTCTGTTTATCGAGGATACGCATCACCACGCCTTCGCCGTGGTTCAGCGGGGCGGTGGACACGCGCAGGTCGATGTCGATGGATTTTTTGGTGTAGTGCTTAAACACGATACGGCCGTCCTGGGGCAGGCGGCGTTCGGCGATGTCCAGATTGCACATGATCTTCAGGCGGGCGACCAGGGCGGGGCCGACCTTGCGGGGCACGCGAAGTTTTTCCTGGCAGACGCCGTCCACGCGGTAACGGACGATGACCTCTTTTTCCCACGGTTCGATGTGGATGTCGGACGTGCCGAGGTAGAAGGCGTCCTCGATGATGCGGTTGGCCAGCTGGACGATGGGGGCGGAGTCCTCGTTCACGTCGGCCTCGGACGAGCTCTCCTCGCCGGAGACTCCGTATTCCTTGCCGATGGCGCCGATCACGTCGTCGAAGCCGGCGGGGCGGGCCTTCTCCACCACGAATTTGTCCCGGATATCTTTTTCGCGGGCAAAGAGGCGGATGACGCGTTTACCGGTGATCTCGTGGACTTTCTGGGGGGTGGACAGATCGAAGGGGTTGGCGATGGCGAGCAGCAGGATGTCGCCGACAAAGCCGACCGGCAGGCAGATGTTTTCCTTGCAGAACTCCTCCGTCACGCGCTCGTAGGTGGCGGGCCCGGTGCGGAACTTCGCGACGAAGAAAGGGGCGAGCCGGTAGGCGCGGGCCTTGGCGATGAACAGCTGGGTGTGGGTGATGTTATGTTGTTCGCGCAGCAGGCGGTCGAGGTCGTCGCCGGAAATCTCCTCGGGGCGGGAGGAGAGGGCGTGGACCGCGTCGGGCGCGAGGCGGCCCTGTTTCTCGAGTTGCTGGACGATCTGGAGCTGGAGTTTGCCGAGCGGCATGGGAAGGCGGGGGGGACGGGGGTAGGGGCGGTCGGGGCGGGATCAGGGTTTGGCCTTGGCCAGGCGTTCGAGGCTCTCGGCGATGTCCTCGAGGGTGGCGGCATACCAGACCACCTGGCCGCCGACCTGTTTTTCCCAGAAGGTGCGGACGGCGGGGCTGAGGTAATAGGCGGTCGCGATGAAGGTGAAATCCTCGTCGCGGTCGAAGGGGAGGGTCCAGGTGGCCCAGCAGGCGGCGTGGTTGAGGTTGGCCTTCACGTCCTCGGTGCCGTCGTAGGAGCGGAGGTCGATCAGCCCGACGTTGTGTTCGTCCGAGCAATACTGGAGCACGTCCTCCTCCTTGATCACCTTCAAGTCGTAGGCCAGCACGCCGAGCAGGGTGCATTGGCGGGGGGTTCCGGTCGCGATCAACTCGAGCAGTTTCTCGTTCGCGTTCTCGAGTTGGTCGATGGTCACGAGGTTGGCCTCGACCAGGCTGGCGCCGAGCAGGCGGTTGGCGCGCATCAGCAGGGAGCGGATTTCGGCGGGGGTGGGGGACGGGGCGGCGGCCATGCGGATAGGTTGAACGAGGAAAGGCGGTTAAGCGAAAACTTTGCCAACTCAGGCGCTTTCGCGGGGGCGGGACATGGGGCGGGGCTTGCCGCCGTGTTTGATCACGCGGGCGCGGAGGGCGGTCTTGAACTCGTCGAGGCCGTCGCCCGAAAGGCAGGAGATTTTCAACACCTCGACCTTATACTTCTTTTTGAACGCGGTGAGGTTTTTTTTCGCGGCGGGCAGGTCCATCTTGTTCGCGACCACCACGCGGGGTTTTTTCAGCAGCTTCGGGTCGTAGGCCTTCAACTCGGCCAGCAGGGTGGCGTAGTCCTGGCGCGGGTCGCGCTCGTCGGCGCCGGCCATATCGAGGAGAAAAAGCAGGAGGGTGCAGCGTTCGATGTGGCGGAGGAAACGGTGGCCGAGGCCGCGGTTCTCGCTCGCGCCGGCGATCAGGCCGGGCACGTCGGCGAGGAGCAGGCGGTCGTAGGACTCGGGGTATTCGATCACGCCGATCTGGGGGTGGAGGGTGGTGAAGGGGTAGGCGGCGGCCTTCGGGCGGGCCTTGGTGACGGCGCGGGTGAGGGAGGATTTGCCGGCGTTGGGGAAGCCGACCAGGCCGATGTCGGCGATGGACTTCAGCACGAGGCGGAAATCGCCGGCCTCGCCGGGCAGGCCGGGCAGGGCGGTGCGGGGGGCGCGGTTGGTGGAGGAGCGGAAGTGCGGGTTGCCCCAGCCGCCGTTGCCGCCGGCGCAGAGCACGACGCGTTGGCCGTCCTCGATGAGCTCGGCCACCACGGCGCCGTTTTCCTCGTTGATCACGATGGTGCCGAGCGGCATGCGCAGGAAGGCGGACTTGCCCTCGCGGCCGTGGCAGTCCTTGCCCTGGCCGTGCTCGCCGCGCTCGGCCTTCCAGTGCGGCTTGTATTTGTAGTCGATCAGATTGTTGGTGTCGTCGTCCCCCACCAGGATGACATCGCCGCCGCGGCCGCCGTCGCCGCCGTTGGGGCCGCCCCAGGGCTCGTATTTCTCGCGGCGGAAGGCCACGCAGCCGCGGCCGCCGTCGCCGGCCTTCACCTTGATGACACACTCGTCGATAAACATCGGCGCAGGATGGGAAGGGACGGGTGGGGGCGTCGAATGTTAATCTTGGGTGCCGACGGTTGTGGCGGGCGGGGGGCCGGCCGGGTCGGCGCCGGCGGCGCCGTGGGGGCGCGCAGGTTTTCCGCCGAGTCGCGGCGGGTTTCCGGCAAAGGCAAACCTCGCGCGGCCGGAGCGGGCCGGGTCAGCGGGCGGTCTCGGCGTCGCGGTAGCGGCGGAAGCCGTCGCGCAGGGAGACGTAGGGATCGACGGCGGCGGCCTTCAGCTGGGTGTAGAGGTCGAGGACTTCCGGCAGGCCGCTCATGGTGTCGGTCACGGTGATCGCGGTCTGCCATTCCCACTCGAGTTCGCCGGCCCACTCGTGGTTGCCGAGGCGCACGTATTCCCAGCCGGTGGGGGACACCACGGTGTCGCCGATGCGGCCGCCGAAATCACGCAGGCTGAAGCCGCCGAAGATCGGCAGCACCAGGTAGGGCCCGTGGGGCACGCCGTAGACGCCGAGGGTCTGGCCGAGGTCTTCGCGCGGGATTTTGGCCAGGGCGGGGACTTTGTCGGACTGGCGGATAAAACCGCCGAGGCCGCCGAGGGTGTTGACCACGAACTTCCGGGTTTCGAGACCGGCGCGTTTGAATTTCCCCTGCAGCAGGCAGTTCACCACGCGGACGGGGTAGCGGACATTGTCGTAAAAGTTGCCTATGGCGCGATTCACGGGCGGGCGCACCACCCACTCGTAACCGGTCACGGCCGGGCGGAGGACGCGGGTGTAGGCGACGTCGTTGAATTTAAACATCGCTCGGTTGTAGCCCTCCAGCGGGTCGTAGACCTGGATGGAGGCGTAGTCGCCGTAGTCGTCGGCGAGATCGGGTGCGGCGCCGGTGCGTTCGTCGATGGCGCGCCCGCTGGCTGGGAGCTGGGCGTGGCTCACCGGCGCCAGGGCGGCGGCGAGGGCGAACAAAAACAGGGCGGGCAGGCGGCGGTGGGTCATGGCGGGGAAAGGGTCAGCGGGCGGCGGGCGGGGCGACTTTGGCGGCGAGGGTATCGATCAGACCCGCGGGGCCGGATTTGCGCAGGATGGGCTCGAACTGCCCGCGGTAGTTGGCGATCAGCGACACGCCTTCGGCGACGACGTCGTAGACCCGCCAGCGCGCCGGGGTGGTGCCGGCCTCGAGTTCCAAGCGGTAAAGGATGGAATAGGTGGTGTTATCGATGCGCAGGGTGGTGGGCACCTCGACCCGGCCGGCCTTGAGTTCGGTCGGCGTGCCGTAGGTGATCACCGGCGTGGCCTCGGCCTGCAGGTTGGCGGCGTAGGTGCGAATCACCAGTTTGCCAAACAGCTCCTCCATGCGGGTTCGTTGTTCCGGGGTGAAGTCGCGCCAGGCGGGTCCGACGGCGAGGCGGGTGGTGGTGGTGAAGGCGAAGTATTTCTCCACCAGCGTATCGAGCTGGGCGATGAGATCGTCCTGTTTGGGCCGTTCCCGGAGGGCGGCGGAGACCTCGTCGATGCCCAGGCCCAGCGCGGTGCGGGCTTCGTCCACCGGGGCGGCGGGCAAGGTGAGGGCCGCCCAAAAGGCGGTCAGGGCGAGCAGGGTGCGGAAAGGGCGGGCGAGGGACATGGCGGCAAATCGTTGGAAAATAGACGCTCCGACCTCCTCCA
>CAMCHD010000171.1 GCA_945874545.1 Akkermansia muciniphila | reverse complement strand
ATGAACCCCGTCGATCACCCCAACGGTGGTGGTCAGGGCAAGTCCAAGGGTGGTGGCGGTCGCCAGCACCTCGTGTCCCCCTGGGGCCAGCTCGCCAAGGGCTTCCCCACCCGCAAGCGTTCGAAACCCTCGAACAGCCAAATCCTCGTCCGCCACAACGGCCGCAAGCCGCGCGGCAAGAAGTAACCTTACCGCCCACCCACCATGGCCCGTTCCATCAAAAAAGGCTTCTTCGTCGATTACCACCTGCTCGAGAAAATCGAGAAGGCCGTCGCCTCGAAGAACAAGAAGCCCATCCAAACCTGGTCGCGTCGCTCGACCATCACCCCCGACTTCATCGGCCACACCTTCAACGTGCATAACGGGAAGGCCTTCGTCGCCGTTTACGTCACCGACAACATGGTCGGCCACAAGCTGGGCGAGTTCGCCCCCACCCGCGTCTTCAAGGCGCACGGTGGCATGACCCGTAAGGAGATCTGAGTTCGCCGACTCGGCCCTCCGCGCTTCCGCCCATGTTCCCGACCGTCCTTCGTCTCCTCTGCCCTGTCGTCGCCCTCACCGGCGCGACGGCGCTGCGCGCGACGATTTCTGTCGAGCGCTCCGTGGGCGAGGCCCTGGTCGAACGCATCGCCCACCTCGCTCCGGCCGATCTCGTCATTTTGGACGCCGGCATCGAGGCGGGTCTCCGCCAAGGCATGGTCTGCACCGTTAGCCGCGACGGCCGCCCCCTCGGGGAACTTCTCCTCGTCGATCTTCGCCCCCGCGCGGCCAGCGCCCTTATCCTCGAACTCGCCCCCGGTCAGAGCCTCCAACCCGGAGACTCCGTCGCCGTCAAAACCGCTTCATCTAGAAAATAACCAATCCAAAAGGGCAGGGTAGGGGACTCGTTCCCCTGCCGCTGTCGCCTCCCAAAAAGGAATCTTACACCATGGAAGTCACCGCCATTACCCGCAACGCCCACATGTCCCCCAAGAAGGTTCGTGAGGTCGTCCGCACCATCACCGGTCGCCCCGCCACCGAGGCCTCCGAGTATCTCGCGCTCATCCCGCGCAAGTCCGCCCAGCTCATCAACAAGACGCTCAAGAGCGCCATCGCCAACGCCGAGAACAACAATAACCTCTCGTCGGACAGCTTAATTGTAAAGACCGCCTACGTGGATCAGGGCCCCGTCCTGAAGCGCTTTAAGGCCGCCGCCCGCGGCACCGCCGCCCCCCGCCGCAAGAAGATGAGCCATATCACTGTCGTCCTGTCCGACGGCGTCACCAACTAAGACTTACCACCATGGGCCAAAAAACCAATCCCACCGGCTTCCGTCTCGCCGTCCGCCGCAACTGGCAGTCCCGCTGGTATGCCACCAAGAAAGACTTCGCCAAGCTCCTCCACGAGGACCAGATCATCCGCAACACGCTGATGGAGAAACTTAAGGGCGCCTCCGTGCCCAAGATTTTCATCGAGCGCGCATCCAATCGTGTGCGGGTTAAGATCTACACAGCCCGCCCCGGTATCGTCATCGGCCGCAAGGGTGCCGAGGTCGAGGTCATCAAGGCCGATCTCGCCAAGCTCACCGGCAAGGAAGTGCTTCTCGATATCCAGGAAATCAAGAAGCCCGAGATCGAGGCCGGTCTCGTCGCGGAGAATGTCGCCCTTCAGCTCGAGCGCCGCATCGCTTTCCGTCGCGCCATGAAGAAGGCCGTCGAGACCGCCATGAGCCTCGGCGCTGAAGGTATTCGTATCCAGTGCTCCGGCCGTCTCGGCGGCTCCGACATCGCTCGCCGCGAGTGGCAGCGTAAGGGGCGCGTGCCGCTTCATACCTTGCGCGAAAACATCGATTACGGCTTTTTCGAAGCCAAAACCCTTTACGGCAAGATCGGCGTCAAGTGCTGGATCCTGAAGAAGGAAGAGACCGTCTAAGGTCCTTTTCTCCGTCCACCACCACCCATCTATATTAGGAGAAATCCATCATGGCTCTCGCCCCCGCTCGCACCAAATACCGCAAATCCCAGAAGGGCTCGCTCGCTGGCAACGCCAAGCGTGGCAACACCTTGGCCTTCGGTGAATTCGGCCTCCAGTCGCTTTCCCGTGGTCCCATGACCGGCCGCCAGATCGAGGCCGCCCGCGTCACCATCGCCCGCCATCTCAAACGCAAGGGCAAGCTCTGGATCCGCGTTTTCCCCCACAAGCCCGTCACGAAAAAGCCCGCCGAGGTCCGAATGGGCTCCGGCAAGGGCGCCGTCGAATACTACGTCGCCCAGATCAAGCCCGGTGCCGTGCTCTTCGAGCTCGCCGGCATCCCCGCCACCATCGCCAAGGAGGCTTTTCGCCTGGCCGACGCGAAACTCCCCTTTCGGTGCCGCTTTATCGTTCGCGAAGGCTCTGCCGCCTAAAGATTATCCTGGAGAACCTTAACATGCCTTTAACCGCCAAAGAAATTCGCGACCTCACCGCCACTGAGATCAACGTAAAATTGAACGAGACCCGCGAAAAGCTCCTCTCCCTCCGCCTGCGCACGCAGACCGGCCAGGTCGAGAAGACCCACGAGCTTCGCACCCTTCGCAAGGACATCGCCCGCCTCGAAACCATCAAGACCCAGAAGAGCGCCGCCTAAACGCCCGTTCCGAGGAATACCCAACATGTCCACCACCGCCACCACCGCCTCCGCCACGTCGGAGCGCAATTCCCGCAAGACGCTCGTCGGCAATGTCACCAGCCGTTCCGGCGACAAGTCGATCAAGGTCACCGTGCCCTTTAAGGTTCCGCACCCGCGCTACCAGAAGATCATCAATCGCAAGACCGTCGTGCACGCCCATGACGAGGCCAACGAAACCAAGGTCGGCGACAAGGTCGAGATCATGGAGACCCGCCCCATCAGCCGCCTCAAGCGCTGGCGCGTGATCAAGGTCCTGGAACGCGCCATCATCGCCGATGTCGCCGCCGTTTCCGAGGCTGACGTCGCCGCCTCCATCAAGGCCTAACCCCCACGGGAGAAACCCAGACCATGATCCAACTCCGCTCCATTCTCGAAGTCGCTGACAACACCGGTGCCCGTAAGGCCGCCATGATCAGCAAAAAAGGCCAAAACACCACCACCGCCGGCGTGGGTGATGTCATCACCGTCCACATCAAGGACTCGGGCACGGACGCCACCGTGAAGAAGGGCGAGGTCGCCAAGGCCGTCGTCGTCCGCACCAAGGCTCCGGTCCGTCGTAGCGATGGCTCCTACCTTCGTTTCGATTCCAACGCCATCGTTATCATCGGTGCCGACGGTAATCCCAAGGGCACCCGCATCTTCGGCCCCGTCGCCCGCGAGCTACGGGCGAAGAACTTCATGAAGATCATCTCGCTCGCTCCGGAGGTTCTCTAACATGTCCACTAAATTTCACGTCAAACGCAACGACGAGGTCGTCGTCATCGCCGGTTCCCACAAAGGCAAGTCCGGCAAGGTCCTCGAAATCCTCGCCGCCAAGTCCCGTGCCCGCATCGAGGGCGTCGCGATGATCAAGCGCCACCTCAAGAAGTCCCAGGAAAATCCGAATGGCGCCATCGTCGAACGCGAGGGTTCCGTCCACGTTTCGAACCTCCAGCTCAAGAGCCGTTTCGAGGCCTCCAAGAAGCGGGCCGTCAAGGCCGCCTGAGCGATCTAAATCGTCACCGCGAAATTACTTCTTGCTTGGGGCGGGGTGCCACACTGTAACCTCGCCCCTTTTCGTCCCTCCACTCCACCCTCTCCCAAAACACTCAAGGTCGTCGGGTCGGCAATCCGGCGGTTAAACCATCCAAATGAGCACCAAACGCATCCCTTCGCTTAAAAAGCACTACGTCGAGACCATCATCCCGGCCCTCATCGAGAGCCGTGGCTACAAGAACGTCCACGAGGTTCCGAAGCTGACCAAGATCAGCTTGAACACCGGCATCGACGCCGAGGCCGACAAAAACCAGATCGCTGATATCCAGCGCGATCTCACCGCCCTCGCCGGCCAGAAAGCCATCCTCGCCAAGTCGAAGAAGGCTATCTCCAACTTTAAACTCCGCCAGGGCCAGGTCGTAGGCGCCCATGTCACCCTCCGCGGCGACGCCATGTGGGACTTCCTTTATCGCCTCATCGCGGTCGCCCTCCCCACCATCCGCGACTTCCGCGGCGTCCACTCCAAGTTGGACGGCCAGGGCAACTACGCCCTCGGCATCAATGATTTCACCATTTTCCCCGAAATCAACGTCGAGAGCGTGAAGAAGACCATGGGCCTCGATATCAACATCGTGACCACCGCCGAGACCGACGACGAAGGTCGCGAGCTCCTGAAGCTCCTCGGCATGCCCTTCCGCCGCACCGAGGCCCAGCAGGCCGCCGACGCCGCCGCCAAGACCAAGGCCGCCTAATTTAACCGCCTCCCGCCATGCCCAAGACCTCCGCCATCAACCGCAACGAGAAGCGCAAGACCCTCGTCGCCAAGTTCGCCGCCAAGCGCGCCGAGCTCAAGGCCGCCCTCCTGAACCCCGACGCCACCAACGAAGAATTCTTCGCCGCGTCGAAGGCTCTTCAGAAACTGCCCAAAAACTCCTCGCCTGTCCGCGTGCGCAACCGCTGCAGCCTCTCCGGCCGTCCCCGCGCGTTCATCCGGAAATTTGGCGTCTCCCGTATCACCTTCCGCGAACTCGCCCTGAACGGCAAGATTCCCGGTGTCACCAAGTCTTCTTGGTAAACCCTTTCGCCTTCCGGGGGTTAAGCGCGTCGCAAGGCGCGTCGGATATGACCCGGTCGGCCTCTTCAACCCATAACATCCACCTACCATGGCTGATTCAGTAAGCGATTTCCTGACCCGTGTGCGCAATTCCGCACGCGCCGGCCAGGCCGAGTGCGTCATCCCGCACTCCAAACTCAAGGAGAGCTTTGCGCTCATCCTTAAAAACGAAGGCTACGTTTCCGACGTCACCACCGGCACCGACGACAACGGCCACAAGACCGTCGTCGTTAAGCTCAAATACGTCGATAACGCCCCCGCGTTCACCAATCTTTCCCGCGTCTCCACGCCCGGCCGCCGTCTGTATGTCGGCTACTCTGAGATCCCTCGCGTTCTGAACGGGTTGGGAATCGCCATCCTTTCGACTTCGAAAGGTCTGAAAACGAACCATGAGGCCCGCCGCGAAAAGCTTGGCGGCGAGCTCCTCGCCAACGTCTGGTAACCAAAGGAACCCTCCATCATGTCACGCGTAGGCAAAGTTCCCGTTATCATTCCCGCCAAGGTCAAGGTCGACATCAAGGACACCACCGTTTCGGTGGATGGGCCCAAGGGTAAAGTCTCCCGCACCTTCGCCCCGGTTGTCGCCATCACGGTGGCCGACGCCAAGGTCACGGTGAAGCCGCTCGATGAATCGCGGTTCTCCCGCGCCATGTTCGGCACCGCCCGTTCGGTGATCGCCGGCATGGTCAAGGGCGCCGCGGAAGGCTTCGTCAAGGAGCTCGAGATTCAAGGCGTCGGTTTTAAAGCTGCCCTCAAGGGCAAGCAGCTCGACCTCGCCCTCGGCTACTCCCACCCGATCCTCTTCGACATCCCTGAAGGCATCAAAATCACCGTCAACGAAGGCACCAAGTTGAAGGTCGAGGGCGCCGACAAGCAACTCGTCGGCATGGTCACCTCCCAGATCCGCTCCTTCTATCCGCCCGAGCCTTACAAGGGCAAGGGTGTCCGCATCGTCGGCGAACGCGTCCGCCGCAAGGAAGGCAAGACCGTCGCCTAACGCGAGCCGGCCTCCTCCTCACTTATCTAATCTTCATCCCAGGACCCCCGTCCATGAACACTATCCGCAAAGCCGACCTCCTGCAAAAACGCCGCTGGCGCATCCGCAAAAAGGTCTTCGGGAGCGCCCTTCGCCCCCGCCTAGCCGTCAAGTTCTCCTCCAAGCATATCTATGCCCAGGCGGTGGACGACGACGCCGGCACGACCCTCGCCTTCCTCTCCAGCTTGGACGCCGATCTCCGCGCCCAGAAGCTCGCCGCCAACCTCGCCGGGGCCAAGGCCCTCGGCGAAGCCTTCGCCCTGAAGGCCAAGGCCGCTGGCATCGTCTCGGTCGTGTTCGACCGTTCCGGCGCCCGTTATCATGGCAAGGTCAAGGCCTTCGCCGAGGCCGCCCGCGCCGGTGGTCTTACCTTCTAATCCCCTTAAAATGAGCATTCCCACTCCTCCCGCCGCCGCTCCCTCCCCCTCCGAAAACCGCGAGGCCCGTCCGCCTCGCGGCGGTCAGGGCGGCCAGCGCGGCCCCCGTCGCGACAACCGCGACCAGCAGAAGGACGACTCCGGTCTCTTCGAGAAGGTCGTCTTCATCAACCGCTGCGCCAAGGTCGTGAAGGGCGGTCGCCGCTTCTCCTTTGCCGCCATCGCCGTCGTCGGCGATCGCGCCGGCAAGATCGGCGTCGGCTACGGCCGCGCCAACGAGGTGCCCGACGCCATCAAGAAGTCCACCGAGGGCGCCAAGAAGCACATGTTCGCGGTCAAGCTCAAGGGCGACACCATCCCGCACGAGGTCTTCGGCACCTACGACGGCGGCAAGGTCCTCTTGAAGCCCGCCACCAAGGGCACCGGCCTCATCGCCGGCGGCGCCGTCCGCGCCGTCCTCGAGGCCGCCGGCATCAAGAACATCCTCACCAAGTCGATGGGCTCCAGCAACCACATCGCCGTGGTGCACGCCACCATCGAGGCCCTCCTCCAGCTCAAGACCGCCGAGGATTACGCCGCCATCCGCAAGGCCTGAGGCGTGGCTTTTATTAATATCCGAGTCCCATACCCGCCAAAGGTCGGGCGTGGGGCGAACCCCAAGTAGGAAACAACGATTATGAAACTTCACGAAATGACAAATGTCGTCGGAGCCGTTCACCGCAAAAAGCGTGTCGGTTGCGGCGAGGGTGGCGGCCATGGCAAAACCTCGGGTCGAGGTGGCAAGGGACAAACCGCCCGCTCGGGTGGCTCGATCCGCCCCGGCTTCGAAGGCGGCCAGATGCCTCTTTATCGCAAGCTGCCCCACCGCGGCTTCAACAACTACGAGTTTCGCGTTGAATACGCCGTGCTAAACGTCGGCGACCTCGACGCGCTCGACGCCGCCGTCACCGAGGTGACCGCCGAGGTGCTCGCCACCGCCGGCCTCATCCGCGGCGGCACCAAGGCGGTCAAGATCCTCGGCAACGGCGAAGTCACCCGCGCTTTCACCGTCACCGCCGCCCGGTTCTCCGAGTCGGCCAAGGCCAAGATCGAAAAGGCAGGGGGGCGCGCCATCCAAACCAGCGCACCGCAAGACGCCAACACCGTGGCCACCGCGGCCAAGGATGCCAAGCTCGCCGCCTTTAAGGCGGCGAAACTTGCCAAGGTTGCGTCCAAAGCCTGACCGCCCGCTCGATGTTGCGATTTGGTCACGATCTCGTGACATGACGCCTCTTCTGGGCGGGTGAGCGCCGAAAAGCGCCCCCGCCCTTTTTCCGTTTTTTCCGTCCAACGCCTTTTTCCAACGTGTTTTCCGCCTTCACCAATTCCCTGAAGATTCCCGAGCTGCGCTCTCGCATCTTCTATACCCTCGCGCTCCTGTTTGTGGCTCGCGTCGGTGCGCACATTCCGCTCCCCGGCCTTGATCCCCAGCCGTTGCAGGACTTTTTCGCCGCCAACGCCGGTGGTGCCAGCGGCGCGGTGGTTGGATTGTATAATATGTTTACCGGTGGCGCGCTTCTCAAAGGCGCGGTCTTCGCCTTGGGCATCATGCCCTACATCAGTGCGTCCATCATCTTCCAGCTGATGAGCGCGGTGGTCCCCGCCCTGAGTCGCCTCCAGCAGGAGGGTGACGTCGGCCGCCAGAAGCTGACCCAGTATACGCGTTATGCGACGGTGTTTATCTGTTTGATCCAGGGCAC
This sequence comes from Akkermansia muciniphila, assembly GCA_945874545.1. Lineage (GTDB taxonomy): Bacteria > Verrucomicrobiota > Verrucomicrobiia > Opitutales > Opitutaceae > IMCC26134_A. The sequence goes on along the minus strand of CAMCHD010000171.1, from coordinate 346 downwards.
TTTGCTTATTCTTACGCTCGAAAACCCCTCCCGTTTGTTTCAAGGATATGATGTTAACCAGTTCGGCCAGATCGTGATCGCAGGGCATACCACGTTTCTCCTCACCTCGGTTATTTTTCTGACCGCCGGCACGATGGTCTTGATGTGGCTGGGCGAGCAGATCACCGCCCGCGGCATCGGCAACGGCACCTCGCTTTTGATTACGATCGGCATCTTAGCCGACATCCCGGGAGCGGCCTCGACCCTTTGGAACCTGATCAATCCGGCCGTCGGGGTGAAGGGACTAGGCGCGCCTCAGCTGATTGTGATGCTCATCCTCTTTCTGGTGGTTACCATGGGTTTGATC
>CAMCHD010000170.1 GCA_945874545.1 Akkermansia muciniphila | reverse complement strand
TTGCGTGGTTGCGCACGAGCCGCTCCATGCAAGCTGCTGTCCCATGGCTGACGTTACCTGATATGCCAAACCCATGAAAGACGCAGCATCCCAATCCTCGCAATCATCGTCGTCCGCGGAACCTGAGGTCCGGTCAAATCGCGGCAAGTTCAACTTTTGGCGCTGGTTCTGGCTGGGCACGATCCCAGTCTCCCTTGGCTGGGTATGGCATGATTTCTACGTTCCCTCCAGCCACGTCACCTGGGCCAAGGATTTCGCATCGGCTCAACAACACGCTGCCCGGTCCGGAAAACCCATTATCATGTTCTTCACCGCCAAGTGGTGTGTGCCCTGTCGAATCATGAAACGCAGTGTTTGGGCGGATGAGCAAGTGGAAGCTGTGATCAAAACAGGATTCGCTGCCGTGATGATTGACTTGGATGATCTTAATTCGGCCGATACGGTTAGTCGTAATCGAATCGGTGCCACGCCAACCACGATTGTCACTGATTCACAAGGGAACGTCTTAAAACGAGTGGAGGGAGGAATGAGCAAAGCTGAATTCCTCAGATTGCTCGGAGAGCTGAATCCACACGGGAGCAAGGTTCCGATTTCAATGACGAGGTGATTTTTTGTTACCCGTCAACATAACCCTTTATCAGCAATTGAAATATGTGATCGAATTCCCGGCCTTTTCCTTTGACCGTAAGGAGGTGGCTGCGGGGCTGATTTCAGCGGTGGGTTAGGGGAACAGTTAGGTCTTGGCACTACATCGAGAACACTATTTTGTTTTGAGTTATTCTTTTTTTTCCATGCCCGTTGTGCCTCCTGATCGGCCTATTTCCGAACTATTTGCGACAGGTCGCCCGTTGCGATCCCTCGAGTTTTTTCCGCCCCGCGACGATGCCGGGGTTGAGGCGTTACGGGCGACGGCGGCGGCGTTGAGGCCTCTGCCGTGGGATTTCGTTTCGGTGACTTACGGGGCCGGTGGCACGACACGCGGGCGCAGCGGGGAGGTAAGTGCTTTGTTGAAGAACGACTTTGGTTTTACGGTGATGCCCCATCTGACCTGCGTGGGGCATACGCGCGAAGAGTTGGTGGGCATTGCGGATCAGTTGTATGCCGGCGGTTTTCGAAACATAATGGCCCTCAGGGGTGACGCGCCCAAGGGCGGGGGGGATTTTGTTCCGGCCGCGGGCGGTCTGCGCTTTGCCAATGAACTCGTTGGCCTGCTCAAGGCGCGGCACCCGGACTTCTGCCTGGGTGTCGGTGGTTATCCGGAGAAACATCCCGAAGCGGCGTCGTTGGAGGCCGATCTGGAGGCCTTGAAGCGGAAGGTCGATGCCGGTGCGGCTTTCATCACCACCCAGCTTTTTTTCGACAACGAGATCTATTTCCGATTTGTGGAGCGTTGTCGGGCGCAGGGCATCCAGGTGCCGATCGTGCCGGGTATCATGCCGGTGCTTTCGCTAAAGCAGGTGCAACGTATCGCCACGCTCTCGGGTTCCGTGCTGCCGGTTGCGCTATTGGGGCGACTCCAGGCGGCGAATGACGACGCGGACCGCATCGAGGCGGTCGGGGTGGATTGGGCCCTGGACCAGGTGCGTGAGTTGGTGGCGTGGGGTGCGCCGGGGTATCATCTTTATATTCTGAATCGGGCGCGGAGCGCGCTGACGCTGGCCGCTGGTTTGGCCACGTAGGCTGGGCTCACGCTCTCGGTCGGTCGCGGGACGGATTGATCGCGATCGGCGGGTGGTCAGCCTTGGCCGGCGAAACTGACGTAGTCGTCGAGGTCGAGCAGGTCGAAGTAGGTCGCGATGTCGTCGCGGCCGGGTGCGAGGGTCTGAAGGCGCTCGGCGAACCAGGCGTGGTCCTCGGCGTCGCCGGGGCCGTGGGCGGTCACCCAGGCGGACCAGGCCGAGATGGCGACGGGGTCGCGCGGGGCTTGGGCGCGCACCCATGCGAGGACGGCGGTATCGGACGGTGTGCTGGCGACGGCGGCGAGGAAGGCGTCGGGATCGATGCCGGTGAAGGTGAAAAAACGCGCGTCGAGCGGGCAGCGGTAACGGTAGTCGCCGAGGGCGCCGGCGTGGTGGGCGCGGGCTTTGTCGAGCAGGCGGGGCAGGTGGACGTAGCCGCCGAGGGTGACGCGTGGGCTGCGGGGCGGGTGGAGGCGGAGGTCGGGGGCGGAGAAGTTTATGGTCATGGCGGAAAACTCAGGCGGTGATTGTGGCGAGGGAGCAGCCGTCGGCGTCTGCGGTTTCGCAATTTGGCCGTGCGACGATCCCGGGGTAGGGCTCGTCGGCGAACGGTTCGGCGGCGCGGTCGAGGAGGTGGGCTTCGCACACGGCGAAGAGTTCGGCCTCGGTCATGGCGCGGCGCATGGCGTGGAGGAAGGCGCCCTCGGCATCGACCGACTGGCCGACAAAATTCAGGAATTTCTTCATCCGGGCCACGTGGGCGCGTTCGGACGCGGGTGCGGAGAGCGGGGAGCCGGGGGCGGGGACCGGGGAAGGGGGAGTCGGGTCGAAGTCGAGAAAACCGGCGGCGGTGGCGCGGTAGAGCGCGTGGACGTAGCCGTGGATGTCGCCGAGGGTGGGGGCGAAGGGTTTGGCGCCGGCGAGGTGTTCGCGGATCTGGCGGAAGAGCCAGGGGTTGCGGATGGCATGGCGGCCGCACATCACGCCGGCCGCGCCGGTCTCGGCGAGCACGCGGGCGGCGACGCGGGCGCTGGTGATGTTGCCATTGGCCAGGACGGGGCAGGGGACCGAACGGACGGCGCGGGCGATCTCGTCGTAGTGGACGCCGCCGCGATACATCTCCTTCACGGTGCGGCCGTGGACGGCGAGCAGGTCTACGCGGTGGCGGGCGACGGAGGCGAGGATGCGCTCGAAGTGGCGCGTATCCTCGAAACCGATGCGCATCTTCACCGTGAACAGGCCCGGCGTGCAGGCGCGGAGGGCGGCGAGGATGGCGTCCACGTGGTCGGGATCGCGGAGCAGGCCGCCGCCGACGTTTTTTTTGTAAACCTTGGGCGCGGGGCAACCGAGGTTCAGATCGATGCCGGCGACGGCATGGCGGAGCAGGAGGGCGACGGTGCGCTCGAGGTGGGGGATCTCCTCGCCGATGAGCTGGGCGAACACCGGCCGGCCGGTGCGATTTTCGTCGATGGAGCGGAGGATGTGCGGCTCGGGGCGGGATTGGGCGTGGACGCGCAGGAACTCGGTGACGTAGTAATCGGGCGGGCCGTAGTCGGCGATCAGGCCCATGAAGGCGAGGTCGGTCACGTCCTGCATCGGCGCCAGGGCGGTGAGAGGTTGGCCCGCGACCTGCGGTCGCGGGAAATCCGAAGGACGTATAGCGCGTTCGAGGCGCTGGTCTGACAATCCGAAGGACGAAGGGGCGGACACGGAAGGCGTGGCGGGCGGGGCGGGTGAAGCGGAACCGGGGAGCGGAACGCGGTGGGCGGACGACGGTTCTGTCGGGGCGCTTACTTTTTGTCGTCGTCGGAATCGTCGTCCGCCGTGGAGGCGTCTTCTCCGTCGTCGGGCGAGTCGGTGGCGGCCTCGGACTGTTGTTTCAGCACGCGTTCGAGGATCTCGGACATGTCCTCGACCTGATCGTAGACTTTTTTCGCGACGAGGATGGGGCGTTTGTGGGAAAGGGCGAGCACGGTGCTGTCGCTCGGGCGGGCGTCGAGTTCGACGATCTTCTGGCCGAGCTCGTTCTTCATCTTGAGCAGGATGCGGGCGTAAAAGGTGCCCTCGTTGACGTCGTTGATCACGACGTGTTCGAGGCTCACGCCGAGGCCGGTGAGGATATGGCCGATCAGATCGTGGGTGAGCGGGCGCTCTTTTTTCACGCCGTCGAGGGACATCTGGATGGCGTTGCCGACGGCGTGGTCGACGTAGATCACGAAGGTCTTGCCTTCGTCGCCAAGGAAGATGGCGCAGCCGTTGGCGGTGGGCATGACGCCCTTGACGGTGACGGGGAGGACGGAGGGGGAGGCCATGATGGGGGAAGGGTCCAATGTCCGATGACTAATGTCCAATGTCCAATGACCAATGTCCAAGGACAAGGCCCAGGGATGAATTCGAAGGGCGGGCGCCTGAGGACGCGGGGGGCGTCAGGTGGCGCCGTGCAGGGCGATGCCGAGCTGGTCGGCGCGGGCGAGGACGGCGGGTTTATCGATCAGGATCACGCGGTCGGCCTCGAGCACGGCGGCGCGGATCTGGGCGGCGTCGAGCACCTCGAGGGTTTTCAGGCCGAAGCAGGGCACGTCGAAGCGGTAGTCCTGGCGGGCCTTCACGGTTTTGACGTAGACGCACTCGTCGGTCTTCAGCGTGCCGGCGCGGCGGATCATCTCATCGGTGCCCTCGTAGGCCTCGACGGCGAGGACGGTGCCTTTGCGCACGACGCAGCCCTGGCCGATGTCGAGGCGGGCGCATTCGCGGGCGATGTGCAGGCCGTGGTCGACGTATTCGGCGTCGATCGGGAGTTTTTTGCGGGTCATCGGGCCCGGGGTGGCGAGGTGGGCGTCGATGAAGGCGCGGGCGTCGAGCAGGCGGACGCCGAGATCCTCGATCTCGCGGGCGATGGCGCCGAAGATGGTCTCGGCGTTGCGGCGTTTCAGGGTGGCCAGGATCGCGAGGGCCTTGAGGTCGGGGTGGAGGCCGGAAAACAGGCGGCGCGGCGAAACCTGACCGGCCATGAAGGCGTAGCCGGCGTCGAAGCGTTTCAGGGCTTTTAAGAGCGCGCCGATCTGGCCGACTTTGATCAAGGCGCGCTCGGCTTCGGGGAAGGTCGCCTGGAATTCGGGCGCGGTCTCCTCGTCCATCGCGATCAACCGCAGGGGAACGCCGACGGAGCGGATGCTCTCGGCGACCAGCGCCGGGTAGCGGCCTTGACCGGCGATGAGCGCGACGGGGCGGCGGGGATCAAAATCCGGCGGTAGGAAGGCGGAAAGCGGGAGCGGAGCGGGCATGAGGCGTAAAACCGAGGCGCTCAGCACGACCGAGGAAGGCCGGCGGGCCAAGGGCGAATCGCTCGCCGCACCTCCGGGTGTGGCGAGTTCGCCCCGAAGTTCCTTGAGCAAAATATGCGTGATGCAAATTAATGTCGGCAGGTCTTGACCGGGCTTTTACCTTTTGCGAACCCTTTGCCGCACTCCCGTAACCTACCATATGAAATTCGTTCACACTCTGCGCACCCTGATCGGCTTCTTTGCCTTGGGAATCCTGGCCTTTGCCAGCCAGGCCAAGGCGGCCATCGCCGACTTCGCCGGCTCCTACGCGATCAATTTGTCCTCGCTCGAGTCGCCCACGGCGGGCGCGCCGGCGGTGGAGCTTTTTTATGGGCGGATCGAAATGAAGGTTACGGCCAAGGGCGATGTGAGCGGCACGCTGGCGACCCGAAAGGGCAAGAGTTATCCCTTCAAAACCAAGGTCGTGCAGGAGACCGGCTCCACCACCGCCACGCAGCGGAATGTGGGTGTGGCCCCGCTCAAGGGCGCGAAGAACGTCTTTCTGGTTAACTTCCGTATCACCATCAACCCGAACGGCACGGTCGATATCACGGGCGAAAACTTCAACCCCGGGGACGCGAATGCGATCTTCTACACCGAGGGCTCGCTGAAGTTCACCGCCTTCACCGGCACCGGTCCCACCTGGGTCGGCAACTACACGATGGCGCTGACCGATCCGCAGCCTGCGGGCGCGACCATCCCGTCGGGCGCAGGCTATGCTTCCTTGGTTGTGGCCAAGACCGGAGATCTGACCTATAAGGGTAAGCTTGGCGACGGCACACTGTTGACCGGCAAGGCGCTGGCCACCGCCGCCGGGGATTACAGCCTCTACGTCGCGCCCAAGACCTATGCCGCCGGCGGCTATTTCTCCGGTGACCTGAACCTAAAAACCCGCGGCCTGCAAAAGACTTCGGCGGTTTGGAACAAACCCGCCAAGGCGGGAGACAAGAGCTATCCGGCCGGCTTTTCGACCACCGTGGACGTGATCGTGCAGCCCTGGCTGGTGCCCGCCAAGAACGCGTATCCGTTCCCCGCCACCCTGGGCTTCGGCAGCAGCAAAAATTTCGACGTAAGGTTTCATGGCGTCGGCCTGACGGATATCCACTACTATCAATACTTGCCGAATACGCTTCGGGTCACCGGCCTAGGCGTTATCCAAGCGGTGGCAGGCGCGGTCGGCTCGCCCGCCGAGAACGACAACACCGCCTGGAACAAGCTGTGGAGCGTGAAACTGAATCCGCTCACCGGTGTCTTCAGCGGCACGCAGTCCATCACCTATATTCAAGGGACCAAAACCGTCACCCAAAAGATGCCCGTCGAGGGCGTGATGGTGCTCGGCAACACCCTCGGCAGCGATCCCTTCGCCTACGGCCAGTATCGCGTCACCCCCAAGGCGAGCGGCTCGACCGAGGTCAGCGGCGAGGTGAAATTCCTTGGTCCGTTGGAGAACAACACCGCCGTCGCCACGGCCGGCAACTACACCGTGAAGATCGACGAGGAGGAGTTTGTGGACCTCGTCACCAAGGTGACCGGCGCGCAGACCCGCTCCGCCAAGCCGGCCCGCCCGGCCGGATCGCCCACCGACAATCAGGTCGTGAAGTTCACCATTTCCGAGGATCTGAAAACGCTCACCTTCAATGGTCAGGTCCTTACTTTCGTATCAACTGGGTTGGCTGGACGAGTTTACTCTAAGGTAATCATTCCAAAGGGCATCGGCAAACCGGGAGGTCAGTTTGGCGTCACCATCCACACCAACGCCACCACGGGTGCGGTGGACAATGTCTTCGGGTTCACCCAGTTCATCACCTTGCTGAATATCAGCGGTGATTCGCGCGCCCAATCGACCGTCTTCAAGGCGCTCGCGCCCGCCACTTCGTCCATCACGAAGCTCTGATCCGGTAGTCTCGCGGTGTCGCCCCGTTTCGGGGCGCTTCGCCTTCACGCCGCCCGGCCGTCCCGCCGGGCGGCTTTTTTGTCGTTGTCGCGGACCCGGCGCGATGCGGGCGCGGCGTGCGTTGACCGAAGCGGCGGGGCCGCTTTGGTTTTGATCCGTCGCCGCGCCGTTCACCGGCTCCCGGCCGCCTCATGCCATCCCCTGCCTCCGCCGCACCCGTTCCCGCGCCCTTCACGCCGTCTCCGCGGTTGGAGAAATTTCGCCTGCGCAAGACCGTCGCCGAGCGCTGGGCGCGGCTCTCGCCTTTCGGGCTCGGGCACACCAAGCCGAAGCACATCCGCGACATGTTGAAGGTGGTCTGGCTGAACCGCGACAACCTGCCGCACGCCTGGCGGGTCTTGACCAAGGGCGTGTGCGACGGCTGCGCGCTCGGCGTCGCCGGTCTGCACGACTGGACCATCTCCGGCCCCCACCTCTGCCTCACCCGGCTCAACCTGTTGCGACTTAACACCGTCGCCGAATTCGATCCAGCCCGCCTGGCCGACGTCGGCGAACTGGCGAAACTCGACAACGCCGCCCTGCGCGAACTCGGCCGGCTGGCCTACCCGATGGTGCGCCGTCACGGCGAAAAGGGGTTTACCCGCGTCTCCTGGGACGAGGCCAACGCCCGCCTCGGCGCGCGCCTGAGAGCCACCGACCCGAAGCGGCTGGCGGTCTTCGTCACCGCGCGCGGCGTGACCAACGAGGTCTACTACGTCGCGCAGAAGGCGGCGCGTTTTCTCGGCACGCCCCACCTCGACAACGCCGCCCGCCTCTGCCACGCGCCCTCCACCTCCGCGATGAAGGAGATGACCGGCGTGGCCGCCTCGACCTGCACCTACGCGGACTGGTTCAAGACCGACCTCATCCTGCTCGTCGGCGCCAACCCCGCCAACGACCAGCCGGTCTCGACCAAATACCTGCTTCTGGCCAAGCAGCGCGGGGCGAAGATCGTGGTGGTCAACCCCTACCTGGAGCCGGGCCTGAAGCGCTACTGGATCCCGAGCACCCCGCTCAGCGCGGTCTTCGGCAGCGATCTGGCGGACTACTGGTTCCCGGTCACGCAGGGCGGGGATGTGCCGTTTTTCTACGGCGTGTTGAAGGTGCTGTTCGAGCGCGGCGGGGTGGACGAGGCGTATTTGCGCGAGCACGTCGACGCGGAGTCGGCGGCGACGCTGCGGGCGGCCTGCGCGGCGACCGGGCTGGATGAGTTTGCGCGTCGCGCCGGGGTGAAAACCGACGCCATCGAGGCCTTGGCCGAGCTGGTCGCCGGGTCGCGGCGCGGCGTGGTGGTGTGGAGCATGGGCCTCACCCAGGCGCCGACCGGCGCGGACGGCGTGCGCATGGTGCTGAACCTCGCCCTGGCGCGCGGCTGGATCGGCCGTGAGGGCACGGGCGCGGTGCCGATTCGCGG
>CAMCHD010000169.1 GCA_945874545.1 Akkermansia muciniphila | reverse complement strand
CCTCCCGTTTCCATGGCCTGGTGAGCGCGCTTTCCCAGGGCGTGCCGGCGGTGGCGACCAGCTGGGCGCACAAATACCGCATGCTCGCCGAGGACTACACGAAGCGGACCATCGTGCTGGAAAAGTGCGACGACGCCGCCGTCGAGCAGGCCGCGCACATCCTGCGCGACGACGAGCTCCCGGAACTGCGCAACGAGATCGGGCGGGCGGCCGACGCGCAAAAAGCCCTGGCGAAGCAGATGTGGAGCCGGGTGGAGGGAATACTGGCGGGTTGAGCGCCGCTCCGGATCGTCTGTCCCGCCCATGTCGCCCCCCGCGTCCGCCACCCCCCCGGTCCTGCTGCTCGCCTTTGGGCGGCCCGACCTTCTGCGGCGGGTGCTCGCCCGGGTGCGCGAGGCGAGGCCGGCGCGGCTGTTTGTCGCGGTGGACGGGCCGCGGCCGGGGCGCGCGGACGATGCGGCGACCACCGCCGCCTGCCGCGCCATCGTCGCGGAGGTCGATTGGCCCTGCGAGGTGCGGACGCGGTTTCTTGGGGAGAACCACGGCTGCAAGCTCGCGATCAGCGGGGCGATCTCGTGGTTCTTCGAACAGGTGGAGGAGGGGATCATCCTCGAGGAGGACTGCGTGCCCGGCGCGGCGTTTTTTCCTTTTTGCGCCGACCTGCTCGAACGTTATCGCGACGATCCGCGCGTGGGGCTGGTGTCGGGCGACAACTTTTTGCCCGAGGCGCGGTGGCGCGAGGAAGGGCACGGCTTCACCCGCTACGCTTTTATCTGGGGCTGGGCGACGTGGCGGCGGGCCTGGGAAAAACTCGATCGCGATCTGACCGACTGGCCGGAGCGGCGGGCCGGGGATTGGTTGCGGCGGCACCATGGATCGGAGGCCGAGGCGAGGCACTGGCGGCGTATTCTCGACCACTGCTTTGTCGGCCGGCGTTACGACTCCTGGGCTTTTCCCTGGATGTATTCCTGCTGGAAGGCGGGCCTGCTGTGCGCCTACCCGCTGGCCAATCTGGTTTCGAACGTGGGCTTCGACTCTCGCGGCACCCACACCACCAAGGGCGGCGACAGCAACGACTCGGTGCCGGCCCGCGACCGCCACGCCGCCGGTCCTTCGCCGGTCCGCGTGGCGGCCGATCCGGCCATCGATGCCGAGCTGGCACTCCGCTACTACAAGCTGCGCCGTCGCCCGTTCACCGAGGCGGCGCGCGCGGCCTCGGCCGCGGTGGCGCGCATCGGCTGGGGGGCGTTGGGTATGGTGGGCGGTTCCAGCCGCCTGGCCTGGCTGGGGGCCGCGCGGGCGGCGGCCGCACGGGCCGAGGCCCGCCCCGGCGTGGTCTCGGCGGGCGGCCAACGCTGGGAATTCGGCGACGGTCCGGTGTTCGGCGCGGAGCTGGAACGGGTGTGGTTTGGCCGGCGCTACGAACTGCCCCGCGGGGAGACGGAGCCTTTTGTCATCGACTGCGGCGCGGGCTGGGGCGTGGCGACCCTGTATTGGGCGAGCCGCTGGCGCGGCGCGCGGGTGCTGACCCTCGAGCCCGACCCCACGATGCGCGGGCGGCTGGCGAAAAACATCGCGGCGGCGGGGGCCGATGTCGCCCGCCGGGTGGAGGTGCGCGCGGCGGCGCTGGCGGGGACGGGCGGGCGGGCGGCCTTTGTGTCCATGCCGGACGGGCGCGGCCGGTTGGTCGACGAGCCGCTCCGGCGGCAGGCGGCGCACCTGATCCCGGTGGACGTCATCTCGCCGGCGGAGTTGCTCGGCGATCGTCCCGCGAGCCTGGTGAAGATCACGGTCGCCGGCGCCGAGCACGGGCTCTTTGACGACCCCGCCGTTTGGGCGCGGGTGTCGCGGGTCTATGTCGATTGTCATTTGGGCGGGCGCCGCCAGGCCCGCCTGGAAGACCTGCTCGCGCGGCTACGGGCGGCGGGATTCCGCTGTTTCCCCCAAGCCGAGCCCTTTGCCCCGCGGCCCTTCGTGCGGCGCGGGGAGGAGGAGGGCACTTTGCAGCGCGTGCAGATTTACGCGTGCCGGGACTGAGGCGCGCGTCGCCGCAACATCGAAAAACCCACCCGCATGCCCCCGCCCACCGCCAGCGTCCTGGTCAACGCCTACAATTACCGCCGTTTTGTCGGCGAGGCGATCACCTCGGCGTTGGCGCAGACCCGCGCGCCGCTCGAGGTCATCGTGGTGGACGACGGTTCCTCCGACGGCACGGCCGAGTGGGTCGAGGCGGAGTTCGTCGCGCGCGACGGCCGGGTGCGGGTGATCGCCCAGGCCAACGCGGGCCAGCTCGCCGCGATGCAGGCCGGCGTGGCGGCGGCGCGGGGCGATGTCCTGTTTTTCCTCGACGCCGACGACACCTGGAAACCGCCTTACCTCGCGACCGTGCTGGGTGTTTTTGTGCGACGGCCGGAGATCGGTTACGTTTTTTCGGGCCACGTGCGTTCCGACGGGCGTGAGTCGGACGTGCTGGGGGAGGCGAGGGATCGCGTCCTGGGGCGGCGCTCGGCGCAGGCCTACGTGACCGGCAAGTTCCCGATCTCGATGACCTCCACCCTGGCGCTGCGCGCGGAGCTGGCCCGTGCTTTCCTCCCGGCGCCGGCCGAGCTCCCGCCCGAGTGGAAAACCGACGCCGACCAGGTGCTCGCGCTCGGCGCGGCGCTGGCGGGCGGGTGCGGCGCCTTCCTGGCCGGCGACCTCGTGGACTACCGTATTCACGGGGCCAATCATTTCGCGGGGCGGTCGGAAAACGTGACCGACGCGCAGCGGACGACGCGGCGGGCGCGGATCGAGCGGGCGCGGCGGGCCCTGGTGGCGCGCCTCGGGCTGGGGCCGGAGACGGCCGGCCGGATCGCGGAGGAGTTTGCGACCATCGAGCGTCCCAACCTGCGCGAGTGCCGGCGGGCCTTGAAGGCGGCGGCGGCGAGCCCGGGGGGCGGGCGGCGGCGGCTTGCGCTGGCGGCGTCGGTGCTGCGGACCTTTATTTTTCGCGGCTGAGCGCGCAGCGGGCGAGCTCGGCGCGGATCGCGGCGCGCTGGGGAACGATGTCGATGTGACGTTCGGCGAAGGCCCGGGCCGCGCGATGGGCGAGTGCCCAGGAAGCGGGGGTGGCGACGACGGCGGCGAGGTCTTCCGCGAGTTGCCGCGCCCCGCCGTGGCCGAGCCGGACGCCGGGATGGGCCGCCCGCAACACGGCGGCGGCCGCGCCGCCTTCGGGGCAGTGGCCGATGACGGGCAGGCCGGCCATCAGATAATCGGTCGCGCGGGAGGGATACGAATAGCGGCCGAAGGCGTCGAGCTGGGCGGGCAACTGCAGGTAGGCGACGTGCCGCGCGGCCACGGCGCGGGCGTAGGCGGGCGGATCGCCGATGAAGCCGAGGTCCACCACTTGCCGGCGGAGCGCTTCGGGAATCGCCGCGAATTGCGTGCCCGCGTAAAAAATCGCGCTCGGCCGCCGGGACGGCGTCAGCAGGTGCAGAGCGTCGGCCAACAAGGTCAGGCTCTCGGGATAGGTCCGGCCGCTGATAAAAAGGGTCCAACCGTTTCCGTCCGGGGGAAGGGCGAGTGGGACGTCGGTGTGCTGGCCGACTCCGATTTCCAGGCAGTCGCGCCCCACGGAGCGCTTGAACTCGGAGGAGAGGTTGGGCGTCAGCGTGATGATGCCGCGCGCCGAGGCGGCGAGAGCGCGGAAGTGCGGACACGTGTCGAGCGAGTCGGCGTAGAGGTCCATCACGTGCAGCAGGACCGGGGCCCCGAGTTCGGCGACCACGCGGCGGGCGACTCGCGCGCCGCGCTCGCCGCCGACCACGACCCAGGCCACGTCGCACGGTGCGGCGTGGGCGAGGATCGCGGCACGGGTCGCTCCGCTCAAACGCCCGTGACTCCACCAGTCGAGACCCAGGCGGCGGGCGAGGCCGCGGATCAGTTTGGACCGTTTTCGCCAGGCGGGGGGCTCAAGCGGGAGGGAGCGCGGCGTGACGGAATCCCAGCCGGCCCAGCCAAGGAAATGAACATGGGCGCACTCCACGTCCAGGCCGTCGAGGTAACGAAGGAGTTGCGCTCCCGTGCCATGTTTTCGGTTCAGGGCGGCCTCGGTGAACAGGGCCACGCGCGGGGCGTCTCCGGTCATGATGCGGTGGTCGAGTGCGACAGGGTTTCAGAATCCCCGACGGTGTTTGCGTCGGGCGCGGAAGGCGTCCCAAAGGTCGGCCAGACGCACGGCCAAGGCGCGGGCCGGGCGGCCCAGGCGGGGTAGGAGGCTGTCGGGCCCGACTATGGTGGCGTGCGACGCGGTGTCGTCCGTCGCGGTGTCACGGCCGGTGATGTCGGACAGGCCGACGCGTTGGTTCACCAACGATGGAGAGACCGCGAGCACTTCGCCATGGTCGGCGAGATGGCGGCGATACCAGCGGTCGATGGCACGGTGGCGGGCCAGCCAGGGCCAGACCCCGGTCTCGTCGGGCAGGGCGGCCAGCAGGGCGGCGAAAATCCTTCGGTGCAGGAGGTAGGCGTGGGTCGTGTTCACCCCTCCGACCCGGCGCAGGGCGCGGTCCGCACCCAGGCGGGCGAGGGTCTCGCGCGGGCCCACCGGATCGACGACCCCCAGGTAGCATGCGCTCCACCGCTTGTTCTCCGTCAAAAGCGGGGCGAGGTCCCGCAGGACCTGGTCGAAGGCGGGGTCGAACACCACGTCGTCCTCGAGCAGGAGGAGCCACTCGCGGTCCTCGGCGGCGGCACGGGCGATGGCGCGCCGGTGGGAGAGCAGGCAGCCGGCGCGGCCGGCCCAGGTGCGGTCCCGCGGGCGGCCCCGGAACCAGGGCGGACGGCCGAAGTCCGCCAGGGCGGCGCCCCGGGTGGCGGGGTGGCGTTCCAACACGTCCGCGGGCAGGTGGGGCGCGGCGGCGGCGAGCGTATCCGTCCAGCGTTGCGGGCGGTCGTCGAGGTTGACCACGAGGGTCAGCGGGCGACGGGCCCAGAACGGATGGTGGTCGGCGCTCGGCATCAGGCGGGCAAAGGGGGTCGGACGACGTCGGTCGAGGTTTTTTTGTCGGTCGGCATCTGGCGGTCGTAGAGCTCGCGGTAGATCGTGCTGGTGGCGTGGATACGGTCGTGCGGGCCGTCGGCGACGACGCGGCCCTCGTGGAAGACCAGGATGCGCGTCGCGTGGCGGATCGAGCTGAAGCGGTGCGCGATCATGAACGTGGTGCGGCCCTGGATGAGTTCGCCCAGGGCGTTCTGGATCATCGCCTCGCTCTCCGAATCGAGCGCGCTGGTGGCCTCGTCGAGGATCAGGATGGGCGCGTCCTTGAGGAAGGCCCGGGCGATGGCGATGCGCTGGCGCTGGCCGCCGGAGAGGGTGTTGCCGCGCTCGCCCACCATCGTCGCGTAGCCCTGGGGCTGGGCGGCGATGAACTCGTGCGCGTGGGCGCGGCGGGCGGCCCGCTCGACCTCGGCGTCGGTGGCGGCGAGGCGCCCCATACGGATGTTGTCGGCGAAGCTGGCGTTGAACAGCAGGGGCTGTTGCGGCACGACGGCGATGCGCTCGCGCAGGGCGGTCTTGTCGAGCTCGCGCAGGTCCACCCCGCCGAGGGTCACGCGGCCCTCGGTCGGATCGTAGAAGCGGGGCAGCAGGGTGATGAAGGTGGACTTGCCGGCGCCGCTGGCGCCCACCAGCGCGATCACCTCGCCCGGCTCGGCCCGCAGGTCCACTTCGCGCAGGGCGGGGCGCGCGGCGGCGTCGGGCGCCTCGCCGGGGCGGGGGGCGTAGGCGAAGCCGACGTGCTCGAAGGCGACGGCAAGCGGACCGGCGTGAAGAGCGCGGGGCGCGGCCGGCGGCGGCACGGTGTCCTCGGCGTCGAGGATGTATTCGAGCCGTTCCAGCGAGGCCTCGCCGGTCTTCAGGATGGCGTGGATGGCGCTGAGTTTCTTCACCGGCTCGTAGGACATGTAGAGCGCCACCGCGAGGGCGGTGAAGGTCTCGAAGGTCATGCCGTTGCGGGTGCCGAAATACAGCGCGGCGACGAAGCCGCACACCGACACGATCTCGATCACCGGCGTCACGAACGACTGGTATTTCACCGTCTTCATGGTCAGGCCGAAGATGCGGCGGATGTTTTCCACAAAACGCGCGCGCTGGCGGGGCTGGAGGTTGTAGGCCTGGATCTCCAGCGGCGACTGGAGGGTCTCGACCGTGATGGAGCCGAGCTCGCCGCCCCGTTCGGCGAGCTGGCGCGAGCGTTTCACCAGCTGGCGGGAGGCGACGCGGATGGGCACGATGCAAAGCGGCACGCTCAGCATGGCGACGAGGGCGAACAGCGTGCTGCGTTCCGTGATACAAAGGTAGATCAGCGCGCCCACCGACGCGACCAGGGTGAAGGGTTGTTTCACGATCTCGCCGCCCACGTTCACCACCACGGCCTTCAGGCGCTCGGTGTCGCCCATCAGCCGGGCGTGGAGGTCGCCGGCCTTGTTGCGTTGATAAAACGCCAGCGGCAGGTCGAGCAGGCGGTCGTAGACCGCGAGGCGGATGTTTTCCAGGGCGATGAATCCGGCCTGGTTGATCAGGTAGCGGTTGGCGATCGCGGCGGCGCCGCGGATCACAAAAACCAGGGGCAGGCCGATGCAGGCGAGGAGCAGCAGGCGCTCCTGGTAGGCCTCGCCGAACAGGCGGCGGGAGAAATCGAGCACGACCGGGTCGATCTTGTCCTGTTTTTGGAAAAAGATCGGCAGCAGATACTTCATCGCGATGGGCAGGCCGGCGCCGGTGCTCAGGGCGAAGATGGCGGCCGACACCAGCCCGCCGAGCAGATGCCAGCGCGCGGGGCGCAGGTGGTGCAGGTGCCGGCGGTAGCGGCCGAGCCCCGAGGCGGCCGGGGGCTCGGAGGCGTTTTTCGGGGAAGAGGGGGGACGGCTCACGGCGCGGGTGGGGCGAAGGTCGGGCGGTGGGAAGTGTCTCGCCGCTGCCGCGGGGGAAGGCAATCGCGGCGGTTTGCGGAGGCGGGCGCGGGTGCGGGGCCGGGACGCGCCAGCAGCGCGTGCAGCAGCACGGCGGCGGCGACGGACACATTCAGCGACTCGACCCGCCCGCTGCCGGCCAGGGACACGAGGTGGGTGCAGGCCTTGGCGACCTCGGGGGCGAGGCCGTGCTCCTCGTTGCCGAGCACGAGGGCGAAGGGTCGCGCCGACGCGCCGCGCGCGAGCGGGGCGCCACCGTGGGCGGCGGCGCCGAGGATCTCGTAACCCGAGGCGGCGAGGCCGGCGAGGAAGGTGGGCAGGGTCGGCACGCGCCAGATCGTGATATGCTCGAGGCCGCCCTCGGCCACGCGGTGGGCGGCCTCGCCGGGCAGGGCGGCGGAGGGGTGGAAGGGGATGACGATGTGCGCCACGCCGA
The DNA here is from genome assembly GCA_945874545.1 of Akkermansia muciniphila. Taxonomy (GTDB): domain Bacteria; phylum Verrucomicrobiota; class Verrucomicrobiia; order Opitutales; family Opitutaceae; genus IMCC26134_A. Next base: position 1,004 of record CAMCHD010000169.1, on the reverse strand, counting down.
AAAACGCGGCCGAGCGGGCGATGGCGCCGAGGTTGTGGGCGTTGCCGATGCGATCGAGAACCAGAAGCGGCTCACGACGCGCGGCCCAGGCCGCGACCTCCTTCGGCGTCGGGGCGGTGAGCACGGGCGCGCGGGCCACGCACACCACGCCGCCGTGGTGAAGGGTGCCGGAGATTTTCTCCAACTCGGCGGGCGGGACGCAGCGGTAGACTCTTTTCGTGGCGGCGAGGGCCTTGCAGACCGCGCCCAAGCGGCGGCTGGTCGGCTCGTCGAAAAACAGGCGTTTGATCGAGTCGGGGTCGCGGGCGAAGCGGGCCTGGACGGCGGGCAGGCCGCAAAGAATGAGTTCGTGGGCGGGGCTCATGGGGAGCGGGGAGATGGGAGCGAGGGGCGGGGAGCGGGGAGCAGGGAACCGGGAGCGGGAATCAGGAGCGGAGTTCGCCGACGAGGGTGAACTCCTCGCGGTCGTGGAAAAGGTGGCGCACGCGCGTGCCGGGGGCGAGGCGCGTGAACACGGAATCCGGTGCGCGGACCTCGCGCAGGAGGGCGAGGGGGTCGACGCGGCCGAATTTCAGGATGACCACGAAGCGACGGCACCAGGCGTTTTCGAGCCAGGGGGCGACCAGGTTCTGCAACACGTGGTGGGGGTCGTCCACCAGGTCGCAAAACAGCCAGTCGGCGCGTTCGCCGGGGCCCGGGCGGTGGCCGTAGGCGTCGGCCCGGCGGTGTTCGATCAAGGGGTGGTCGAGGGCGCCGCCTTTGAGCGGGCCGTTGTCGAGGGCGAGCACGCGGGCACCGCGTTTGGCGGCGGAGTAGCTCCAGCCGCCGGGGGCGGCGCCGAGGTCGACGACGGTTTCGCCCGGGGCGGGCTCGCGGCCGAGCAGGGTGTAGGCCTCCTCGACCTTCAGGTAGCTGCGGGAGGGGGCGAGGGGATCGTCGGCCATGCGACGTTGTCCGCCGGAGACCAGCTCGCGGGCGACGAGGGCCTTTTTAAAATCGACGAA
>CAMCHD010000168.1 GCA_945874545.1 Akkermansia muciniphila | reverse complement strand
CGGAGGGCACCGCCCCACCCTCCGCCCAAGGAGATCACGCTTGTGTGCCGGCTCGTCCGGGGACGTGCTCGCCTCCGCACGGAACGAACCCAACGTGACCGTCGTTCGACCCCGAGGAATATCCGACGATGCCGCCCCGCAAATCACTTCTTGGCGCCGTGCTCTGCGCCGCCCTCGCACTGTCCATCGCCCACCCGGCACCCGCCACCCCCGACCCGGCGACGCCCCCGGCCGTGCTCGATCTCGGCGCCCGCGTTCGGCCCTTGCCCGCCGCCAATCGCTTCGCGCTGCCCGGCTACCACGTCTGGTGCGGCGCGCCCGTTGCCGGTCCCGACGGCCGATACCACCTGTTCTACGCCCGCTGGCCGGTGGACAAAACCTTCGCCCCCGGCTGGGCCATCCACTCCGAGATCGCCTACGCCGTCGCCGACCACCCCGAGGGCCCCTACTCCCACGTCAACGTCGCCCTGCCTCCTCGCGGCATCAACCCCGCCACCGGCCAAAAATACTGGGACGCCGACGTGACCCACAACGCGAACGCCTTTTACCACGCCGGCCGCTATTATCTGTATTACATGGGCAACTACGGTGACGGCACCTACTGGAACCACCGCAACCACCAGCGCGTCGGCCTCGCCGTCGCCGAGAACCCCGCCGGCCCCTGGAAACGCCTCGACCACCCCGTGGTGGACGTCACCGAGGACAAAAACGCCTTCGACTCCCTCTGCGTCACCAACCCCGCCGCCTGCCTTCGCCCCGACGGCGGCGCGCTGCTCATCTACAAGGCGGTGGAACACGTGGACGGCGTGGTCAAAGGCGGCCGCGTCCGCTACGGCGCCGCCATCGCCGACACTCCCGGGGGCCCCTACCGCAAGGTCCCGGGCGATATCTTCAACTCCTCCAAATCCGACGGCACCGAGTGGATGCTGGCCGAGGACCCCTTCATTTGGTTCAGCCATAAGTATGGGCGGCGTTACCATGCCGTCGCCCGCGATGCCATCGGCCACTTCACCGGCGAAAAGGGTGGGATCGCCCTCTTCGAATCCGACGATGGACTACACTGGCGCCCCGCCGCCCGGCCCAAGGTGCTTGGCGCCCGTTTTATCTACGCCGACGGCACCTTCGGCGCCAAACACCTCGAACGCCCCGCGTTGCTCATCCAGGACGACGAGCCCCTGTTGCTATTCGGCGCCGCGGACGGCTACAACGTCGTCCCCGGGCGCCCGAGCTCCAACGTCCATATACCCCTCGCTCCCTCCGCCCCCTGAGGCGCATCCGGACTTCGACTCCGCGCCGGTTTTCTCCGCCGCCGTCCACCCCGCCGCCCGGAAACCCCGCCCATGAATTCACCCCGGTTCACCCGCCATCTCCGCCCCTTGTCCGCGTTTGCGCTCGCTCTCGCCGCGGCTTCGACCCCGACCGTTTCCGCCACCGCAAGTCCCTCTCCCCCTCCCCCTCGTTCCACCCCGCCCGCCTCGGCCGAAATCCCCGCCGCGCGCGACGCCCGCATGGCCTGGTGGCGGGAGGCGCGCTTCGGCATGTTTGTCCACTGGGGCCTCTACTCCGGCCTCGCCGGCAACTGGGACGGCAAACCCCACGCCACCAAGGGCGGCATGGAGTGGCTGCAGAAATTTGTCCAAGCCGACTCCGCCACCTACGCCGCCGCCGCCCTTCCGCTGTTCAAGCCCGCCCCGGACTTCGCCCGCGCCTGGGCCCGCCTCGCCAAGGAGGCCGGTTGCCGCTACCTCGTTTTCACCACCAAGCACCACGAGGGCTTCGCCCTCCACGATTCCGCCGCGAGCGATTTCGACGCCGGCTCGGTGCTCGGCCGCGACCTCGTGCGCGAGATCGTGGACGCCTGCCGCGTCGAGGGACTGCGGGTCGGCTTCTACCACTCCGTCATAGACTGGCACCACGACCAATACGATTACCCCCGCGCCAAAGGCCTGCCCCATCCACTCGGAAATTCCCCCGAACTCGCCGGTCCCCGAGACCACGCCGACTACATCGACTTCCTCCACGCCCAGGTGAACGAGCTCATCTCCCGCTACGGCACGGTGGACGTCCTCTGGTGGGATTTCAGCTCCCGCGACTTCCAGGGCGACACCGCCTGGCGCGCCACCGAACTCATGGCCAAGGTCCGCGCCCGCCAGCCCGCCATCATCATGAACAACCGCCTCTACGCCGCCTCCACCGTCCATAGCGGCGGCGACGAGCACAAGGAGTTCGACACCACTCGTGGAGACTTCAGCACCCCCGAGCAACGTATCCCCCAAAACGGCCTGCCCGGGGTCGATTGGGAAACCTGCATGACCCTCAACGGCACCTGGGGCTACAGCGAACACGATCACGCCTGGAAATCCGACCGCACCCTCATCCGCAACCTCGTCGACATCGCCAGCAAGGGAGGCAACTACCTGCTGAACATCGGCCCCAAGGGCGACGGCTCGCTCACCCCCGAGACCGTCGCCTCCTTCCGCGCCATCGGCGCCTGGCTGCGCGTCAACGGCGAGTCCATCCACGGCACCACCGCCAGCCCCTTCACCGCCCCGCTGCGCTGGGGCCGCGCCACCGCCAAGGACCGCGATCTCTACCTGCATGTCTTCGACTGGCCGGCCGACGGCCGTATCCTGGTGCCCCTTACACCCGACGGCGCGGAGGCGACGGGCGCGGCCTTGCTGTCCGCGCCCGGCACCGGGCTCGTGGTCGAGACCACCCCCGCCGGCCTGGTCATCCACCTGCCGCCCACCGCACCCGATCCCGACGTCAGCGTCATCCGCCTTTCCCGCCCCGCGCCGCATCCGTCCGTTCGTTGACCCTGGTCCGCCCTTTTTCACCGCCGCACCACCCGCCCTCCGCCCGCCTCCCCGCGCCCCTCGCCTTCCGGCTCACCGAGCCTTCAGCTTCGCCCGCCCCTGGTTGCGGAAATCCCGCGGGCTCTGGCCGACGAACGCGGCAAAGATCCGGCTCATGTAGTTGTAGGAACTGAAGCCGCATTTCTCCGCGATCAAGGTGATCGGCTCCTCCGTCGTGGTGAGCAACAGGCGCGCCCGGTTGATGCGCTGCTGGCGGATTTGCTCCGCCACCGAGCACCCGAACACCTTGCGAAACCGCCGCTCCATCGAGCGCCGCGACATCGGATTCGCCTTCAAGAGCTCGTTCATGCGGATCGGCTGGTCGAAATTTTTCAGGATGAACCGCATCGCCTCCGCCATGCGCCGGTCCGTCACCGCGAGCGTGTCGGTGGAAAGCGCCTCCACCACCCCCAAGGGGTCCACCTCGACCGCCTTTTCGACGCTCGCCTCGCCGGACATCAGCCGATCAAGCATGCCGGCCGCGATCTCCCCGATCTGCTCGCAAGCGTAGCGGATGCCCGATTGCGGCGGGTAGGAGGCCCGGCTCAGCAGGTCGTCAAAGTCCGATCCCAACACCGCCACGTCGTCCGGCACGCGCAGGCCCGTCTCCAGGCAGGTGTCGATGACCTGCCGGCCGAGACTCGGCCCCCAGCAAAAAACGCCGCAAGGCTTGGGCAACGCACCCAGCCACTCGCGCAGATGCTCCTCGTTGTCCGCCTGGTCGAAAAAGGCGCAGGTCTGGCCCCGCTCCCCGAGAATGCGCGCGAAATGCGCATACTGCACCTGCACGTAACCGGCCGTCGGATTGCCCACGTAGCCGAAATTCGCGAAGCCGCGCCCGCGGAAATGATCCGCCGCCACCTTGGCCGACGCCTCCTGGTTCGTGATGACGCGGGGAAAATCGACCTTCTTGAGCTCGATCGAGGACACGTTCACCACCGGCACGCGGGCCGCCTGCAGCCGGTCCGCCATCTCCTGCGAGCCGATGCGGGCCAGGACGCCGTCCACCCTCATACCGCGACCCGCCGCCAGCCGTTTTTCCACCCCCGCGTGGTCGATCTGCAGATGCCACGGCCCGTGCTCCTGCGCATAGTCCAAAATGCCGGAGACGATCCTTCGTCCCCAACTCGTGGCGGTGTCGATGCTGACCAGCACGGTGGGAACCGTTCGGCGGGGAGCGAGACGTTGGACAGGGGGCATGACGCGCGGGCCCCAACCCACCAGATGGGCTTCGGGGCGCGACCAAAAAACGGCCCGGTGCCGCAATCCGCCATGATTTTTGCGCTCCCTCGCAGCCGCCGGAACCCGCGATCAAGCCGGGCGCTCCACCGCGGTTGGCGTCAAAAGACACATTTAATTCTCTCAGGTGAATATCCACGAACCGCCCTTCTGTGGGATAGTCCCGAGGCGACCTCGACGATCGCCCCCGACCCTACCGCCATGCAATCCCCGGCCGATATTTCCCCCGCGCACCCCGTCTGCGCGACCCGGCCCGTGGACGCCACCTACCGCTTCGCCGAGCCGGGCTGGCATGTCTGGTGCGGAAGCGTCCAGGCCCTCCCGGACGGCCGCTACACCCTGTTCTACTCCCGCTGGCGCATCGAACACGGCTTCGACGCATGGGTGGATCGCTCGGAAATCGCCCGGGCGGAGGGCCCCGCGCCCTGGGGACCTTTCACCCACGTCGAGACCGTTCTCACCCGCGAGGACTCGCAGGCCTGGGACGCACACAATTTCCACAACGTCACGGTCCGCCATTACGACGGACGCTACTTCCTCTATTACACCGGAAACCACGGCGACGGCGAGTGGTGGAGCCACCGCAACAATCAACGCGTCGGCGTGGCGGTGGCCGACACCTTGCAAGGTCCCTGGCGCCGGCTTTCCGCCCCGTTGATCGACGTCAGCGCGGACTCCTGGGATAGTCTCTGCGTGGCCAACCCCTCCGTCACGGATACGGCCGATGGCCGGTATCTCATGGTTTACAAGGGGGTGACCGACGGCCCGCGCCCCTTCGGCAGCCGAGTCCTCCACGGCATGGCGTTTTCCGACACGCCCGTCGGTCCCTTCGTCAAAAACCCCGAGCCTTGCTTCCAGATCCCCGGCGCCAAATTTGCCTTCGAGGACCCGTTCCTCTGGCGCGAGGGCGACACCTACCGCTGCCTGATGAAGGACATGAATGGCGTGCCCGGCTCGTGTAAATGCGCCACCCTTCTCTTCGAATCCGCCGATGGCGTGTCGTGGCAGGCGGACCGCTTTTCACTCATCGCCACGCCGCACTTTTCGCGAACCACCGCCGACGGCACGGTCACCATCACCGAGGTCGAGCGCCTCGAGCGCCCGAGCTATTTCCATGACGGAAAATCCGCCTCCCTTTCGTTCGCCGTTAAGGAGTTCACCGACGCCCCCTCGTTCCTCGTCTTCCGCCCCGGCTTCATCTGAACCAGGAAAGACGAAGCGGCGGAAAGACCGAAACACGTCGGAATCGTCGTATCATCCCGGGAGGCATCGCGGGAGCCGACCGCTGGCGGATGTTCGGCATCGGCCACACGGGGCCGGGCGCCACGAATGACCGGCCTGAATGCTGGAGACCCGCCCGAAACCTCAAACACACCGGAACAGATCCGCCAACGCGCGTTCAGGGGTTTGGGCAGGCCTCTGGACTGTGCCCGCGGCCCACTCCGCGGGCACCTTGTGCGGTGCCAAGCGGGGGTGTGCGTGGTGGGTTTGATCCGCGGTTTTTGGTTACGAGCGGACCTCCGGTCCCGGTCGGTCCGATCACTTCGTATCCGGCCGACGGCGACGCCGCAGAAACGCGCCCCCGATGGCGCCCAAGCCGGCCAGCGCCGCGAAGGCCGAGGGCTCGGGGATCGCGGTCAGGAAGCCGCTCGCATCCAGCGAATACCCGCCGATCCCGTCCACCGTGATCTGGCCCAGTTGACCGAGGGTAAGTCCGGACGAATCGGTGCCAAATCGCACCGAATGCGGCACGTAGCTCCCGCCAAAGCTGGTGAAATTTACCGCGTTACCACCCCAATCCTGACCTGCGCTGGGCCCAAAGCTGATGGTGTTGGCGGCCCCGAGGGTGATACTGCCGTTCGCGGTCAGACCCAAGGACGCGAATGACTGCGAGAAGCCTCCGGTCTCGAAGTCGCCTCCGGCGAGGATCAGCGAACTGGCGACAGCGACGAGGTGGTTGCCGCCAAGGGCCAGAACCCCCGAGGAAACCGTGGTCGGGCCGGTGTAACCGTGGGAACCGCTCAAAATCAGCTTCCCCGCGCCCGCCTTTTCGAGTCCTCCGGTGGAGGCGCCCGAGGTGCCGGTCAAGGTGACGACCGCTGCGCCCGAGCTCACATCGAACTCCGCGACTTTGCCGGGATTGATCGTGAAACCGCGACTCGAACTGGTGGTCGCCCCGGTGTAACGAAGCGCGCCGCCGTTAAAAACCAGATTGGAGGCCGAGGTGCCCAGCCCGAGACCGGACGCCGATCCGAAGCTGGCCGCGACCGAGGTCCCGGCCACGGTCTTGCTGTCGTTGATCGTTATCTGCGTCGGACCATCGATGCTAAGGACGGTCGCGCCGGCCGGCAAGGTCGCGGCGCTGAAGGTCATGCCGGCGGCCAGTCCGACCGTCGAATCCACCGTCACCACCGCGCTGTCCAGGGTGGTCGTTACGTTCCGCGCCAAACCGGCGTCACCGAGCGCAGCCACCTCCAGCACGCCATCGTTCAACGTCGTAGTCCCCGTGTGGGTGTTGCTCGTTCCGGACAACACTAGGGTGCCCGAACCCGACTTCACCAGGCTCAACGCGCCGACGTGCGCGGCGTTGGCCGAGGTGCGGTCCCGGAGAATGGCGGAAAAATCCGTGTTCGACGTTTGATCGACGGTCAGGATGGCCTCGTCCGCACCGGCGTTTTCGATCACCCGGGTGCCCACGCCACCGCTGGAAAGCGCGGAAACCGTTTGATCGAATCCAGCCATCCGGAAACGCGCGCCATTCGCGCCGGTCGCGGCGGTGCCGATGACAAGGGGCCCGGTGCCCAGCGCGTTGTTCGCGCCGAGGGCCAGACCGAAGGAACCGAAGCCTCCGCCGTGCACCAAAGTGGTGCCGCCGGTATAGGTGTTGTTGGCCCGGTTGATCACGAGCGTCCCGCCGGAGATTTTCACGAGCGCAAGATTGTTTTCGTTCGCACCCGCGCCGCCAAGGGAGACCGCGGAGCCGATGGTTCCGCTGCTCAGGGTCAAAACGCCGGTGCCCTCGCCACCGCCGACTATCTTGCTGCCGGCGGTCGCTCCGGTGGTGATCGAGCCGGAAAAACTCGCGGTGCCGGAAACCTTCAAAACCCCGGAATACACGCTGCTGCCTATGCCCAGCGTGGTGGCGGAGAGCGCTCCGCTCACATCCAGAATGCTCCCGCTGGTTTGCCCCGTCGTGCCGGTGGACAGGGCGACGCCCCCGGAAAGCGTCGCGGTGGACTTGATCGAGACGGTGGCCGCCTGCCCCACCAACGTGGAGCCCCAGGATTGAACGTCGGTGATGCTGTCACCCATCTGGATCGTGGCGGACGACGCCACCGGGCCGCTGCCCGTGCCGGTGATCTGCACCGTCGCCGAACCAAGCGTCTGGTTGCCGGCGATGGTGACCGTGCCGCTCATGTTGGCCCCTGTGATCAAGGCCTGTTGAATGCCGCTGACGTGGCTCAACGCGCCGGTTATACGGGTGCTGCCTGGGCCGCCGAAACGAAGACCGAAGAGGTTCGCGGGGGTCGAGGCGCCAACCGTGCCGGAGAACAGCAGGCTCTCCCCGCTCGCGCCCGCCTCGTCGTTTCGAATCGTCAGAAGGCTGGTGCCGCCCGCCGAGGTGTTCACCCGAAAGGGAGCGTCGATGGTCGTGACGCCGTTCGCGGCGGTATTGGAGACGGTGAAGTTCGCGGAACTTCCGCTTGTGGAACGCAGCACCGACAGCGCCTGCGTCCCGCCGACCGTAAAGCCTGAAGCGTCGTCGCGATTAAAGGTCAGCGACGTGAAGTAGGCCGAGACATTGAGATTGGCGGAGTTTCCGCCGGTGCCGAAAATCGCGGCGGTCGTCCCGTTCAGGGCATTGACTACACCGGGCGCGGCGCCGTCCCAGTTGTCGGCCAGGTCGATGTTGGTGTTGGCGCCGCCACCGTCCCAAGTCGTGCCCGCGTGGGCCGGGTCGATCAGGGCCATTTGGGTCAACAGGAGGGCGGCGAGTAGTTTACGTTTTTGGGGTGCTTTCATTGGTGAATAAATGGTCGGGAAGGAATCTGAACGCGGTTCGCCCGACGGGGCCGAGGGGCCGGGCCGAGGGCGGACGCGCCGGGCGGGCGCTCAGCGCAGGTCCTCGGTCTTGAAAAAATACTTGGAACCGGAGACGGTGAGAGCGGGCGTCGTGTTGAAGGCCGAGCCCTCCACCCAACGGACCGAGCCGTCCACGTAGAGGTGGTTTCCGCCGAGCAGGTTGTCGTCGTTGGAGTGGTTGGCGCCGCCCGCCCAGCTGCCGTTGTATTCACGATTCAGATCGGTGGCGATCAGGCGGTAGCCCAGGGG
>CAMCHD010000167.1 GCA_945874545.1 Akkermansia muciniphila | reverse complement strand
TTTCTGCGCCAGAAATACGCCATCGATTTCACCATCATCCCGTTCAACTTTTCCGTCTCCAACTTCATCGCGGACAAGGAGTTTATCCAGCAGGGCTACTACATCGCCGAGCCCTATTTCATCACCCAGGGCGGCGCGCCCGCCCCGCGTTATCTCTATGCCTGGGACGCCGGTTATGATTCCTACGCGGTGCTGATCGCCAACCGTGAATGGGCGCGGAAAAATCCCGCCGCCCTGCGCGCCTTTCTCGCCGCCTACATCCGCGGCTGGGATGATTACCTGCACGGGGACCCGACTCCTGCTCATGCCGCGATGAAACAGGCCAACGACAAAAACACGGATGCGTTTCTCGACTTCTCCCGAGGCATGATCGTTCAGGAAAAACTCGTGGTCGGTCGCGACGCCACCGACGCGGCGCGCATCGGCCGGCTCGATCCCGCCCGCTACGCCACCCAGCTGAAAATCGTCGAGGACCTGAAACTCCTCCCCGCCGGCGCCCTCAAGGTGTCGGACGTGATGACCACCGAGTTCCTCCCCGCGCCCTGAGGCGGACCTACGTCGCTCCGCCCTCGCCGCCTCCCTCGACCGTGTCCGCCGCGCCCGTGATCCTGCGTTGCCGCGAGCTGGCGCTCGACCTCGGGGCGCCGCGGATCATGGGCATCCTCAACGTCACCGACGACTCGTTCTTCGATGGCGGCCGCCACCTCGCGCCCGCCGCGGCGCGGGAGCGCGCGCGGCACATGGTCGCGGAGGGGGCCGACGTGCTCGACATCGGCGGCCAATCCACCCGACCCGGCCACGTCGAGATCCCGGAGGCCGAGGAACTCGCGCGGGTCGTGCCGGTGGTCCGCGCGCTCGCGGCCGAGTTTCCCGGCCTGCCGCTCTCGATCGACACCTATAGGCCGGCCGTGGCCGCCGCCGCGCTGGCGGCCGGGGCGCACATCCTGAACGACGTCCACGGCCTGCAAGGACCGGGTGGCGTAGAACTCGCACGGCTCGCTGCCCGGACGGGCGCGGCGGTGGTGGTGATGCATAACGACCCCTCGCTCCGCCGGATTCCGGCCGACCCCGATCCGCTGCCGTCCGTGCTGACCTGGCTGGAGCGTAGTCTCGCCCTTGCCGCCGCCGCCGGCGTGCCAGCCGACCGCTTGATGGTGGATCCCGGCATCGGCTTCGGCAAAACCCCTGGCCAAAATCTTGCCCTGCTCGCCCGGCTCGGCGAACTGCACGCGCTCGGCTGTCCGTTGCTGCTCGGCGTCTCGCGCAAAAGTGTGATCGGCCACGCCTTGCCCGAGCTCACCGCCCCGGCCGACCGGCTCGAGCCCACCCTCGCGCTCACCGCCTTGGCGGTCCGGCAGGGGGTGCAACTGCACCGGGTGCACGACGTCCTCGTCAATCGCCGCGCCGCCCGCATGGCCGCCGTGCTGGGCGCCGGCGGCGGGCGTTTTTTTAACGTGTAATCGCTCCCCGCCCCGGCACTGTCGGATCCATGAAAATCGTCCATGCGGCGAGCGAGTTGTTCCCTTATGTAAAGACCGGCGGACTGGCGGATGCGGTGGCTTCCCTGGCCGGGGCACTGGTGGATCGCGGTCACGAGGTGACGGTGTTTGTGCCCGGTTACCGCGACGTGGTCGACCACCCCGACGCCGCCGACGCCGAGACGGTCCTGCGGCCCCGCATCGAGATGGGCGACGTATTTATGAGTGGCGAGATCCGGCGCTTTTCGCCGCGCGACGGGTTGACCGTCTACCTGGTCTGCCGCGACGAGTTCTTCGACCGGCGGCATCCCTACGGCACCGGGGAGCGGGACTACGAGGACAACCACCACCGCTTCATTTTTTTCAACAAAGGCGTGGTCGAGGCGATGCGCCTGCTGCGCATGAACGCCGACGCGGTGCACTGCCACGACTGGCAGACCGGCCTGCTGCCCCTGCTCCTGCGCCACGCCGAGCAGCGCCATGGCGACATCCTCGCCATGCGCACGGTCTTCACGGTGCACAACCTGGCGTTCCAAGGCGTGTTCCCGATGCGTTCCTTCTACCGGACCAACCTGCCCGAGGAGCTCATGGGCATAGACGGGGTGGAGTTCTACGGCCAGATGAACTTCCTCAAGGGCGGGCTGCTGTTTGCCGACCGCATCAGCACGGTGAGCCCGACCTATGCGCGCGAGATCCAGACCCCGGAATTCGGCTGCGGGCTGGAGGGCGTGGTGGCGGCGCGCGCGGAGGAGTTTGTCGGGCTGCTCAACGGCATCGACTCCGCGATTTGGAACCCGGCGACCGACGCCTTGCTGCCCGCCACCTACCGGCTCGGCGAGCTCGACGGCAAATGGACCTGCCGGGCGGAGCTGCTGCGGCGGCATGGCTTTGACCCCGAATACCCGGGCCCGATTTTTGGCATGGTCTGCCGGCTCACCAGCCAGAAGGGCGTCGATCTCGTGCTCGCCAACCGCGAATTCTTCAAACGTGAGGACTGTCGCCTCATCGTGCTCGGGCGGGGCGATCCCGAGCTGACCCGCGGCCTGCGCGAGCTGGCCCAGGCCCTGCCCAAACGCGTCGCGCTCAGCACCGCGCTCGACGAGGGCATGAGCCACCTCGTCACCGCCGGCGCGGACTTTTTCCTCATGCCCTCGCGCTTCGAGCCCTGCGGCCTCAGCCAGATGTATTCCCAAGTCTATGGCACCATCCCGGTGGTGACCGGCGTGGGCGGGCTGGCCGACACGGTGGTGGATTGCGATGCGAACCCGGTCGCCGGGACCGGCATCCAGGTGGCGGTCTCGGCCGAGGGGTTGTTGGACGGCCTGGAGCGCGCCCTGGTGTTACACCGCGACGTGCCGCGGCTGGTCAAGGTCCAGCTCGGCGGCATGCGCAAAGACTTCGGCTGGGGCTCGACCGTGCGAGGCTACGAGACCCTTTACGGCGACGGGGAGTGAGCCCCGGCGGCGGGCGTGGGTGACTCGGCGGCGGGCGCGGCGTTCATGTCCGCGTGGTCGCTGAAGCGGCTGACGACGTCTTGGCTGAAGCCGGCGATCCAAAAGCGGGTGCCGCGCACCCGCAGGCTCGTTTCCAGCGGCAGGGTGGGGCGGCCGTCGGCGGGCGGGGCGTAGACCAGGGTGGTGCGGGCCTCGTGGATGGTCAGGCTGGTGGCGGCGCGGAAGGGCTCGAAGTTGAACAACTCCACCCGGGTGAAGGCGCCGCTGGCGGTGTCGCGGGTGAAACGCACCCGCATGTGGGCGGCGGCGGTGTCGTTTTCGCCCGCCGGCACGAGGGCGAACTCGTAGGTGGCGGACTGCTCGTCGCGAGCGACCAGGGCGGCGGAGGCGCGGTTCACCTGGGCGGCGAGGTTGGCGGCGGCGTCGAAGGGCGGGCGGGTGTCGCGGTAGCGCAGCTGCTCGGCGTCGGAGGGCGCGCGGCCTTTTTCGGAAAGTAGAGTCCAGCGGGCGGGGCCGCGGCGGGACGGGTCGTAGCGCTCGACGCGGTCCCGGCCGCCGCCGGTAGTGGTCTGGGTGAAGGCCCAGCCCTTGGGACCCTCGGCGCGGAAGGCGTCGAGCGCGGCGGCTAGGTCGGCCGGGATCGGCGCGAGCACGGCGAGGGGCGCGACGGCGGGCGGGGCCGGCGGGGCGGGCTGGCAGGCCGCGAGGGCGAGCAAAAACGCGAGGCAGGGCAGGACGACGGCGGGCGAGGGACGGCGGATCACGGTGGGAAAACCGGGGATTAGGCGCGGTCGGCCGGGGAAAGGCAGGAAAAATACTCTTTCTGGTTTAAAGGAGGTTTTTCATTCGGTCCGGGGAGCGCACGCGTCTCGCGTGCGGTGTCGGGCGTCTCGCCCGGCACGGTTCGAGCCTCGGGGCGACGGGCGAGACGCCCGTCGCGACACCCGGGACGGGTATGCTCCCCGGACCTTTCAAACCCGCCGGCGGAATTCTCTTTGTTGACTCCGGCGGATCACGCCGTAGCTGGCCGCAAAGAGTCACAAAGCGCGCAAAGCCGAGCCTGCATTTTTGCGACTTCTGCGACTTTTTGCGGCTATCTTCCGCTGTTTTTTATACAAAGAAGAACTATTGCCCGAACATCGGGATGTCGCCCGCCGGGAGCACGCGCAGCACGCCGCCCACCGCGCCGTCCGCCACGGCGTAGCCCTGTGCGTCGACTTTGACCACCTGAGCGAGGTTTGCCGCCGGCACCGGCCCGGTGAGTTTTGTCGCGTCGATCATGGAAGCGGTGGACAGCAGTTCGCCCCCGGTCGTGGGCAGCGTGAGCACCGTTGAGTCGCCGAGCGCTTGGGTCGCGCCGGCGGGCGCCAGGGTCACGTAGCCCGTGCTGGACTTGATCTGCACCGGGCCCTCAAAGCGCGCGACGTTGTCGCGGTAGATGGCCATGGCGTTGTGACGGGCCCAAACTTCCTCCGTGTAGGTATAAAGAAGTTGGCCCTCATCCCACTCTTCTCGCACGACCGTTTCTAGCCGGGGGTTGCCGATTTCAAATACAGGATCGAGTGCGTTCGCGGTGGCGGTGATGACCGTGGCGTCGCGGCGCGTGTCACGGTTTAACCGTCCCAGGGCCACGTTGCCTTGGCTGGCCATGGTGCCATCGCCAATGGCGATTGAGCCGTTACTGGCGCTCCCGCCAAGGGCGGCGAAGGAGTTATTGTCGGCTGTAGCGTTCATCAACGCTATCGAGTTGCTGTAGGCGAAGCCGCCCAACGCCAATGACCCCCCTAAAGCCTGGGCATAATGATTACCGATCGCTGTGCTGCCGCTGTCGCTTTCGCTGAAGTAGCCGATGGCAATTGCATGATTGCCCGCTGCCGCGCCCGAGCCTATCGCGACCGATTGAGAACCGGCACGGGTGGTGATTTGCCTAAACCAAGTTGGGTCGAGGTAAGGACTACCATTATACACAGCTTCTTCGCTCGCGCCGATTGCGATGCCAAAGTCGCCACTCACCCAAGCGCCAAAGCCGAGAGCAATCGAGTTCCAGTAAGCGGCCTCCGTAAATCGCCCCATCGCGATGGCCTCACTACCGTTCGCTCGGCCTTGCCAGGCGAAACTCAGGTGAGAGTTGGCTTGGGCGTCGGGCCCGGCTTTGAAGGTGAAGTCCGTAAACACCACGGCGCCTGAGGCGCCGATCGGAACGAGAGCGGCAAGAGCCGCCAGGTAAGATAGAGAGAAACGTTTCATTTTTTATCCTCCGTGCGGGTGGTGGCGGTTTTTTGTTCGTGGACCAGGCGTTGATACTCGGCGTAGCGGGCGGTGGCTTCGCGGCGCTCTGCCGGAGTGCGGGCGGCGGCGATTTCGGTCCAGAGTTGCTGGCGGGTGGCCTCGGTCTCGGGCGCGGGGGCCGCACTCGCGAACTTTTCGTCGTTCACCTCTTGCCGGGCTAGGCGGACGGCCACGCGGGCCTCCAGCAGATCGGCCTGCGCGGCGGTTCCGCCGGCCGCCGCCGCACGTTCCGCGCGCCGAAGCGCCTGGGTGGCGGCTTCTTCCTTGCGCAGGGCGGCGGACTTGATCGGCGTGATTTTGGCCGGGGCGACTTTCGGCGCCTCGGCGGCGGGCTTTACGATTTCGGCGGCTTTGTCGGCGGCCGAAGCCAGGGGAGCCAAGGAACCAGCCAAGACCAAGGCCACCAGGAGGGATGATCCTCGGCGACCCGCGATTGTGATTTGATGAGTGTTCATGACGGTAAAATGGGTGGGAAACGAAAGGCTGGGAGGATGCTTACGGGGCCTGGTCCGGTCCGGCCTTCGCGCCCTTCGCGTGACAAAGGTTTCCGGAAAGGGTCGCGCGACGGGCGCCAGTGTCCCGTCATCGAAGAAGTTTGAATAAACCAAATTGGATGATGGCCGCAAAAAGTCTCAAAAGACGCAAAAAGAACAGAAACAGGAAACGCCGTGTTTGTTTTTGCGATTTCTGCGCCTTTTTGCGGCCAATGATTTTTTAAAGGAACTTAAATGACAGGACGCTAGGGACGCGAAGGTGGCGGCGCTTGTTTTAGGAACGGGGCGCGCTCAGGCGGCGGGGGTGGCGGGCGGGGTGGGGGGCGGGGTTTCGGGTTTGGCGGCGCGGCCGAAGAAGCGGCGCAGGCCGTCGCTGAGGTCGTCGTCCACCCCGGCCAGCCCGACGTCCTTCAGCGTGCGGCGCACGCCGAGCAGCTCGGCGAAGGCGTCGCTGCGGGCGAGGAAACGCGCGCCGCCCAATCGGTCGAGCAGGCGGGAGAGGCGCAGCTCGCGGGGGGCGAGGGTGGCGTCGAGCGCGAGGTCCTTCTTCACCTGCGCGGGATCAAAGTCGCGCGGCAGGCGGCCGAGGTTTTGCTCGGCGCGGGTCAACATGCCCGCCATCCAGCCGTCGGCCGTCTCGGGCGGTTTGACGAGACCGGCCTTCTCCTCGGCGGAGAGCACGGGGAAGGCGGCGGCGAGGGTTTCGAGGGCGCTGAGGGCGGCGTCGAACGCGGTGAGCTGTTCGGCGGACAACGTAACTTCGATTTCGTTTTGACGCGACATGGCGGGTGGTGGGTTGGACGGACGTTTATGGTTTTGGTGGGTGGTGGGTTTGTTTTTTGGAACCGGACCTTAAACCGGGCCGGGTGGGCCTGGGGTTTTTAACCGCGGACTACGCGGATAAACGCGGATTATATAAAGCATCCGCGATCATCCGCGCCATCGGCGGTCATAAAGTCTGGTTCAAAAGGCTGAAGGCATGCGGGGGAATGAATGGGTTAGAGGAAAGGGACGGAAAAGGTAGGGCGGGACCGCTGGGCCCGCCGCGGATTGCCATCGGGATACGTATTCCGGAGCGGCGCGCCCGGCGGTCACGCCCTACCCACCGATCTATAGTGAGCACCCACCGGCTATCTTCGCGACGGGCCGGGTGGCCGGTCGGAAGGGGACGGTCGGCCGAGGGCGAGGGGCGAACCGGCTGGTCGGGAGCAGACCGGGAGCCGGTTGCCACCGGACCGTCCACCTCCGCCAAGCGGCCCGCGACCGCCCGCAAGGGGACGACGCACCGCCCGGGACCGGAGACGGATCCGAGGGGAACGGGAGAACGGACCGGTCCGGAGGGGAGCGGGGGCCGGTCGGAAGGAGCGGCGCGCCCCTGCGCGGGCGAGCCGAGCCCGGTCCCAAGCGGCCGACGGCCCGGTGCCGGGGAGCGGAGGAGGCTGGAGGGGATGGGCTTAAACATGGGTGAGGAGACGGCGGGCCTGGACGAAGTAGAGTGGATTAAGGCCTTAGCGTTTCTCGGCCTGACCCGTTTGGCTTGCCGACCCCTTTGGTTTGCCGTTGGACTCGGATTTGGGCTCGGAGCGCGTGATAACCAGGTTTGGCCCTAGCAAACCGTCGCGCCACCAGCGCTCAGCTTGTTCGAGGCATTCGATAAACTTAGCACAGGCCAACATCGCCGCCTGCTTGTTATACGCAACATCATTGCGCGGCTTAAACCCAAACCAACCAATTCCCCAAGAGCGGGCTAGCGTTCTTAGCACACGATTTTTTACAAGACGGCTCACAATAGCCACCTGATCGGGGAAATTGATTACAGTTGTATCATCTACGCAGATGAGTTCTCCCCGCGATTCTTCTACCCTATCTGGGGGCAGAACACATATAAAAGCATCAAACAAAGTTGCGTGCCCTTCGTGTAGTTTTATCGCCAAAACATCGAAGCCGTGGTCGGCCCGTTTTCTGCAAAAAAACCAACTCGGCGGTCCACCCTTGTTCTCAAGAAAGCACTTCATGCGAACACGATGTAGTTCAGGAAAGATTTCTTTTGTGATCGCATCTCGTAGAAGACGACGCGCAGCTACTTTAGAGTTGGTGGTCATTATTTGCGTCCCGCTGCGCTTCCGCCTATTCCACCGCCAGCAGCGCCCGCTTGGCCCCAAAAGCCATACGTCCATTTCTCGACCTTGAGATTAGGCAAATACGGTGCGCCAGCTCTTTGTGCCGCAGTGAAACGAGCAGTGCCAAATTTGCTTTCAACGATCGTAGAGGCCCCGGTGAAGACGTTTTGGAATTCCCAGTCCCATACAGGGGCTCGTCCTTTGTAGATTCCGGTGCTAAACTGCCAGTTAGTGGGTATGTTGCCCTGCGCTAAATTCGACGCTAGCGAGGTGTATTCGCCGATATCACCCTTGGTTGAATTTGAAAGCCTGCTAAGAGCCGCTGGAACGACTCTTGATGCGACTGCCGAGCCTGCCGCGCCGAATCCGGTTTCCAGGGCGAAGCTTGATGCGCTCAACTCAGTCCGGTTGCCTTGCAGAACTTCGATACCTTGTCGGTAGGCGTTGCTTGTGGCACCACCCGCCGCGCCAACTAGCGCCGCCGTTCCCGCACCACGAACCAAACTGCTGAGCCCGCCCGTAAGAGCGCCACCAGCGGCGGCGCCAGCGTAAGTGGCAAACGAACTTGTCTCTCCGCGATACAAATCTATCGCCCCTTGAAC
>CAMCHD010000166.1 GCA_945874545.1 Akkermansia muciniphila | reverse complement strand
TCGGCGACGGTGGCGAGGGCGAGGGTCGGGTAGACGGCGTTGGCGCCGAAGCCGAGGAGACAGGCGATCTGGTGGACCTCGCGGGCCTCGCCGGTCTGGGCGACGAGGTCGGCCTGGAGGCGGAGGCCGGCGCGCACGAGCTGCTGGTGCACGGCGCCGACGGCGAGGAGCATCGGGATGGCGGCCTGCTGGGCGGTGACGCCGCAATCGGAGAGGACAACGAGCTTGGCGCCGTCGCGCACGGCCTTTTCGGCGGCGGCGGCGAGGGCTTTCAGCGCGGGTTCGAGGCCGGCGGGGCCGGTGGTGGGCGAGAAGTGGGCGTGCAGGGTGGCGACACGGCCCTCGAGCACGGGGACGTTCACCAGCGCGGTGAACTCGTGCGGGAGCAGGATGGGCGAATCGATCTCGACCAGGCCGGTGCTCTCGGGGAACTCCTCAAACAGACCGAGGCGGCCGCCGAGCAGCATGTGCAGGGACATGACCGCCTTTTCTCGCACGGAGTCGATGGGCGGGTTGGTGACCTGCGCAAAGAGTTGCTTAAAATAGGTATAGAGCAGACGCGGGCGGCGGGAGAGCACGGCCAGCGGGGTGTCGTCGCCCATCGACCCGGTGGGCTCGACCCCTTCGGCGAGGGGGGTGAGCACAAGTTCGAGCTCGTCGGTTTCGTAGCCGAAGGCGAGTTGCCCGGGCAGGAGGGCCTCGGGGGCGTCAACGGTGGGCGCGGGGCCGGGGCCGGCGAGGGCGGAGAGGTTGACCAAGTGCTTGTCGCACCACTCGCGGAAATGAGGGGAAGACGTGATCGCGGCTTTGACCTCGGCGTCGCGCAGGAACTTTTTCGCGGCCAGATCGATCGCGATCATGCGGCCGGGCCCGAGGCGGCCGGACTCGACGACCTTGCCGGGGAAGTCGTGCACCAGGCCGGCTTCCGAGGCGAGGATGACGTAGCCGTCGTCGAAAATCTTGTAACGCGCGGGGCGCAGGCCGTTGCGGTCCAGGGACGCGCCGACCACCTTGCCGTCGGTGAACACCATCGCGGCGGGGCCGTCCCACGGCTCGATGACGGCGGAGTGGTAACGGTAAAAGGCGCGGGTCTCGGGGGCGAGGGTCTTATCCTTCTCCCAGGCCGGAGGCATCATCATCATGCAGGCGTGCAAGGGGCTGCGGCCGCCGAGGGTGAGGAGCTGGAGGGCGTTGTCGAAGGAGGCGGAATCGGAGCCGGAGGGCTGGACGAGGGGCTTCAGGTCGTCGAAGCGGTCGCCCCAGACGCCGTGCGCGGTGGAGTTTTCGCGGGCCCGCATCAGGTTGCGGTTGCCGCGGATGGTGTTGATCTCGCCGTTGTGGGCCAGCATCCGGAAAGGATGGGCTAGGTGCCAGGTGGGGAAGGTGTTGGTCGAGTAGCGCTGGTGGAAAAGCGCGAACGCGGTGGTGAAAAGCGGCGACTTCAGGTCGAGGTAATATTTTTTGATCTGCGCCGGGGTGAGCAGGCCCTTGTAGACGATGGTGCGGGCGGAGAAGGAGCAGATGTAGAAGCCGGGGATCTTGGCTTCGATAACTTCTTTTTCAGCCGAGTTTTGCACCAGGAACAGCTTACGCTCGAACTCGTCGTCGGAAGTGTCGTCGAGGCGCGCCACAAGGGCCTGGACGATCGCGGGCTGGGTCTCGATCGCCTTGCGGCCGAGGCAGGAGGAGTCGGTCGGGACTTCGCGCCAGCCGAGGAAGGAAAGGCCTTCGGCCTTCACCGCGGCCTCGACGATTTTTTTGCAGTGGGCCTGGGCGTAATCGTCGTCGGCGGGCAGGAAAATCATGCCCACGCCGAGGTCGGAGTCCTGGAAGAGGGGTTGCTCGATGGATTCGAGGTAGGCCTTGAAAAACGCGATGGGGAGCTGGGTGAGCACGCCGGCGCCGTCACCGGTGACCGCGTCGGCGTCGATCGCGCCGCGGTGGGCGAGGGCCTTGAGGGCGTTCAGGGCGCGGTTGAGGACGTCGTAGGAGCGCTCGCCGGTGAGCTTCGCGATGAAGCCGACGCCGCAGGCATCATGCTCCTGGTCGGGAGAATAGAGGGGGGACGGGACGATGACGGGCGAGGGCGTGGCGGGCATGGGAAATGGGCTTGGAGCGAGGTGCTGGGAGCGGGGAGCCGGAGGAGGCGGAAAGAGGACGCGGAGGCGAAAAAAAGGCCGGCTGCGCGGATAAATCGCGAGAGCCGGCCCGGGGCGGGAGGGAGGGGAGCTCGCGGGGACTTAGAAAAAGCGAATGGTTTTGGCGGCCATCCGGGCGTGTTCCTCGTCCGAGCAGGCCGAATTGGTCGGAGCGTCGGCGGGAACATCGGTCGGTTTTATCAAATCGTTCGCGAGCAGGTAGTTTTCCACCTCCTCGCCCGAGATATCGGCCAGCATGACGCCGTCGATCTCAACGCAGGGAGAAAGGGGTTGGCCGGATTTGGCGACCATCTCGGCGTAGTTGGCGCGGTTGTTGATGATGTCGATATCCTCGTAGGCGAGGCCGTGTTTGCGCATGATGGCGCGAACGCCGTTGGACCAGCCGCAGGAGGGTTTGAGATAGGCTTTGATTTGCATGGCGGACACCGGATTCAAAAGGCGAAGGGTTGCAAGGTAGGGAAGGCGGCGGAGCGCGTGAAAGAAAATTTAACGCCGCGCTAGCAAAAAGTGCGCCCGGGATGGTATCGGCGGCGCTTTCAGGCCAAAAGGAGGACAAGTCGGTCCGCTCACAGCGGGTCGCCGAAACGGATGGGGCGGGCGGCGGCGATTTTTTTCTTTTTCCGGGCCGAGGGCTCGATGCCGATACGCGGATCGCGGGCCCGGACGAGCCGCACCAGCCGGCGGGCATCGGTCTCGAAAGTCGCGGCGCTCTCCGGCAGATAAAGCCACTTCTTCAGGATCGGGTGGGGCTGCAAGGAAGGAAACTCAGCGCGAAGGGACGGCTGGTGTTCATGAAAGGTGCAGACCAGCACACCCTGCCACGGCTCGCCTTGGGTGGTCAAAAAGAGCGTGTGTCGGCCGTGCAGCATCAGGGTGCGGCCGCCGAACCAGGACTTCAGCTCGAAGGTCGGCTCGTCCAGCAAGGGCTCGGCGAGCCACTGGAGCGGGTGCTCCGGCCGGGCGGCACGGGGACGGGCGGCGGCGACGCGGGCGGGCTTCATGGGCCTACTTCGGCAACTGGGCGCGCAGCTCCTGCTGGGAGGCGTAGGCGCGGAGGGCGCTGCGGAAGTTGGCGCTGTCCGCCTCGGCGGGGGCGGCGGCGAGGTGCGCCTCGGCTTTTTTCAGGTCGGCGTCGAAGACGGTCCAATCTTGGGAGCCGACGGCCTTCAACTGGTCGGCGAGCAGGGTGGTGAGGTGTTGTTGCGCCTCCTGTTCCCACGAGGCGGCGGGCGCGCTGGCTGGCGGGGTCTCGTGGATAAACAGGAAGTAGCCGCCGCCGAGCAGGAGCACGGTGACGAAGAGGTAGAGGAAAAGCTTCATGGGTTTAGGCGCGGGCGGGGGTGGCGGACAGGATTCGGGGCGGTGCCTCAGGGCGTGGATTCGTCCACCTCGCGGGCTTCGCCCGCGTGGTGGAGAAAGTGGTGGAGCTCGGCGGCGAGTTTGCCCCCGAAGCCATCGACCTCGGCGAGCTGGTCGGCGCTGGCGCGGCGGAGGCGGTCGATGTCGCCGAAGCGTTCGAGCAGCGCGGCGCGACGGACGGGGCCGAGGCCGGGGAAGTCGTCGAGCACGCTTTCGCGGATTTTTTGGGAGCGCAGGTCGGCGTTGTAGGTGTTGGCGAAACGGTGGGCCTCGTCGCGCAGGCGTTGCAGGAGGTGGAGGGCGGGCGAGTTGAGCGGCAGGTTCAGCGGCGCACGCTCGTCGGGAAAGATGATCGTCTCGTGTTTTTTGGCGAGGCCGATCAGGGCCGGCGGGGTCAGGTCGAGGGCAAGAAAGGCCTTCAGGGCGGCACCGATCTGGCCGCGGCCGCCGTCGATCACGACGAGGTCGGGAAATGGGCGCCCCTCCTCGGCGAGGCGGCGGTAACGGCGGCCGACGACCTCCTCCATCGCGCGGAAGTCGTCGTTGCCGATGAAGCTTTTGATCTGGAAGCGGCGGTAGCCGGCTTTGTCGGGCCGGCCCTCGGCGAAACGCACCATCGAGGCGACGCAGTAGGTGCCGCTGATGTGGGAGATGTCGAAACACTCCAGGATGCGCGGAGCGGGCGCGAGCCCGAGGGCGAGCCCGAGCTCGGCGATCGCGTCCTCGTCGGTGATGAGCACGGGCCGGTCGCGCTCGAACTTGCGGGTTTTCTGGAGGGTTTTTTCGAGGGCGAAAACGATGTCGCGCAGCTCGGCGGCCTGCTCGAAATTTTGTTTTTCGGCGGCGGCGGCCATTTCGGTGCGGAGGGTTTCGAGCCACTCGCGAGACTTGCCCTCGAGAAACTCGCAGGCGGCGTCCACCCGTTCGCGGTAGGCCTCGGGGGTGACCACGTTTTCGGCCGAGTAGAGCTCCTCTCGCACGTCGTCGTAGAGTTGCCAGCGTCCGTCGGGCAGGCGCTGCGGGGTGGCGTCGCCGAGCAGGATGCCGAACTGGCGGCGCATCTGGGCGAGGGTTTTGCGCAGCAGGCCGGAGTGGGCGAAGGGGCCGAAGTAGCGCGAGCGGTCCTCCTTCCGCATGCGGGTGAGGCGGAAACGCGGCAGGGTCTCGCCGAGATCGACGCGCACCAGCAGGAAGCGTTTATCGTCGATGAAGTCCGTGTTGTAACGCGGTTTCCACTGCTTGATCAGTTTGCCCTCGAGCAGCAGGGCCTCGGGTTCGGACTTCACCTCGATGGTGTCGAAATCGTGGATCAGGGCGATGAGGGCGCGGATCTTCGGGTGCACCGTCATGGCCCGCGAGGGGGTGAAGTAGGACGACACGCGTTTTTTGAGGGCCTTGGCCTTGCCCACGTAGAGGATGCGGCCGAGGCGATCCTTCATCAGGTAGACGCCGGGTTTGTCGGGCAGGCGGCGCACCTTCTCCTTCAGGTTCGCGGGGGCGGCGGAATCGTCGGGGTCGGGCGCTGGCATTTTGGGAAAGAGTAACCAAGGTGCGTGTTTCGCAACGCATGGTTTCCAAGCCCCCCCTTTCCTCCGGACCCGCCCAGGGTCGCGGTCCCGCCGCCCTCCGCTACGAGCTCATCACCCTCGGGGACGAACTGCTGCTTGGCCTGACCGCCAACAGCCACCTCACCTTCATCGGCGCCGGGCTGGGACGCCGCGGGGCGAGCCTGACGCGGAATGTCACCATCACCGACGAGGCCGGGGCCATCGCCGAGCAGTTTCGCGAGAGCTGGGCGCGCAGCGACGTGGTCATCACCACCGGCGGCCTCGGGCCGACCTGCGACGACCGCACCCGCGAGGTCATCGCCGGGGTGCTGGGCCAGGAGCTGGTATTCGAGCCGGCCGTGCTGGCGGACATCGAGGCGCGTTTTGCCCGGCTCGGACGGAAGATGACCGAGAACAACCTCAAGCAGGCCTACCGTTTTTCGCGCGGCGAGCTCCTGCCCAACGCCAACGGCACCGCGCCCGGCCTGTGGGTCGAGCAGGACGGCAAGCTGCTCGTCATGCTGCCCGGCCCGCCCAACGAGCTGCACCCGATGTTTACCGAGCAGGTCCTGCCCCGCCTCGCCGAGCGCGGGCTGGTGGCACAGCGCGAGGCCTACGTGCAGCTCCGCACCGCCGGCATCGGCGAGAGCGCGCTGGAAATGCGCTTGCAGCCGCTGCTCGCGCCCCACGGGGCGGCGCTGAACATCGCCTTCTGCGCCCACCAGGGCCAGGTGGATGTGCGCCTGAGCTCCCCCGACGGCACGCTGGACGAGACCGCCCTCACGGCGCTCGCGCAGGAGTGCGCCGCGTCGCTGGGCGACGACTTCGTATGCCACGGCCACGACTCGCTGGCCAAGGTCTGCGCCGACCTCCTGCGGGCGGGCGAGCACACCCTCGCGGTGGCCGAGACCGCCACCGGCGGCCTGCTCGCGAACGGGTTCACCGACATCGCCGGAGCCTCGAAGTTTTTCGCCGGCGGCTGCGTGTGCTACTCGAACGAATCGAAGATGCAGCTGCTCGACGTGCCCGAGGACCTGCTGCTGCAACACGGCGCGGTGTCGGCGGAAAACGCGGTCGCGATGGCGGCCGGCGTGGCCGAGCGGCTGGGAGCGGATTTTGGCCTGGCCGTGACCGGCTTTGCCGGGCCCTGCGGCGGCACCCGGGAAAACCCGGTCGGCACCATCTACCTCGCCCTCTACACCCCCGGCGGGGTCTGGTCCCGACGGCTCAGCCAGTCCGGGCCGCGTGGCGCGGTGAAACAACGCGCGGTCAACGGCGCCCTCGATTGGCTGCGGCGCGAGCTGGTGCGCGGCAAACGTGGCGGCACCCGCCCGCCCTGCGGCGGGGGCGACACCGGCGGCGGGCTCGGGACGCCGGGTGGCTGAAGCCCCTGTCCGCAAACGGTTTTTCCGCCGGCGCGGAGGTATTCGCTTTCTTCGCGAAAACGAACCCGCAAGGATACGGGACATGAGCGCAGTTCCGGTCACCGCCCAACAAATTCTCGTGGCGGCGCAGAGGATTCCGGCCATGGGCCGGGCCTTTCGCGCCCTCGAAGTCGCGCTCAACGATCCCAACGCGACGCTCACCTCGGTGATGGAAGCGGTCCGGCTCGACCCCGCCCTGGCCACCCGGATCCTGCGCAGCGCGAACAGCGTGGTTTTCCGCCGCGGCGAACCCTGCCGCAGCCTCGACGAGGCGATCGGCCGCATCGGCCTGCGCGAGGTCGAGCGCCTCACCGGCGCCTTCGTGGCCCAGCGCATGTTCGCCGACGGCCTGCCCCTCTACCGCCTGACCGGCGACCAGCTCTGGGTGAACACCATCGCCTCCGCGCTCGCCGCCGAGCACATCGCCTCGCTCGCCGGCACGGATGCGCGCCAGGCCTACACCCTCGGCGTGCTGCGCTCGATCGGCCGCCTGCTGTGCCAACGCCTCGCCCTCGACCTCTCCCTGCCTCCCATCGGCGCGGATAAACTCGACGCGGCCGGCACGCGGGCCTGGGAGGTCGCCCACTTCGGCGCCACCGCCGAACAACTCGGCGGCCGCATGCTCCGCCTCTGGGAATTCCCCGCCGAGCAGGAGTCGGCCCTGCGCCACGTCGTCGCACCTTGCTCCCACCCCGCTCGGTCCCGCGAATGCGCCGGCCTGCACCTAGCCTGCTGGACGGCGGAAAACCTCGGCAAGGGCCTGCCCTTCGAGGATGGCCTGTGGAAACTCGACGACGACGTGCTGAAGCAGGCCGGGGTGAACGAGACCGCCGCGCGCGACGCCGTGGTCAGCACCCGCGATCTGCTCAACCGCACCCTGCAGGTCATGAAGGGCTGAGCGCGGCGCGCCGCCGGCCTGGCGTCGTCAGCCCATGAGGTTGCGCAGAGCCTGGAGATACTTGTCGCGGGTGCGGGCGATGACGTCGGCGGGCAAACGCGGGGCGGGCGGGCGCTGGTCCCAGCGCAGGGCGAGCAGGTGGTCGCGCACGAACTGCTTGTCATAGCTCGGCGGCGAACAATCCGGCCGGTAATCGGCGGCCGGCCAGTAACGGGAGGAATCGGGGGTGAGCACCTCGTCGATCAACACCAGCCGCCCGTCCGCGTCGGTGCCGAACTCGAACTTGGTGTCGGCCAGGATCAGTCCCGCCGCCGCCGCCCGGTCGTGGCCGAGCGAATACAAGGCGAGACTGGCCGCCCGGACCCGCGCGTAGACCGCGGCCCCGACGATGGCCGCGCCGCGCGCGTCGTCGATCGCCTCGTCGTGCTCGCCCTTGGGCGCCTTTGTCGTGGGGGTGAACAGCGGTTCCGGCAAACGGTCCGCCTGGCGCAGGCCGGCGGGCAGACGGTGTCCGCAGACCTCGCCGGTTTTTTGATACGAAGCCCAGCCGCTGCCGACGAGGTAGCCGCGCACCACGCACTCGATCGCGAGCGGGCGGAGCTTGCGCACGATCATGCTGCGCAGGCGCAGGTCGGGATCGGTGATCTCGCGCCGGGAAAACTCCCCCGCCTGATCAGGCAGGAGGTGGTTCTCGATCACCCCGGCGGTTCGCTCAAACCACCACAGGCTGAGCTGGGTGAGCAGTATGCCCTTGCCCGGGATGCCGTCGGGCAGAATCACATCGAAGGCCGAGAGCCGGTCGCTCGCGACCAGCAGCAGGGCGTCGCCGAGGTCGAAGATCTCGCGGACCTTGCCGGAAGCCACGCGGGGAAAAGGCAAGCCGTCGATGGCGGTCCGGGCTTGGGCGGGCAGGGCGGCGGCGATCTGGTCGGCGGTCAACATGGGCGCGGATGTTCCCGTCCCGGCTTTGCCGCCGTCGAGCCGAAAGCGGCGCGCGCTCCGCCCATACAAACCGTAACCAGATTGGTTACATCAGGCCGTCACCAGCGCGA
>CAMCHD010000165.1 GCA_945874545.1 Akkermansia muciniphila | reverse complement strand
CTGACGACTTTTGTCCAAGTCCTGTCGCTTCATGCGATTTCCAAAATGCCTATCAACGAGCTGTTTGCGTATTTGAATACAAGCCAGTCGCCACCCCAGCAATCTGACCAATTGATGCTCAATGACTTAAGCTGAGACAGCATTGGGGTGTTCCCCCCCCCGGCGCGGCCGGCGTCGCCTCCCCGCCGGGTTAGACCCCATGTCCGTGCGCTTCGCCCGCGCCTAGAGTCCGGATCTCGCGATTCGACGCCCGCCCGCCGCCAAACCCGGCGTTTCCAAGCCCACCCCTGCGTCGCCCCCCGAGGATTCTTCGCCGTGGCCGTTAAATTCCAAAACTACTACGAGACCCTCGGTGTCGCCCGCACCGCCACCGCGGACGAGATCAAACAGGCGTTCCGAAACCTCGCCCGCGTTCACCACCCCGACGTGGCCAGGGACAAGGTGGCGGGGGAAGCCAGATTCAAGGAGATCAACGAGGCCTACGAGGTCCTGGGCGATCCCGATAAACGCAAACCCTACGACGAGCTCGGTGCGGATGGGTCCGCCCCCGGCGGCACGGGCGAAGACGAGTTCGCCTCCTCCGGAGCAAGGAACCGGCGCGGCCGGCCGCGGACCGCGCCGGGCGGCCCCGGGATGGAGTTCGAAGGCACCGGCTTCAGCGATTTCTTCGAGTCCTTCTTCGCCGGGGGCCGGGACGGTTTCGGCTCGCGGCACAACGGCGAAGCCTCCGGTTTCCCCGCCGGAGAGCCGTTCACCCACCCCGGAAGGGACGTCGAGGCGGACCTGCTCGTCACCCTGGCGGAAGCCCTGCGCGGCGCGACCCGGACGGTCACGCTGCGTCGTCCGGACCACGACGGCGAGGTCGGCCGCACCCAGACCTACCAGGTGAAAATCCCGCCGGGCGTGCGCGAGGGCAAACGCATCCGCCTCGCCGGCCAAGGCTCGGCCGGCGATGGAGGAGCGCCGGCCGGCGACCTCTACTTGCGCGTGCGCCTCGCCCGCCATCCGGACTTCACCGTGCAAGAAGCCGACCTGCACTGCGACCTGGACCTCGCGCCTTGGGAGGCGGTCCTCGGCGCCCAGGTGAAGATACCCACCCTCGACGGCCGCATGGCGCTGCGCGTGCCACCCGGCACCGAATCGGGCGGCCAGCTGCGCCTGCGCGCCCTCGGCCTGCTGAAGGATGACGGCACCCGCGGCGACATCTACGTGACCACGCGGGTGCGCACCCCCCATCCGGTGTCATCCGAGGAGCGGGAGCTTTGGACCCGCCTCGCCGCGCTCTCCCCCTACAAACCGCGCAAGGACCCATGAACACCCCCCGCGCCCACCCTTCCCGGGCCCTGGTCGTCATCGACCTGGGCTACGACGCCTCGCCCGCTTATTCCCTGGCGGAAGCCGCGCGCATCGCCGGTATGCACCCTAACCGCCTGCGTCACTACTGTCGGCTTGGCTTTTTCGGGACCGTGCTGAGCCGCGCCGAGGCGGAGCCGGTTTTCGACGACGACCATCTCTACGAGGCCCGCAGGCTGGAGCATTTTCGCCGCCACCATCGCGTCGACCACCAGACCCTCCGCCTGCTCGCCGGCCTTTGGCGAGAGGTCGAGCTTCTCCGGACCGAAGTCGCCCGCCATCGGGACCAAACCACCTCCTAAAGGCGAAACTCCGGCGTCGGCATCCACTTTGGCGGCCCCGCCACGCCGCCGGCCGGGAATTCCACCCCGGAGGGTTTTCTTTTGCCCCTTCCCGGCCTTCTTGCGGCGATCCTGCTCCCGCCCATGCCCAACGCCCTCGCCCTCGCCAAATCCCCCTACCTCCGCCAGCACGCGGACAATCCCGTCGCCTGGCTGGAGTGGGGCGAGCCCGCCTTCGCCCGCGCCCGCGCCGAGGATAAACCCATCCTCCTCTCCATCGGCTACTCCACCTGCCACTGGTGCCACGTCATGGCCCGGGAGTCGTTCGAAAACGCCGGCATCGCCGCGCAGCTGAACCGCGATTTCATCCCGGTGAAACTCGACCGCGAGGAACGCCCCGACGTGGACCGCGTCTACATGACCTACGTCCAGGCCCGCACCGGCTCCGGCGGCTGGCCGCTCAACGTTTTCCTCACCCCGGACCTGAAGCCCTTTTTCGGAGGCACCTACTTCCCGCCCGACGACCGCCACGGCCGCCGCGGTTTCCCCGGCCTGCTCGCCGCCGTCGCCGGCGCCTGGCGGGACAAACGCCCCGACCTCGTGGCCGAGGCCGACCGCGTGCTCGCGTCCTTGCGCGATCACTACACGAACCGCGCCGCGTCCGTCGCCGACTCCGGCGGCCCCGGCTCCGCCCGTGCGGACGCCGCCCCCGCTCCCGCCGCGCCGGCCCCGCTCCACGAGGCCGCCGGCGACGCCTTCGAGCGCGGCTTCGCCCATCTCTACGAAAGCTTCGACTCCGCGCACGGAGGCTTCGGCGGCGCGCCAAAGTTCCCCCGCGCCGGCAACATCGACTTTCTGCTCCGCGTCGCCGCCCTCCAGGGCGGGGGCGCCACCGAGACCGGCCGCGAGGCCCTCCGCCTCGTCGCCGAAACCCTCCGCGGCATGATCCAGGGCGGCATCCACGACCACCTCGGCGGCGGCTTCCACCGCTACTCCGTCGATGCCGGTTGGTTCGTGCCCCACTTCGAGAAGATGCTCTACGACCAGGCCCAGATCGCCCGCAACCTGCTCGACGCCGCCCGCGCCACCGGCGACGAACGCCTCGCCTGGGCCGCCCGCGGCATTTTTGATTACCTGCTGCGCGACCTCGCCCACCCCGGCGGAGCTTTTTTCTCCGCCGAGGACGCCGACAGCGACCGCGCTCCCGCCGACGGCGGTGGCCACGCCGAGGGCGCCTTCTACGTCTGGACCCGCGCCGAGCTCGACAGCGTCCTGCCTCCGCTCGACGCCGCCCTCGTCTGCGCCCACTTCGGCGTCGAGGACGCGGGCAACGTCCCCGCCGAACTGGACCCGCACCACGAATTCACCGGGCACAACATCATCCGCCAGGTCCGCCCGCTGGCCGAGACCGCCGCCGGCCTCGGGCTCGACCTCGCCACCGCCGCCGACCGCCTCGCCGCCGCGCTGGAACGCCTCCGCGCCGTGCGCGCCGCCCGCCCCCGCCCGCAACTCGACGACAAGATACTCGCCGCCTGGAACGGCCTCGCCCTCTCCGCCCTCGCCCGCGCCTCCGTCCACCCCGCCGCCTGCCTCGCCGACAAACGCCCCTTCTACCTCGAGGCCGCCCTGCGCTGCGCCCGTTTCATCGAATCGGAACTCTGGATACCCACGCGCGGCATCCTGCTCCGCTCCTGGCGCGACGGCCCCGCCGCGATCGACGGCTTCGCCGAGGACTACGCCTGCGTCGTCGCCGGCCTGCTCGACCTCCACCAAGCCACCCTCGATCCGCATTGGCTGCACTTCGCCGAGAAACTCCAGGCCGCGCTCGACGCCCGCTTCTGGGACGAGGCGGCGGGCGGCTATTTCTCCGCGGCCGCCGACACCGAGCTCGTCCTGCGCCTGAAGGACGACTACGACGGCGCCGAGCCGACCGCGTCCTCCGTCGCGCTGTCCAACCTCGTCCGCCTTTCCATCCTGCTCGGCGAACCCGCCGCGAACGAAACCTCCCCCGCCCTCGCTCCCCACCGCGCCCGCGCGGTCCGCGCCGCCGAGGCCTTCCGCTCACAGTGGTCCGGCGCTCCCCACGCCCTGCCCGTGCTGCTTTGCGGGCTCGCCGACCTGCTCGCCGAGCCCGCCCACGTGGTGTTGGCGGGCGACCCGGCCGACCCGGCGTTCACCACGCTGGCCTCCGTCGTCCACGCCGCGCCGCCCTTCAGCGCCCCGGTCCACCTGCTCACGCCCGCTGACGCCGCGTGGGCCGGCGACATGGCGCCGCTCGCGGGCCGCCCCACCGCCTACCTCTGCCGCGACCTCGCCTGCCAGGCCCCGGTGACCAGCGCCGTCGCCCTCCGCGAACTATTGCTCGGTTAATCCGCGCGCAAACCCGCCTCGCCGTCGGCAAACTGCGCCCGCACCCGCGCCCCAGCCGGCAGTTCGGCCGCGCGCACCAGCGGCCGGCCCCCGGCGTCGCGCAGAATCACAAAGCCCCGGTTCAAGACCGACGCCGGACTCGCGGCCTGTAGGCGTTTCCACAGCCCGAGCAGGCGCTGCGATTCCGTCTCGACCCGCCGCGCCGGACTCGCCGCCGCCAACCGGCCCGCGACCAGCGCGAGCCGGTGGCGCCGCGCCTGCGCCGACCGCGCCCAGGCGGCCTCGAGCCGATTGCTCAGATCGTCCAGCCGCAGCCCGCCCCGCTCGACCTGCGCGGCCGGCGAGAGCAAACGCAGGCGATCCGCCAAACCCGACCACCGGCCCCGCGCCGCCTCCAGACCGGCCGCCGCGCCCGCGTCGAGATCGTCCGCCAGGCGATCGAGCCGCTCCCGCTCCGCCACAAAATCGCTGGAGATCAACTCCGCCGCCGCGCTCGGCGTTTCCGCCCGCGTGTCCGCCGCGAAGTCGCTGAGGGTAAAATCGATCTCGTGCCCCACCGCCGAGATCACCGGCAGCCGCGAGCCCGCCACCGCCCGCGCCAGGATATCCTCGTTGAACGCCCACAGGTCCTCCAGGGAGCCGCCGCCCCGCCCCACCACCAGCAAATCGAGTTCCAATCCGATCGCCGCCGGGTCGTTGGCCAGCGCGATCATCGCCGCCACCTCCGCCGCCGCACCGTCGCCCTGCACCTTGGCCGGCAGCACCACCACCCGCCCCCGCCAGCCCCGTCGCGTCAGGATGCGGCAAAAATCCTGCACCGCCGCGCCGGTCGGCGAGGTGACGAAACCCACCGCGCGGGGCAGCCTCGGCAGGGGCCGCTTGCGCGCCTGGTCGAAGAGCCCCTCGGCCGCAAGCCGCGCCTTGAGCTCCTCGAACTCACGCCGCAGCCGCCCCACCCCGTCGTCCAGGGCCACCCGCACGATGAGCTGGTATTCACCTCGCGCCTCGTAGACCGACGCCTCGCCGAAAACGACCACCTGCCCGCCCTCGCGCAATTTCGTCTCCTGCCGCGCCGCGTCGCCGCGAAACATCACCGCCCGCACCTGCGCGCCCGCATCCTTGAGCGAGAAGTAGACGTGACCGCTGGCCTGTATCCGGAGGTTGGTGACCTCGCCGCGCACCCAGCCGGGCCGGATGCCGGCCTCCAGCACCGCCTTCACCCGCCGGGTGAATTCGCTCACGGTCTCGGCGCGCGCGCCCGCGCCCGGCCCGAGGTCCATCTCCCGCCCGGCCGTCACCGCCCGGCCCCCTCGCCCGCCGCCGCCCGGGCCTCGGCCCGCCGCCGCAGTGCCTTGATCGCGAAAACCACCACGACCACGCCGGCCACCGCCGCCAGCGCCACCCCGCCCTTTCCTTTCATCAGCGCGTCGCCGAAGACGATAAAAAGCACGACGTTCGCCGTGGCCGTGAGCCACGAGATCGCGAGGTAGGTCGGATACGGCACCCGCGCCAGCCCGAGCAAGAAACTCTGGAAAACGTAGGGCGGGCCGGGCGTCACCCGGACCAGAAAGACGAACATGCGCCGTTTGCCGGGCGGCACGTCGGGGATGGCGTAGCCGAGATAGGCGAAGAGCCGCTCCACCCACGGGCGCAGAAGGTAGCGCGCGAGGCCGTAGGAGATCGTCATGCTCACCGCCATGCTCGCCCCCGCCAGCGCCAGCACCGCCGGCAGACCGATGACCGGCGCGAAGAGCGGCCCGGCCGAAAGGGCGAAAAACGAGACGGGAAAACCCACCGCCGGCAGCAGCGCGAAGGCCGCGAAAAACCACCCCGCGCCCAACGCGCGCACCGCGTCCATGCCCCGGCCGACCACCTCCTTCGCCCGCACCCAGGTCTCGGGCGGCTGGGCCGCCGCCAGCGCCGCCACCACCAGGGCGAAACATCCACCCGCCGCCAGCACCGCCAGACGCCGACGCCGGTGGCGTTTGTTCGCCGCACCTGTGTCCGCCGGAATTTCGCTGGATACCATGCCCCGACCCTGCCGCCCGCCGCGCACCCCGGTCAAGCCCCGGCCCGGAAGGTTGGGGTTGAACCCCCGCCCGGCTCGTCCCCACCCTTCCGCGGCATGATTTTTCTCCTCGGTGCCGGCGGCTACATCGGCCGGGCTTTTCAGCGGCATCTGGTCCGCCACGGCGTCGCGCACCGCGCGATCCGCCGCACCGAGCTCGACTATTCCGAGCCCTCCCGCCTGCTCGCCGCACTTCGCGCCGAACGCCCGGCGTTTTTGATCAACGCGTCCGGCTACACCGGGAAACCCAACGTCGACGGCTGCGAGGACCACCGCGCCGAGTGCCTGTTCGCCAACGCCGTGCTCCCCGCGCGCATCGCCGAGGCCTGCGCGTCCGCCGGCGTGCCCTGGGGCCACCTCTCGTCGGGCTGCATCTACCAGGGCGCCCGGCCCGACGGCTCCGGCTTCACCGAGCTCGACGCGCCCAATTTTTGCTTCCGCGCCGGCCCGTGCTCGTTTTACAGCGGCACCAAGGCCCTCGGGGAGGAGCTGCTGGCCGGCTACCCCGACGTCTACCTGTGGCGCCTCCGCATCCCCTTTGACCACGTGGACAACCCGCGAAACTACCTGTCCAAGCTGCTGCGCTACGCCCGCCTGCTCGAGGCGCGGAATTCCATCACCCACCTCGCGGATTTTGTGCCGGCCGCGCTTTCCTTCGCCACCCTCCGCCCCGCCCCCGGCATCTATAACTTCACCAACCCGGGCGCCGTGACCACCCGCGAGGTCGCCGCGATGCTCGCCGCCGCCGGCCTGCGCCGCACCCCGTTCGTGTTTTTCGCCGACGAGGCCGAGTTCCTGCGCGAGGCCGTGCGCGCCCCGCGTTCGAACTGCGTGCTCGATACGGCAAAGCTGCTCGCCGCCGGGATCTCCCTGCCCCCAATCCACGATGCCCTGCGCTCCGCCCTGGCCCGCTGGGAACCCGACTCCCCCACCCCATGAAACTCCTCGTCACCGGCGGCTGCGGCTTCATCGGCGGGCACTACATCCGCCGCCGCCTCGCCGACGTCGCCACGCCCCTCCGCCGCCTGGTCAACCTCGACGCCCTCACCTACGCCGCCGACCCAGCGCCCCTAGCCGGCCTGCCGACAGACGACCGCTACGCCTTCATCCAAGGCGATATCCTCGACCGCCCGCTGCTCGACCGGCTGTTCGCCGAACACGGGTTCGACGCCGTCGTCCACTTCGCCGCCGAGACCCACGTCGACCGCTCGATCGACGCCCCCGCCGCATTTCTCCAGACCAACATCCTCGGCACCCACCAACTGCTCGAGGCCGCCCGCGCGCACCTCGCCCGCCTGCCCGCCGACCGCCGCACCGCGTTCCGGTTTTTGCACGTTTCGACCGACGAGGTCTACGGCACCCTCGCGCCGGACGCCCCCGCGTTCACCGAGGCGACGCCGCTGGCACCGAATTCACCCTACGCCGCGTCCAAGGCCTCCTCCGACCTCCTCGTTCGCGCCGCCTTCCACACCCACGGGCTGCCCGTGCTCACGACCCGCTGCTCCAACAACTACGGGCCCCGCCAGTTTCCGGAAAAGTTGATCCCGCTCATGCTGCTGAACGCCCTCGAGGGCAAACCCCTCCCGGTCTACGGCGACGGCCAACAGGTGCGCGATTGGCTGCACGTCGAGGACCACGTCGACGCTCTCTGGGCCATCCTCGACCGCGCCGCCCCCGGTGCGGTCTACAACATCGGGGGAAACGCCGAACGGACCAACCTCGACCTCGTCCACGCCCTCTGCGCCGAGCTCGACCGCCAGGCGCCTCGCGTCGATGGAAAACCCCACGCCGACCGGATCACCCACGTCGCCGATCGCCCCGGGCACGACCGCCGCTACGCCATAGACGCCTCGCGACTGCACGCCGAACTCGGCTGGCGCCCGCGCCGCGACCTCGCCGCCGGCCTGGCCGAAACCGTCGCCTGGTATCTGGCCCACCGCCCGTGGTGCGACGCCATCACCACCACCCGCTACGCCCGCGAGCGCCTCGGCCGCGGCGCCTAACCCGTCTCCATGTCCGACCTTAACCTTAAACTTTCTCCTTCATCCACGAGCAGCGGTCCGCGGCGCGGACTGCTGCTCGCCGGCGGCTCCGGCACCCGGCTCTACCCGCTGACCCTCGCGGTCTCCAAGCAGTTGATGCCGGTCTACGACAAACCGATGGTCTATTACCCGCTGTCCGTCCTCATGATGGCCGGTCTGCGCGAGATCCTCGTCATCTCCACGCCGCACGACCTGCCCCTGTTTCAACGCCTGCTCGGCGACGGTGCGCGTTTCGGCCTGCGCCTCTCCTACGCCGCCCAGCCCTCGCCCGACGGCCTCGCCCAGGCCCTGACCATCGCCTCCGCCTGCGGTTTTCTCGCCGACGGCCGGCCCTCCGCCCTCGTGCTGGGCGACAACCTTTTCTACGGTCACGATCT